>DFZE01000151.1 GCA_002382065.1 Desulfobacteraceae bacterium UBA4064
TCACGTTTTTAAAGACAAAAGCGTACCCCTGTATTTGATGTTGGAGTTGTCTCAACTTTTTAAAAATTGGACGGAACAATCTTTCATGCGCCAAAAAATCGAATTCGCTTGACAACCTTGTATATTGAAGTTTAGATATGCAATATGCAAGATCAATACATCGAACGCACGTTACAAAAAGAGATCACATCCTGCCTGATGGAGTTTCCGGCCGTAGCAATCCTCGGCCCCAGGCAATGCGGCAAATCCACACTTGCCCGGAAAATTATTCAGAATGCCGGTGAAACAGTTTATCTGGATCTTGAACTCCCGTCCGATATTCAGAAACTGTCCGAACCAGAGCTTTTTTTACAACAGCACAAGGGGAAACTGATTTGCCTGGATGAAATCCAGCGGATGCCGGATATTTTTCCGGTACTGCGCAGCATCATCGATGCGGATCGGAGAAACGGCCATTTTCTCATTCTTGGATCCGCATCTCCAGAACTGATCCGGCAAAGTTCTGAAACTCTGGCAGGGCGAATCGCCTATCTGGAACTGACTCCGCTGCTGCATCATGAACTCTTGCCGATCGGGCAGGAGCGCATATTGGCCCAATATTGGCTTCGGGGTGGTTTTCCGGACAGCTATCTGGCCCGGGACGACGAGATCAGCGGACGATGGCGGGAGAACTTTATTCGGACTTTTCTGGAAAGAGATATCCCGCAACTCGGATTTTTTCTTCCAGCAGCGACATTGAGGCGGGTATGGCAAATCTGTGCACACAATAGCGGTCAGATATTTAATGCCTCACAGCTTGGCGCCAATATCGGTGTGAGCCATACCACGATGAAAAGATATATCGATTTGCTCGCAAACACATTCATGCTTCGGATTCTTCCTCCGTTTGCGCCAAACATCGGGAAACGACTGGTGAAGTCCCCAAAAATCTATCTCCGGGATACTGGTATTCTGCATTCCATGCTTCGGATAGATGGCTTTGATGATCTGCTTGGCCACCCGGCATTGGGATCGTCATGGGAAACACTGGTACTGGAAAACATTATTGCATGTCTGCCCGGATGGGATGCATTCTTTTACCGGACAGCAGCAGGCGCTGAAATCGACCTGATATTGACACGGGGCGGGAAAAAACTGGCTGTGGAATGCAAGGCTTCTGCAGCACCCCAGGTGAGCCGAGGATTCTGGAACGGCATCGCTGATCTCGGAATTGAAAAAGCCTGGGTCATCGCACCTGTTCATGATGCCTATCCCATTGCCAAAAATGTATGGGTATCCTCGATAGACCATTTTCGGGAGTTGCTAACATGATTTTGCTGCTTAAACGGCAAGACATTCATCACACAAAATACAAACCAACCTGACTGAATTTTTCAGAAAGGAGAACTTTTGTCGCAAGGATGCCATCTGATCTATTCCCATTCAGATTCGGGACACTTCTCCTTGGATGAAAAAATCGAAAGGCCGACAGTCAAAAAAATTGCGAATCAATTCAATACGGCTTATTACCCGCCCTGGGAAAATGTGTCATCCCAGGTGCTGGTAGAAAACTTGCTTTCCGGAACCCGCATCAATGCTCCCGTTAAAATGCATGGTAGGCCGGGATTCCAAACCCGGGATAGAGCTGTAAATACCGATTCCTGGGATTGGAATCCCAGGCTACAATTGACCACTCATTTTCATCTCTGGGGGCGAACATCCCGGAATGATGCATGATCGTTTACTGAAAGTCTATTGTCAAAAAGGAGATACATTTTCAATCTGAGTTTTCCTGTTTGATCCATATTTTCCCCGAAAAGAATAATTCACTTCTCTTTCATTCCGGACGACTACACAGTATATCCATAAATACTCCCTCCAAAATCAACAGCATTTATCCCGATCTTTTTCGTTGACACATAATTTACGTCTTTCAACTGCTTGTCTTGGCCATACGCACACCGCCATACATGTGAAGGAGGTTGTTTTTGATCACTAATCGACGGATTGAGGCTGGAAATATCGGCATGGAACAAATCAATGTTGAAAAACAGGTCCCGAAACCGGAAGACAGTTCAGAGTTTTTTTGCATCTGGAAACAGATCAAACAAAGCAACGAGATCGCTAAAAGAGCCATGATCAGCCAGTTGAAAGACGTGGGTCTTTCAGAAAATGCCATTCGCCGGATTGTCCCGCCATGATGGATACGGGGATGACAAATGTTCCAATATCCTGTTGATTTAGAATTTCTTTGAAAAAAATCAAAACTGGTATATGGTTTGAAGGTTCTTCAAATCAATTCCGGACGGGTTTAATAAAATATGGTATTGACTCATCCATCAACACGGGAGAATTCCGATGTCCTCCATTCTGCCTGCTGTCCGGATCAACCGGTCCGGTGGCATCGTCACCGATTTAGCGGCGTTTCATCTCAAATCGATTCTGAAACAGGATCTTCTCACGGATACCCTGGTTCAGGACGAAACCGGCGTCAATAAACTGAATGCCGCTGATCCGGTATATCTGCAACAGCTTCGGGAAGCATTCCTTCATGCGATATCCTGTTGGCCCTCCGCGATTACCTGCGAGATGCATGATTTACAGACGACAGGGCAGGTTGTGGATAACCCTGGCAATTCAGGCAACCGGAAGCAACGAAGAGGAAGTCAAAGTGGATCTCTACAGAAAATATCTTGAAATGGTGCCTCTGTTGTACACCTTTTTTCCGGAAGCGGAGTTTACAGCCATTACCAGTCCGGATGAGTTGAATCATCGTCTGTATCCCTTCATTCCGGCCCATGCGTGTCAGATAACACGGATAAGGGATACCATTTTCCAGGTCGGTCCGCAAAAAACATTCTCCATCGGCTTCGGCAAAATGAAAGAAAAACAGTTTGATTCCGAAGCAAACATTCTTTCATTTCCGTGGTCACCTTCATTCAATTGACTGGTCTCATCTCCTGAACATGCTAAACGGTCAAATGGAGCCTGTTCAAATTGTGATTCGTTTGAGTTGCACCGAACTGGAAGAGCATGAAAAATTTGTTCTGGAAGAGGCATTCCGGTTCTGTGATTCGCTGCTTGCGGAAAACGATAAAAAATCAGACATTTTTTTGCATGTTCCCAAAATCCAGAATCTTCTGCTGCAGCAACTCCAGGAGCTTCAAAAAGCGGCATTCCGCGTTGGCGTCTTCATGCTTTCCGAAAATCCGATATCAGAAACCCTTGCCAATATCCTGGGAAAGTCGATCACCCAAACCTCGGGAAACCTTTCCCATAATGAAATGTTTGTCGGTGGATTCGTCTGCCGAGCCATTCATCCGGATCAGGTAATCGATACCAGATGGTTTTCACATTCGGACCTCCTGACAATCCAGGAAGCTGCCTGCGCCTTCCGGTTGCCAGGCCCGCCCTCCGCCGACCTGACGATTCTTTCCGTTCGAAGGCATCGATCCGTGCCGGCCATACTTCCCGTATCGTATCCGGCAACAGGGGATATCACCCTCTTTGTCAATGAACATCAGGGAATGACACAGTCGATTCAGATGAATACGGAAGACAGAATGCGCCACATGTTCATTGTCGGACAAACCGGTACCGGTAAATCCACCCTCATGGAATCACTCATCCTTCTATATATTGTGTCTGGAAAAGGGATGGCCGTCATCGATCCGCATGGAGACATGGTGGACAGTATCCTGGGAAAAATTCCGGCCAGTCGGGTTGATGATGTCATCGTTTTTGATTTGCTGAAAAAAAATCGGCCCCTGGGATTCAACCGGATTGAATGGAAAAACATCGATGATCGGGATATCATCATCGACGATCTGTATCAGAATCTGGACCGTCTATATGATTTCAAAACAACCGGGGGCCCGATGTTCGAGAAATATTTCCGGGGAATGCTGGGTCTTCTGATGGGAGACAAGCCCAGGCCGGGTTTTATACCCACACTGCTGGATTTTGTTCATTGCTTCGAGTCCGAGGATTTCAGAAAATGGTTAAAAAATGACATAACCGATGCACATCTGAAAACCATGCTGAAAGAAATCGAAAATGCAGGTGGAGAAGCCTCCATGAATAACGTATCTCCTTATATCACTTCCAAATTCAGCCGATTCACCAGTGACAGCCGATTGAAACGGATAGTCGGCCAAAGTCGCAGCAGTCTGAATTTTGAAAGCATCATGAATGACGGCAGGATTTTGCTTGTCAAACTGGGCAGGGGACGATTTGGATCGACCATCAGCGCATTGATCGCCAACCAGATTGTATCCAGATTCAAACTGGCCGCCATGAAACGGGGAGACATCCCTGTATCCCAAAGAAAAGAATTTTATCTGTATGTGGATGAATGCCAGACACTTCCGCCTGAAAATTTTATGGAACTGCTTTCAGAGGCACGGAAATACAGAATGGGCCTTGTGCTGGCCACACAATACACGGCGCAACTTGCAGGCGGGTTGGGAGGTGGAAACAATCTGCTGTCGGCCATTATCGGCAATGTGGGGTCAATGATTATTTTCCGTTTGGGTCAACATGATGCCGAGCTGATGGATCAGGCGCTGAAACCGGTGCTGAATCAGCAGGATATTACGGGGTTGCCCAATTTTCAGGGGTATGCCAGCATGCAACTGTTTGGAGAAATGACGCGCCCCTTCAGTTTTCAAACCCGAAAAAATACTATGGGATATGACCCTCACATAGCGGATGCGATCCTGAAAAACAATCGATCCCGGTATGGTATGGCTGTTGAAAAAATAGACCGTCAGATATATGACCGATTAAATACGTATGAAAGCCTGTTGCCGGAACAAACAGAGATGTTCCCATCTGTTTTGAACATTGTGCGTGACACCATAAAAAAAATAGAGAATGAAAGGAAACCTGCAAAACTGAATTTGAATATTTCGGATTGTATGGATGTGCCTCTTTCGAATATGTTTGAGGATATGCTGAGCGAAAAATCTTTGGAGTTGCTGTCTGACAATGGTTTCAATTCGGTGGGGGATATTGTCAATTCGACGCATCGGGATGCAATGCGTATAAGGTTGGGATCGGTAATATCGGAAATCAGAGAAGTATTTATGGATGAATTTGATTATCCTGTATGGCAAAAGGAATGAAACAGCGTGAACCGTGAAGAACGTGGAACCGCTGCGGTGGCCTGGTTGAAAGGTGCCCGGCATCAATTGTACGAGGACCGATATCGGATGTTGTCCCTGGATGTTCCATTGGTGAAGCCGCTTTGATGATTGAAATTAAGGCGTTGGAATAAGGGAGGATTTGTAAGGATTTTCGCATTTCCAGGAAAAAAGATCAGTTGCCGTGAACTCCGGTCATTCTGTCAGTTCTTCAACGCACTCCGAACCATGTTGGCAAAGCAGGCATTTCCCAGGGTCACCCATTTTACCAGGCGATCCTGATGCCGGTCGAGTTGCCGGATGATGTCTGATTCCGCCATCCCTTTTTGGCGCAGATGATGAACCGCACCACAAAAATCCTGAAGAAACGCCAACTTTTTTTCAAGCCGGGCCTTTCCGTTTTTTACCGATGGATGATGGCAGCAAAAGAGGGCGTCAAAATCATGGTCCAGAATGGTTTTGAGGGATACGATCTGGTCGTGGATGTTTTCATCTGCCAGAAAATATTTGATCCGGTCTCCGAGATACAGATCGCCGGAAAACAGCCAACCCTGATCGGTATTCAGATACACGGTATGATCCCTGCTGTGGCCAGGCGTGTGGATGGGGATGAGGCGACCGGAGCGGGTGCGGATCTCCGCTGCCGGCAGAACAGGCGCCGGATCGGACTTGCCCCAAACCAGATGCTGATAGGCCCGGATTTTGAAGGGGCCGGCCAATTTTTGCGCGGTCAGACTGTGCCCCATGACATCGACCTCATACCGGGAGCGGACGGCGCCGGCATTGCCGCTATGATCTTCGTGATGGTGGGTCAAGAGAATCCGGTCTGGCCGGTGTCTGTCCAGAATGTCGAATACGGCCTGACGCATGTGCCGCTGGCCGGTGTCGATGATCAGGCCGTCAACGTGGTAGAAAAAAACCGTCATGAGCGGGCGCCCGATGGGGCTGAAGCCCAGTTCGTATCCGGTAACCGGGCCAAAATGGTGCGTTTTACAGATTTTCATGGCTCTTGGGATGACATGGTAAAAATATCCCCACAGACATTCTGGGTGGAAACCGTCAATCGCACCGGAAAATCGCCAATGGCGTTTCCCACTTCGGAACGTGCTTTTTCCGGCGTGTTGTTGGTTTCGCTCAGATGCGCAAGGATCACATCCTGCAGTCCGGCATGGCGTAATTCCCGCAGCAGCATGCAGGAATCGGTATTTGACAGGTGTCCGGTGCGTCCCCTGATGCGCTGCTTCAGGGGCCAGGGGTAGGGGCCGTTCATCAGCATATCGGGATCATGGTTGGCCTCCAGAACCAGAAGGCGGCAATCGGCAAGGCAGGTTTTTACCAGAGACGTGACAATCCCCAGATCCGTGGCAATGCCGATTTTGATACCGGCATGCTGAATGGTAAATCCGGAAGGGTCTTCGGCGTCATGGGAAATGGAAAATGGATCGATGGTCAGGGAATCGATACAAAACCGGTATCCGCATTCAAATGAAACCGTTGAATCCAGATTTTTCAGGTGAGGCGCCGCGGCAACGGCAGTTTGGGAGGTCATATACACCGGCAGATGGAAGCGACGGGACAAAATGCCCACAGCCTGAATATGATCGGTGTGTTCATGAGACACCACAATGGCATTGAGATTTGCAGGAGACAGTCCCCGCTGCGCCATCCGGCGCTCGATTTCCTTGCCGGAAAGTCCGGCATCCACCAGAATCGCGGTGCTGCCATTGGATACGTGGATGCAGTTGCCCTGGCTGCCGCTGGCCAGAATGCAGACAGAAAGAGTGCTGGAATTCGGCAGCGGTGTCATCTGCCGGTATGGCCAAAGCCGCCGGTATTCCGCCCGGTCTGTTCCAGTGTCGGGCGTTCAATCAGCCTGGCCTGGCATACCCTGGCAATGACGATTTGTGCGATCCGGTCACGGCGATGGATGGTAAACGGTTTCCGGCCATGGTTGATCAGCGCGATCTGGATTTCACCCCGATAATCCGCATCGACGGTTCCCGGGCTGTTGATGAGGGTGATGCCATGCTGAACCGCCAGTCCACTTCTGGGGCGAATTTGGGCTTCATGGCCCGGGGGAAGGGCCATGGCAAATCCGGTGGGAATTTTCTGGATATCTCCGGGCTGAAGAATGACATCATCCGGTATGGCGGCACAAATATCCATTCCCGCGGACTGAAGCGTCATATATTCGGGAATCGGAATGTCGGCGTCAAGCTGGGGTCTCAGGCGTTGAATATAAATGATGGGTGCTTCATCGGACATGACATATTGACCTTGGGGAAGGAGGCGTCGGAAATATTAGACAGACGGGTGAAACGCGCCTTCGATAGCGCTTCTGTCACCGGCTGGCCCCAACAACGTGAGAGACACCTGATCGGGTTGAAAGAGTTCACAGGCCAGATTCTGAATGTCTTCCGGGGTTACGGAATCGATTTGCGAAAATATTTCATCCATCGAGGTGGCGCGGCCAAAATAAAATTCGCTTTGAGCCAGCCGAACCATCTGGTTGTCATTGCTTTCCGAGGACAGAAGCAGGCTTCCCTTGGTGTATTCCCGCGCATTTTTCATGTCGGTCATATCCGGTGCGTCGTGTTTGATTCGGGCCAGTTCCTCAAGAATCAGTGTGATGGTTTCAGGCGCATTGGCAGAATCCACTCCGGCGTAAACACCAAACATTCCGGCATCCAGGTAGGATGACACAAAGGAATATACCGAGTACGCCAGCCCCCGCTGCTCCCGTATGGACTGAAACAGGCGGGAGCTCATGTTGCCCCCCAGAAGCGTATTGAGCATGCTGAGGGTATAGCGTTTGTCATGGGAAATGGGCAATCCGCTGGCATTGATACAGATATGGGCCTGTTCCAGATCCTTTTCAAAAATATCCATGCGGGACCGGGCTGGCGGCGGCGGACTGGCAGGACGGATATGTTCTGCTGCCTGCCGGTCAAAGAGTGGCCCGATCCGGTCAACCAGCCGGTCATGATCAATACGACCGGCTGCCGCAATGAGTGTCTTTGAAGGGGAGTATGCCGTGTTAAAAAACTGTCTGAGGGTCTGTGAATCGAATCGAAAAATATTTTCACGGGATCCCAGAATGGAGCGACCCAGGGGATGCCCGCCCCAGAATGTTTCTCCGGCCAGCATGTGTACATATTCATCGGGAGTGTCTTCCACCATGCCGATTTCCTGCAGGATGACCGGACGTTCCCGTTCAATATCTTCCCGGGAAAACGCCGGATTCAAAAAAATATCCGTCAGGATGTCGATCATGGTTTCCGAATGGCTGTCCATGACCCGGGCATGAAAACAGGTTGTTTCCATGGACGTGAAGGCATTGGAATAGCCGCCAATGGCATCGAAGGCCCGCGCGATATCGAAAGCGGAACGTTTTTCCGTCCCTTTGAAAATCATGTGCTCGATGAAATGGGATAACCCGTTTTCGGCATCCGACTCGTTTCGTGATCCGATATTGACCCATATGCCCATGGAAACGGATCGCACATGGGGCATATCCAGCGTCAGGATTCGAACGCCGTTGTCGAGAACGGTTTTTCTGGCGGGCATTGCGTTCAAATGTGTCACTGGCGTATCCGGCATGGGTTATAGACCTTCTTCCAGTACGGCCTTGTGGCTGAGACGGATTTTGCCGTCCCGGGAAATTTCCAGAACCTTTACACGAAACTTGTCCCCTTCCTTTACCACATCCGAAACATGGGTCACCCGGCGGGTTGAAAGCTGGGAAATATGTACCAGACCATCGGTGCCAGGCAGGATCTGTACAAATGCACCAAAATCCGTGATCTTGACAACGGTGCCATCGTAGACCCGACCGACTTCGGCTTCCATGGTCAACCCGTTGATCAGGCTGAGTGCGGCGTCCCCGTCTTCTTTGGACAGGGCGGCGATCTTGACCAGTCCGGTATCATCAATTTCGATGCGCGTGTTGGTTTCACTCTGGATGGACCGGATCATTTTGCCACCGGGGCCGATGATGTCCCGAATCTTGTCGGGATTGATCTTGACCGTTGTGATGGCCGGCGCATATTGAGAAATGGTTTCCCGGGGCGTATCCAGCGCAGACATCATTTTATCCAGAATAAAAAGTCGGCCATCTTTTGCCTGATTCAGGGCCTGTTCCAGAATGGATCGGGGAAGCTCATGAATCTTGATGTCCATTTGGAGCGCGGTAATCCCGGTACAGGTTCCGGCAACCTTGAAATCCATATCCCCGGTATGATCTTCATCACCCAGTATATCCGACAGAATGGCAACCTGATCCCCATCCTTGACAAGCCCCATGGCAATGCCGGCGACCGGAGATTTTATGGGAACTCCCCCGTCCATCAGGGCCAGGGTTCCGGCACAAACCGTTCCCATCGAAGAAGAACCGTTGGATTCCAGGACCTCGGATACCAGCCGGATGGTATAATCGAAATTTTCCTTTTCGGGCAAAATCTTTTCAATGGCCCGGGTGGACAGACCACCATGTCCGATATCACGTCTGCTGGGACCGGACATGCGCTTGACTTCACCCACACTGAATGGGGGGAAATTGTAGTGGAGCATGAATGGCCGTGATTCTTCACCCGACAATGTTTCCACCCGTTGTTCATCCTGACCGGAGCCAAGTGTCAACACGCCCAGCACCTGGGTTTCTCCCCGTGTGAACAGGGCGCTGCCGTGGGGTCTGGAAAGAATACCGACTTCACAGGTAATGGGCCGGATTTCATCAAATTTTCGACCGTCAATACGCTTGCCCTCGGAAAGAATCAGGGTCCGGCAGATCTGTTTCTGAAGATCATGAAGAATGTCAGATATTTCATCTTTCCGGTCCAGTGCGGTCTGACCCAAAGATTCCATCAACGCGAGTTTGACATCGCGAATCGCACGGTACCGCTCGACCTTGGTGGGGATCAGTATGGCTTCCCGAAATGGGACCAGCGCCAGTTCTTTAACCTGTTCAACCAGGGCTGCATCCTTCTCTTTTGGGGCAACAACCCGTTTGGGTTTGCCACAGAGGGATTTCAACTTCTCCTGAAGATCAATCACCGGCTGGATGGCATTATGGCCAAAATAGATGGCTTCCAGCATTTCTGATTCGCTGACGATATTTCCACCCCCCTCGACCATCACGACTCCGGTACGGGAACCGGCGACAATGATGTTGATATCACTGGTTTTTTCTACAGAAAGGGGTGGATTTACGACCAGTTGGCCATCAATTCGGCAGACCCGCGTACTGGCGATGGGGCCCAGAAACGGGATATCGGATATCTCAAGCGCCGCCGATGCCCCGATCATGGCCAGAACGTCCGGGTCATGCTCCGGGTCCATGGATAAAACCGTTGCAATAAGCTGGGTTTCTGAGCAGAACCCTTTGGCAAACAGGGGCCGGATGGGCCGGTCGATCAATCGGGATGTCAGAATTTCCTTTTCTGAAGGTCTTCCGATTTCCCGTCGAAAATAATTTCCGGGAATCCGGCCTGCCGAATAGATTTTTTCCTGATATTCGACGGTCAGCGGCAAAAAATCCTGAGTCGGCATGGCGTCGTTTGCGGCGACAACCGTAACCAGAACAATTGTTTCACCATATTGCACCCAAACCGCGCCGGATGACTGTTTGGCCACCTTTCCCGTACTGATGGTCAGCAGTCCGTCCCCAAGCTGGGCTTCCAATTTGTATTCCATTACAGATTCCTTATGATAAAATGCGGTGACATGCCACTGGCAACCGGTTCGTGCCTGACTGTTGAAAGGCCAGTTGCCACCCCTTCCATCGCCGGAATTGCATTCGGCTCAGGGTTGATGATCGATTTGACAGATGTTCTGTTTCAACAAAACGGCCTGTTCCGGGAAGAAACACTTACCTGCGCAATCCCAGTGTTTCGATGATGGTCCGATATCGCTGAACATCCTTGTTTTTGACATAATTCAACAATCTTCGGCGTTTTCCGACCAGCATCAAAAGGCCTCTTCGGGAAAGATGATCCTTGCTGTGTACCTTGAGGTGGTCGGTCAGATAGGAAATTCGATGGGTCAAAAGCCCGACCTGGACCTCTGGTGAACCCGTGTCTGAATCATGGAGTTTGAATTGATCAATCAGTTTTCTTTTGGTATCAGATGTCAAAACCACGTTATACAACCTCCAATTTAAAAATGATCGTTAATATAATCAGATAGATATTATAACCTGCACAAAACTGCCCGTCTGTCTGTTACCCGGTTCCGCCGGGTAATGGCATCAACAGAACGCGCCGTATGGCAACCGAACGTATAACCCCTACACTCATGTCAGATTACATGCATATTCAAACCGGTCCCGTTTCGGATCATATCGCAATACTGCCAGTAAATTCAAGTTGCTATCCACAATTTTCATCAATTGGGACCGGTTGCCGCTGTCCGGCAGGTCTGCCCCGGTCAGTATATTGCCATATCTGAGTTTATCCGTCAAAGTATTATCTGCAATAACCGATTTCATTCCGGAAAGAGCATCATTCATTGAGATCATGACCGATGAGACCTGGCCGGTGGACACAACAGTTCTCAGCGTATCAATGGAGATGGCCTGTTCCAGAGAAAATCCGGAACTGGAAAGTCGTCTCAGCGAATGGAGATGGGCGCAGCAACCCAGTTTTTTACCCATATCCGATGCAAGGGTTCGAATATAGGTTCCGGCTGAACAGTCAATTTCAAGCCGGATCCGCGGCAACCGGACATCCATTATCTGAATTCTTGAAATCTGAAGCGTTCGGGGGGGCTTCTGAATATGAATACCTTTTCTGGCCAATTGATATAACGGCACCCCCTGATGCTTCAATGCCGAAAATGAGGGAGGTATCTGGTGAATTTCTCCGGTAAATTCAGATAAAATTCCTTCCAGTTTTGTTTCCAGATCAACGGGAAGCGACTGGACAGACAGGATGGCACCGGTTGAATCCTGGGTGTCGGTCTCGACACCCAGATGAAGCTCGGCCAAATAGGATTTTGTATCGTGAAGAAAAAACTGATTCAGTCGGGTCGCCCGGTTGAGGCAGCAGACCAGTACCCCGGTTGCAAACGGATCCAGTGTTCCGGAATGACCCGCCTTGTCCGCTTTCAACATACGCTTGATACACGCCACGACCCGGGCGGATGACATGCCTTCGGGTTTGTCGATGATCAGGACACCATCTTTGGTCATGAATCCATCAGACACGTCGTGAGGTTCTGGCGCGATCTGCCGGTCTACTGGCATTCGGTCAACTGGCATATGCGGTTTTTTACATCGTGCAGGCTCGATTTGATGGTGAAACCGGCGGCGCTGACATGCCCCCCACCACCAAACGTGGCCGCGATCGCGGCCACATCGACGGTTCCATCCGAGCGCAGGCTGACATGATAGGTGCACCCGTTGTTCCGGTTTTCAGAACCATTTGGTAACTGCTCCTGAATCAGCACGGCAACCTGAACATCCTGAATCCGTTTGGCATAGTTGATGAGGCCATCGGCATCTTCCGGTTGCGTTCCGGTTTCTTCGAGCATGGCCCGGGTCACCGACATCATGGACACCTTTCCGTTTTTGGAAATTTCAATGGAATCGAGCGCCCGGTTCAGAAGCTTGATTCGCCCCAGGGAATAGGTGCCATAGACATGCTGGGCCACCTGAAACGGGTTGACGCCATTAGTGATCATTTTTTCACAGATTTCAAATGCGGCCCGATTGGTGTTGGAAAACCGGAAAGATCCGGTATCGGTCAGAATGCCCGTATAGATGCATGTCGCAATATCTGTCGAGATGGGAATATGCATGGCTTCGATCAACCGAAAAACAATTTCCGCACTGGCGCAGGCTTCAAAATCGAGCCATTGGCAGGTTCCAAAATTGGTATTGGTGACATGATGGTCGATGTTGATCAAAACCGGTATCCGGAGAATCCGGTCGGCAATCATCCCCACCCGGCCAATATCCCCACAGTCCACAACAACTGCGGTATCATAAACACCATCCGGGTCGAGTTGATTTTTAACATGACTGACGCCGGGTAAAAAGCGGTAAACCGCAGGAATCGGGCTTTCATTGTAAAAAAGAACGTGCTTTCCCCGCTTGATGAGAGCCAGGCCGATGGCAATCAGAGAGCCGATGGCATCGCCATCCGGATCGGTGTGTGTGGCGACCAGTATGTGATCGCCATTATTCAAGTGGTTGATGATCTGATCCATTGGATATAACCAGTTGTTTTAACATGCGATCAATGTGGTCCCCATAATCAAAGGATTCATCATAAAAAAAACTCAGATTCGGAATATACCGCAGATCGATCTGCCGGGAGATGGATTTTTTGATAAATCCCATCGCACTTTGAAATCCCTGCCTGGCGTCCTCACTTTTGGATTTCCCACCGGTAATCACAAAATATATTTTGGCGTTTCGCAGATCCGGTGACGTTTTGACGCCGGTAATCGTGACCATCTCCAGGCGGGGATCCCCGATATCTTTCTGAAGAAGGCCGGAAATGATCTTGTGAATTTCTCCGCTGACCCGGTCCATCCTGGAATATGTTTTCATAGCGTCATGATCTCCATTTCGGTGTCCACTACAGATGCCGCCTCAAATTCGTGGGCCATATCAAGAAGCCTGTCCATGATGGAGTTGATCCATTTTTTATCATTTCCCACAACAGCAAATCCGATTTGGGCTTTCTGATGGATATCATTGTCGCCGACTTCCGCAACAGACACGTTAAAACGGTTCTGTATCCGGTTTATGATGGATTTGACAACAGACCGCTTTTCCTTGAGAGAACGGCAGTCATACAGCCGAAATGTCACAATACCATAGCCGACGACCATGATTGATCCGTTTCGATAACTTTCCAGGTTGTGAAATACCCGATTATTCAACCTCGGGTTTCAACTCTTCCAGGTAAAAGCACTCCAGAATATCATTCTGTTTGATATCATTGAAGTTATCAACACCAACACCACATTCGTATCCGGTTAGAACTTCCTTGGCATCTTCTTTAAACCGCTTCAGGCTGCCGATTTTTCCTTCAAATGCAACGATGCCATCCCGAATTACCCGAACGGGCCTGCTCCGCTGAAGTTTGCCATCCGTGACATAACAGCCGGCGATGGTGCCGATTTTGGGTATGTTGTAAACGGCCCGAACCAGCGCCCGACCCAGAATCCGTTCTTCAAATGTGGATTTCATCATGCCGACAATGGCGTCTTTGACATCCTTGATGACATTGTAAATGATGTTGTAAAACCGCATATCCACATGTTCATCTGCCGCCATTGACTGCACCTTGGCTGGCGGACGGACATTGAAACCGATGATGATGGCGTTGGATACGGCAGCCAGGGACACATCCGATTCGGTAATCGCACCGGCGCCGGCATGAACGACATTGATGTTGACCTCTTCATTGGACAATTTGACCAGTGAATCGGAAAGCGCTTCAATGGATCCCTGTACATCGGCCTTGATAATGATATTGAGATCCCTGACCTCACCTTCCTTCATTTTCTCAAAAAGCTTGTCCAGGCTCAGCCGGTTGGTTTTGGCCAATTCCTTGGCCCGCTGCTTCTGAAACCGGTGGACACTGACATTCCTGGCATCTTTTTCATCGGAAAGGGCAATCAGTTCATCTCCGGCAACCGGAATACCCGAAAGCCCGATGACTTCGACAGGCATGGATGGCCCTGCGGATTCCACCTGAATGCCCCTGTCATCCAGCAGGGAGCGAACCTTGCCATAATAAATGCCGCATACAATCGGATCACCGGCTTTGAGTGTGCCCTGCTGGACCAAAACGGTCGCAACCGGCCCGCGTCCGGGATCAAGTTTGGCTTCCACGACATGGCCGAATGCCAGTCGATTGGGATCTGCCTTCAGTTCCAGCACTTCGGCCTGTAGAAGAATTCTATCCAGCAAATCATCGATTCCCTGTCGCGCTTTGGCCGACACCTTTACACACATGGTGTCGCCGCCCCATTCCTCCGGAACCAGGCCTGCATCCGAGAGCTCTCTTAAAATCCGGTCCGGGTCAGCGCCCGGTTTATCCATTTTATTGACGGCCACAATGATGGGAACATTGGCTGCACGGGAATGGTTGATTGCCTCAAGGGTTTGCGGCATGACCCCGTCATCCGCTGCCACAACCAGAACAACCAGATCGGTGATGCCGGCGCCCCTGGATCGCATGGCGGTAAATGCCTCATGACCGGGTGTATCCAGAAATACAATCTGCCCTCTGTCTGTCGAAACATGATAGGCCCCGATGTGTTGGGTGATGCCGCCGGCTTCTCCTTCGGTGACCCGGGTTTTTCGGATGACATCCAAAAGGGATGTCTTGCCATGATCCACGTGTCCCATGATGGTGACAACCGGCGGACGCCCGATCATTTTAGTCGGATCATCCTGTTCAAGCCGGATGAGGGTATCTTCCTCAAACGCCGCACGCTCGACTTCATAACTGAATTCCGTGGCCACAAGGGCGGCGGTATCAAAATCCACTGCCTGATTCACCGTGGCCATGACGCCCAGTGACATCAGTTTGACGATGATATCACTGGCTTTGACACCCATGCGTTTGGCCAGATCAGACAACACAATGGTGTCATCGATGCGAATTCGGCGTTTGATGGCTTTGGGGGTAGTCTGAACGGTCTTTTGTGGCGGGGGAACAAATTTAGATTTTCCGCCTTTTTTGGACTGTTTCCGATTTCGACCGGACTCCGAATACAGGTCAGCCCCTTCGACGACTTCTTTTTTTCGAAATCCGACTTTCTTTTTGGCTGTTTTTTTCGCCTCTGCTTCGTCTTCAATTTCCTTGAGCTGTTTTTTCTTCTTTTTGTCCTTGATGGCGGTTTCAGCAGGGGTTTCGGGAGTGACAACCGGTTTTTCAGTTTTGGGATGAACCTTCCGGATGGCGGCAGGTTCTTTTTCTTCGGGTTTTTCCGGTATTTCCTCCGGTATCTCCAGGACAGGTACGCTATCCGGGGTCAATGTCGGCAACGCAATGATACGGGCAGGCATGTCCTTTTTCTGTTTCTTTTTCTTTTTACCGGGTTTTTCCGGTCTGGCAGCACCCGGCAAAACCGGTTCCTGGGAAGGCGGCATGGCCGGAGGGGGCGTTTCCTTTTCCGCTTCCACAATCATTTTGTCAGAAGGCCGCGTTGAACCCGGTGCGATATCGGGTGTGACGTCTTCCGAAATATCGGTTGCAGGGGGAACAACCGCTTCGGAAATTGTCGCATCGCCAACAATCACATCTGTCAATTCCGGCTGAACAGATTCCGCTTCCGGTTCGGAATCCATCATCATTTCAGTGGGCGGGGTTTCCGCTACCGGTTCTGTCATTTCGGGTTCTTCCGGTATGACTTCCGGCGCGATATCCGGTATGGCCGGTGCTTCCTGATCGATATCCGGTTTCGGTGCTTCGGGTATGACCCGGTGTTCCCGGGACGGCTCCGGCTCAGCCTCATCCGGCATCACCGCTTTATCCTGCTCGCCAATTACCTTGTCCCGGCGTCTGCGGATGACCGTGGGCCGGTTTTTATCCGACAATTGCTGAGAACCGATGATGCTTTCACGGACTCGAACAACGTCTTCATCCTCCAGAGAACTGAGATGGCTTTTTGCCTCAATATCCAGGCCTTTCAACCGATCAAGCAGTAATTTGGTGGAAATGTTCAGATCCTTGGCAAGTTCACAGACTCTGATCTTTGCCATTTATCCCCCTTGAATGTTGGTTGTTACACACCACTGGAATCATCCTGAATGACCGGGTTACTGCTGCGATCACTCTGGATCCCGGGTTCTCTGGATTTTCTGTTTTTGCCTTTTATTATGGCCGATCTGGCCTCTTCAATGATCTGCTTTGACTGATCCGACTCAATTCCGGCAATGGTCATCAGATCGTCTTCAGTTGCATGACGAAGGTCATCAACTGTGATCAATCCTTTTTGATGAAGCATATCCGCCAATTCCGGACCGACTCCCTTGAGCGAAGCCAATGCCTGGCGGTGGACTTCCAGTGAATCACGATATTGCTGTTCACTTTTGACATCCAGTTTCCAGCTTGTCAGTTTGGATGCCAGCTTGACATTCTGCCCTTTCTTGCCGATTGCAATGGACAGGTACTCATCCGGTACAATGACTTCCATGGAATGATTGGTCTCATCGATGATGACGCGGGTGATCTGGGCCGGCGCCAGGGCGTTGCAGACAAATCGGGCCGGATCCACATGCCAGGGAATGATGTCAATCTTTTCGCCCCGAAGCTCCTGAACCACATTCTGAACCCGACTGCCCTTTACACCCACACATGCCCCAACCGGATCGATGTCCGAATCCTGGGAAGAAACCGAAATTTTTGCCCGGATACCGGGATCACGGGCAGCTCCCCGAATCTGAACAACCCCTTCACTGATTTCCGGAACCTCGGTCTTGAACAGATTGATCAGGAAATTCGGGTGGGTCCGTGACAGCAGAATCTGGGGACCTTTGGCCTCTTTCTGATGAATATCCATAATATACGCCCGCAGGCGGTCTCCCCGACGATAGGATTCCTTGGGAATCTGCTGATCGACTTTGAGAACTGCTTCGGTTTGCCCCAGATTCACGACAATGTCACCATGATCGAGACGTTGCACAATGCCATTGATGATTTCGCCTTTCCGGTCGATAAAGTTGTCATAAACCGCAACCCGCTCGGCTTCCTTCATCTTCTGAATGATCACCTGCTTGGCAGACTGGGCAGCAATCCGGCCCAGTTGGTTGATTTCCATCCGTGTGCCCAGGCTGTCGCCAATTTCACATTCCGGATCCAGAATACGGCCCTCGGCCAGGGTGATCTGGGTTTCGGGGTCTTCCACAACTTCTGCAACTTCCCGAAACTGAAATACCTGTATCTCGCCGTTTTGATGATTGTATTGAATTTCCAGATCGACCCTGTTTCCCAATTTCTTTTTGGCGGCAGATTTTATGGCTTCTTCAAGCGCTTTGATAAGGATATCCCGATTGATTCCCTTGTCCCGACTCACCTGGTCGACAATTCGTTTAATATCGGTAATAAGCATCAGATTTCTCCGTTATAATTGACCAGTTTGGCCCGGCTGATTTCCTCATGGGGGATTACAATCGTCTTTTGGCCACATGTCACGGTGATCCGGCCATCAGTCAATCCCGCTAAAACGCCTGTAAAATTTTTTTGTCCATCAATTGCCTGACGGGTTTTGATTCTGGCCAGATGTCCCCGGAATCGATCGTAATCCCCGGGTTTTGACAATGGCCGGTCCACACCGGGAGAGGAGACCTCCAGGTTATAGACACCCGCGATTTCCAGATGAACCTCCAGAATGTCGCTTAACTGGCGGCTGATATTTACGCAGTCGTTGAGCGTCACACCACCAGGCTTGTCAATGTAAACGCGAAGAATGACGCCGCCTGATTCCCGCTGATATTCCACATGAACCAGTTCCATCCCTTCTGATAAACACAGGGGTGTTGCCAGAGACTCCACCTGACGGATGACTTCCGCTGTCACCTCGGGTGAAATTCTTGCCCTGGGTCTGACTGGTTTTTTAAATTTGGACGGCACCCGGTCATCTTTATTCACGATTGAAATCTCCAAAAAGAAAAAACGGGCGATGGCCCGTTTCCTCTTTCAGCAGAATGAAGTGGACTGATAAAATCAAAATCAGATCATGAAAATAAACCAGTTTGAAATTAATTATTTTTGACTAACACTTACATCAAAAAGCAGAACACATTCATCTGCACAGACAACGTTATCCCAGAAAAAACGGCAGTTACTGGAGCGGGCAACGAGATTCGAACTCGCGACACCAAGCTTGGGAAGCTTGTACTCTACCAACTGAGCTATGCCCGCTTTTGAAATGTTATTTTTAAGATAAAATGAAAGGATTGTCAATCATTTTAATTCGTACCCTGTGTCGATGCCCTGTGATTGAAACCCGGGAATCGGTTATAAAAAGCGCCGAATAATGAACATGACACCGACCCATCATGCGTCATCCGGCTTTTCAACGACAGATCGAATCCGTCCGGTGGTCGGGATGACAGCGCCATCAGGGCCTTGTCACTACCGGTACATCATGGTAATGTGGCTTGCGTATGGCGGTCTCAATATGACAGAAACGATAATCGGGATCAAACAGTTACACACATGGAGGGGTCGGAATGAAAACATGTCAACACGTTATGCGGATTTGTATTTTTCTTGCAGTGGGATGTCTGACTGCGTTTTCCCATGGATTGGCAGCCCAGGAAGTCCGGTTTGCGGTGATTTCAGATGCGCATTATTTTGACAACGCCCTGGGCGTAACCGGCGAGGCGTTTGAGGCTTATCTGGCTGTTGATCGCAAGATGATTGCGGAAAGTGAGGCCATTCTGGTAGCGACCATCGATGCCCTGCGTGCTGCCAATGTTCAGTTTCTGCTTATTTCAGGGGATCTGACCAAGGATGGCGAGTTGAGCAGTCACCAGGAAATGGCAAATTATCTTCAGATTCTGGAAGACAGTGGTGTCGATGTTTTTGTAATACCCGGCAATCATGATGTGAACAATCCGAATGCCGTTGCCTATGACGGTCCGGATACCATTCCTGTGCCAAACATCTCGCCGGAAGAATTTGAAGGGATTTACAACAATTTTGGTTTTGGTCAGGCCCTTTCACGGGACCCCCATTCCCTCGGCTATCTGGCAGAGCCATCACCAGGCCTGTGCGTTCTGGCCATGGACTCCTGCCGATATCGGGAAAATCTGGATTACCCCATTGTCGGCGGAAACTTCAGTGCGGAAACCCTGGACTGGATTTTCAACCAGATTGTCTGGGCACAGGCCAATGGCAAACAGATAATCGGTATGATGCATCACGGAATCATACAGCATTTTTCCATGCAGGCACTGCTGTTTGTAGATTATGTTGTCGATGACTGGCTTCAAATTTCCAGATTTTTTGCCGATGCCGGACTGCCGCTTGTCTTTACCGGACATTTTCATGCCCAGGATGTGGTCAAGCGATCCTGGGGAGTTGGCGAATCAGAGACATTTCTGTTTGATGCGGAAACCGGATCACTGGTCACCTATCCGGCACCCTACCGGATTGTCACACTGGATATGCGAAGGCGGCATGCAAAGATCGAATCGCACACCATTGCAGAAATCAATTATGACACAAACGGCATACCATTTCCGGAATATGCAATGGCGTATCTTGAAGAAGACATGTTGTTGATTGCACATGATATCCTGGTGGATGTTTTCGGGCTGGACAGTGAAACCGCGGAAACATTGGCGCCTCATGTCATGGAGGCCATGATTGCACACTATTCCGGAGATGAGGACCCGACACCGGCAAACCGGTGGGTGATTCAAAACTGTCTTCATAACCCTGATCCGGCAATCCGCCTGATCGGCGCGGGACTGCACAGCGTGTGGACGGATCCGGCGCCCGCGGACAACCATGTGATTCTTGATCTGGCTACGGGTGCCTATTGGAAGGGTGACAGGCTGCCGTAAAAATGCTTTCTAACCGTGCGAAACACACAAAACTATGGCCTGTGATCATTGTTTTGTGTGTTTGAATTTTTTCTGCACGGGTTCCCGGACCGGGGTTTGGGAATCCGTGCAAACATCTGCAATGGATACAAACCAAGGGGAAAACGGGTGATATCCCAAGTGGCGCCTGCTGTCGGTTAAACCATGGAATATTTCTGGTCATATCCCCTTGGGGTGATGAGATGATCCTGATAGACAAAACTGGTTGAATTGCCGATAAACACCGTGCTGAGCATGGTCACCTCCGCCAGATGCAGATCGGAAAGCCGGATGATTTCAACCCGCTGGTTTTCCCGCATGGCGTTGGTCACAATTCCGACCGGTGTATCCTTATGGCGGTGTTTCAGGAAGATTTGCTGCGCAGTTTCCAGATGTCCGGAACGCCGTTTGCTTTTGGGGTTATACAGGACGATGACAAAATCGGCCATACTGGCCGCTTCCAGACGCTTTTCGATGGTTTTCCAGGGCGTCAATAGATCGCTCAGGCTGATACAGGCAAAATCATGGGTCAAGGGGGCGCCCAGAAGGCTGGCGCTGGATGCCAGGGCTGGAATTCCCGGAACAATTTCCAGATAAATTGCAGGAGAGCGCTTGTCGGATATATCATCATTGGCGGATTGAAGGTCGGAAACATGGGATTTTTGACCGAATCCGGATGGAATCAGGGAAATTCCCCTGGCGCGACAGATTTCAAGAGCCAGGCCGGCCATGGCATAAATGCCGGCGTCACCACTCGACACGATGGCGCAGGAATTTCCGGCAACAGCTTCCATTATGGCCGCAGCCACCCGATCCACCTCCTGGGTCATGGCCGATTGAATGATCCGTGTGTTTGAAATCAGGGGCCGGATCAAATCAATATACAGGGTATAGCCGGCAACCGCATCCACTGAAGTCAGAACATCCCGTGCACGTCCGCACAGATAAGCGGGATCTCCCGGCCCTATTCCAACAATGTGGAGGCTGCCCGTGCCACTGCCAGAGTGACATTGGGTGTGAAAAGTTTGGGAACCATCAGATGGGTGGTTCCGGCTGCCAGAAGTGCTGCGGCTTCGCATACGCTTGTTACTCCCACATGTTTTTTAACCATTTCAGATGGTCGTTCTATTCCCTGTGCTTCCTTCAGTTGTTCGCTGGAATAAAATCGGACCGGGATATTCAGCCATTCGGCGGTTTCAAGAATGCCGGTTTCATTGGCCTTGATATCGATTGTTGCCAGACAGAAGATACTTTTCAATGCCAGATTCTGGCTTTGAAAAATTTCCTGTAAAAATTGACGAATTTCCAGCGTCGGAGTATTGCGGTTGCACCCGACACCCACTGCCAGAGACCGCGGCCTGAGAATCAGGGTGTTGGCGGATATCGGCAGTTTATTTTCATCGGTGATCTTCACGACCGGCATGGTGGTCCGGTCTTTCAAATCAACGCTGGATATCGAAGTGAGACCGGAAAAATCCGGATGGTCTTTTACCCAGCGGTGCGGATCATGGAGTGCCACGGGTTGGCCCGTCAAAAATGCCATATTGACTGACTTGATGGCTGCCGGATTTTCAATATAAAGTCCATGACGGACTGCCAGAACATCGATCGCCGATAGATTGTGGCTGTCTGTCGCCGTGGTAATGACGGGAACCGATCCGGTCCATTCGGCCACAGACCGGGCCAGGTCATTGGCCCCGCCGATGTGACCGGAAAGCAGACTGATGGCATAGCGGCCCAGATCATCCAGCACCACGACCGCCGGATCGACAGTTTTATGTTGAATCAGCGGGGCAATGATCCGAACGACAATACCGGTTGCCATAATGAAAATATGCCCGGCATACCGGGAAAAAACCGTTTGAACCTGATCCCGGAGGCGATCAAATGGCATGCTGGGAAAATCCGGAGCTTTCAGCTTTTTTGAAAGATAGACATCGATCCCGGGAGTTGCATTTTGAATGACCCGCGCCAGGTCAATTCCACCCCGCGTGACAGCCCATACGGCGTATTTGGGTAACTGTGAACCGGATGATGGAATAATATCCTGAAACGAATCTGCCATGGACCACTCAATTGGGCGTTAACGGGATTTCGGGCAAGAATCTTATGCGTTATACGTCATGACGAAAATGACCGGCAACCATAACGATGATAACAGTATCTGGTGACAATCAACCGGATGCTTACGGAATCAATGCCTGAAGCGGTGTGACTTTATCTGAAGACCGGTTGATTATCAACCGGATTTTGAAAAACGGCTTTTTCAGAAATCGGATTTGATAATATCCCGGTAAACCAAATGGTGGGTCATTACGATATAGTTGGCAGGAAAAAGAATGGCGGCCATGTAGAGTGGCCGCCATTGATGATTCAGATGATGTTGATAGAATTGGTGATCAGGTTTCTTCAATCAACTGGGGGGCAGAAGTGGCTGCCCGTTTTAACTGCAGGGCGCCCATTGCCGATTCCAGTGATCCCCCAGTGCCATGTGACGATATTTCGAAATCCGGATATGCAATGCCCCCATGTTCAGCCATATCGAGGCCTTCCATCTCTTCTTCCGGAGATACCCGCAGCCCGATGGTCACATCGATGAGTTTGAACAGTCCATAAGCCAGAGGAAAGACCCAGATAAAACAGGATGCAACACCCAAAAGCTGTACCCCGACCAGTTTCAGGGAAAATCCGCCCGCGTTGAAAATCCCGGCGGCCAGAGTCCCGAAAGACCCGCATACGCCATGAACACTGATGGCGCCGACCGGATCATCGATCCGGATNNCTTTCAAAAAACATAACGGCAAACATCACGATGGTTCCGGCCATGAGGCCGATAATGATGGCGCTGGTCGGCGAAACATTGGCGCATCCGGCCGTGATGGCCACCAGTCCTGCCAATACACCGTTCAGGCTCATGCCGACCTCGGACTTGCCGAATTTCAGCCAGGAGGCAATCATGGCGGCCACACCGCCGGCCGCTGCGGCCATATTGGTATTGACAAATATCAGGGCGATACTTTTGTTTGCCACGGTTGTAGAGCCCGGATTGAAACCGAACCAGCCCAGCCAGAGAATGAAGACACCCAGAGTGGCAATCGGAATGTTATGTCCCAGAATCGGCCGGATTCCGCCTTTGACATATTTTCCGATCCGGGGTCCCAAGACAAGGGTGCCGGCCAGGGCAGCCCAACCGCCAACCGAATGCACGACCGTGGAACCGGCAAAATCGATGAATCCCAGAGATCCCAGCCATCCGTTCCCTTTATATAGATTGCCCCACGCCCATGAACCGAATATGGGATAGATAAAGGCGCTGATCATGAAGCTGTAAATCAGATATCCCGAAAACTTGGTTCGTTCTGCCATGGCGCCGGATACAATGGTCGCAGCAGTGGCGGCAAAAACGACCTGAAACATCCAGAATGCCAGAATCCAGGGATCGCCATCAGGCGTATAATCACTGAGAAAAAAACCGCTGGTGCCAAAAAAACCTGTTGAAGTGGCGCCAAACATCAGACCAAAACCAATTGCCCAGAACGCAAGAGTCCCGACACAGAAATCCAGAAGATTTTTCATCATGATGTTGATCGCGTTTTTGGCCCGCGTAAATCCGGTTTCCACCATGGCAAAGCCGGCCTGCATAAAAAATACCAGAGCCGCTGCAATCAGTGTCCACATGTAATTGGCGTGGGTTTGTACCAGATCGATGGCTTCCTTGTTGGATACTGGTGTGGGGTCTCCTTCGGCTGCCCAGGCCGCAACAGCGGTCAGGCCAATACCTGCAGTCAAAAAAAATGTCCTGGTTTTCATTGTGAACGATCTCCTTGATTGAATTTAAAAATATGGCTTTTGAGGAAATGATTATAAATTTTTTCTGCATTCAAAACCGACGGGTATCGTCGTCTGCTTAAACAGCCTTGATACCGGTTTCACCGGTACGGATACGAACAGCTTCAGCCACTGGAAAAACAAATATCTTTCCATCCCCCACCTTGCCGGTCCGCGCTGTTTCCGTAATTGCTGTAATCACGGCACTGGTCAAGGATTTTTCCACAACGACATCAAGTTTGATTTTATGCACAAAATCCACCTGGTATTCCGCACCCCGATAGATTTCCTTGTGTCCGCGCTGCCGTCCAAACCCTTTTACCTCACTGACCGTCATACCGGTCACACCAATTTTGTTAAGCGCATTTTTGACATCATCAAGTTTGAACGGTTTGATTATGGCTTCAATTTTGTTCATTTGCTCCTCCTTTTGACCTGCCTGAATTATTGAAAAACCGGATGGTTAATTCCTGTAACGCTTTGAATAAATATAAAAGCAATAATCAGGCCAAAATTTATTATAATATAACATTCTAATTTAATTCGTATTATAGTTATTTTAAATTGATATCAAATTTATTGAATGTTACATAAATGTATTTTTAATTACATATAAATACATAATTGAATATGCAATGCATGGCAGGCAGATAAAGCTGTGGTGGATACCGTTGAAATTTTGAATTATGAATGTGGAATGATGAATATGTGCAGCAGAGGTCGTGTGGCAGGTATCAGAAGTCGGGATGCAGGAGTCGGAATGAAGGACCCAGCCAATAGAGGCGGTGGTGCCATTGCCAACGTAGAGACAAGGCATGAATGCAGAATGCAGGACCTTCAGCCTTCATCCTTCACCCTTCATCCTTCTGTTTCATATCCCCAGGTACGCACGTTTTATATCGTCATTGGTCAAAAGACTGGCTGCTGTATCGGCCAGGGTGATACAGCCATTTTCCATGACATACCCCTTGTGGGCGACATGAAGCGCCATGTTGGCATTCTGTTCCACCAGAAAGATGGTGGTGTTGCTTTCCATGTTAATTTTTTGGATGATTTCAAATATCTGTTTGACAATCAGCGGGGCCAGGCCAAGGGAGGGTTCATCCAGCAGAAGCAGTCTGGGTCTTGCCATCAGCGCCCGGGATATGGCCAGCATCTGCTGTTCGCCGCCGCTCAATGTCCCGCCGGCCTGATGCCGGCGTTTGGCGAGAATGGGGAACAGATCCATGACATAGTCCATGTCCTTTTTGATATTCTCTGTATCTTTCCGCAGAAATGCACCCATATCGAGGTTCTCCGTCACGGTCAGATAGGGAAAAATCCGTCGGCCTTCCGGAACCTGAGAGATGCCCATGGCGACAATATGATCCGGATTCATGGCATGAATGGGCTTGCCCATAAAATGGATTTCTCCGGAACGTGGCGGGGTTATGCCGGATATGGACATCAGTGTGGTGGTTTTTCCCGCGCCATTGGCGCCGATCAATGCAATGATCTCTCCCTCCGACACATTCATGCTGACGTCTTTGAGCGCCTGAATATTGCCGTAAAAGGTGCAAATCCGGTTAAGCTGCAGCATGAATATCCTCTCCCAGATAGGCTTTGATAACCACAGGATTTTCCCGGGTTTCCTGCGGGGTTCCCTCCGCAATTTTTTTGCCGTAATCCATGACATAGATTCGGTCGGACAGGCTCATGACCAGTTTCATGTCATGTTCGATCAGCAGAATGGACAATCCTTCCTGATCCCGTATCCGGGT
>DFZE01000183.1:0-19407 GCA_002382065.1 Desulfobacteraceae bacterium UBA4064
GTGACGCCGTAAGGCGTTTGCTTTAGATGCCCTTACGGGCACACTACGAACAGAGGGAAGCATCACGCCAAATGCTATTTTCGCGGTAAACGCTCATGTATCATTTCTGAATTCCGACTTCTGTCTTTCCATTTTCACGGTAAGCCGCCATAGCGGGTTTATGATATTTACACATCGGCTTTGTTTGGCTATACTTGAGTTCCAAATGGTATCAGCTTTCCGAATGCAAATTGAAACACAACCGTCAGCGCCGGATCACATACCAGAATTGATGACAGCAAAAAAGGATATTTTGTCGGGTACACCGTTTCAACAAATGTTTTTTTTCTTTCTGATGGTTCTGTTGGCGCCATTTTTCTGTCCCGGCTTCAGCCGTTCCGTCAGTCTTCCCCAGCCCGGTATCGATCTGTTGACTGCGGTGCGGACGACATTGACCCACCAGCCAGACATCCATTTGCTTGAAAAAGACGTTGACAGCCAAACCGGTCAGCTTCGGATCGAGCAGGGGCAGTTTGACACCACGCTGGGCGCTTCGGTGGGTCACAGCCATGAGAATATTCCACGGTCTTCCCTGGATGTATTGCTGGGTGTTCAGGAAATCACCGATACAACCCGCTATGACATCGATCTGACCCGGCAGCTCAGATCCGGTGTGGTCATTCAACCCGGAGCCAGCATCCGTCGCATCTATACGCAGGAACCCAACTACCCGACCGAAAATCGGGCCAGGGTTGATTTCATCGTGACCGTACCGCTTTTCAAATCCGGGGGGCGGGAGGTTACCGAGGCCGGTGAACGGGCGGCTGAAAAGGCGCTTGACATGAGTCTGCTCCAGTTGCGGCATCAGACATCCGTGTCTGTTCTCAACACGGTAAAGGCATTCTGGCGTTATCTGGCAGCCAGAAAGGAACTGGACCAGTTAACCCGATCCGAATCCAGAGCGGATCGCCTTGTCACGGATATTCGAATGCTTATCGAACTGGATGAACGTCCGGCAGCGGATATCGAACAGGTTCTGGCCAATCTGGCAGAAAAAAATGCCGCCCGGATCGCCGGCATGCAGACCCTTTTTGAAGCCAGGCAGCAGTTGGGACTGGCAGTCGGATTGCCATTTGACCAGATTGCCGTGCTGCCGCTTCCTGAAGGGGACTTTCCGGTTCCCGACATGACTGTCATGACGGATCTTATGGCCAACTCGGGCAACCGGCTCATGTCCCGGTCACTATCACTTCGCCAGGATTATCTGGCCCTCCAGGCCCATCAGGCAGCCAGCGAAATTCTGTTGAAGGCGGCCCAAAACGGGCTATTGCCCCAGGTGGATCTGGCTTTCAGATTTGGCTATGCCGGGCTTGACGAGGGGTCACACCTGTCAAATACCCTCTCTGCCCCGGGCAGTGATATTCCCGGAGTTTCGGTGGGCGCCGGATTGAATTACCAGTGGCCGTTCAACAATACAACCGCACGGGGTGTTCTGATGCAGCGCAAAGCAGCGTATGAACAAAGCCGGATCAGGTCTGAAGAGCTGTCACGGTCCATCTGTTCCGCCGTGGTGACGGCACTTTCCGATTTAACCAACAGTTCACAGCAGTTGACGCGTACACAGGCGTCTGTCCGCCTCTATCAAAAAGCCGTTGAAAACGAAAACATGAAATTCAGGATGGGAATTTCCACCCTGCTTGACCGGATTACCATCGAGAATTTTCTGACCAGCGCCCTGCTCCAGGAAATTGCCGCCCAGGAAAAATTCAGCAACGCCATGATCCGGCTGCGACATGAAACAGGAACCCTCCTGGCCAGAGACGAACAGGGGCTTTCTGTTGGAATGCCGGAACTGACAACCCTCCCGCCTGTAAACCCGGGTGATCCGTGACACGCATATCCGAATCCAAATTCAGAAAAGCATCTGTCAATCAGTTGTCTGCATCCGAGTATCTGGATCATCTGATGACCGTGACGGCGCCCGGAGACTGGCTGATTCTTGTTGTGATCGGCGCCCTGATCATGGTTGTCTTTTTATGGTCTGTTTTTGGACAGATTTCAATCCGTGTGGAAGGTCAGGGAATACTGGTTCGCACCGGCGGCATTTTTGAGATTGTTTCCTTCAGTAACGGACAAATTATTCAGATTCATGTCGATGCCGGCGACATGGTTTCAAGAGGGGACGTGGTGGCGCGCATATCCCAGCCGATTCAGAACACCAGACTCAATCATGCCCGGGCAGAACTGGCCGAGATGAAACTGGAACTGGATCGTCTGCGACACTCGACTGAAACGGATATGGAATTGCAGCGGGTTCATTCCGCCAATGAAAAAAAGAATCTCCTGGAATCCATCAATTTTGAGATGGAACGGCTTCGATGGCTCACGGAAAAACTGGCGGCGCAGGACATTTTGCAGCAGCAGGGCCTGATTACCAAACAGACATATATCAACACCCAACAGGAAATCAATGCGGCACAGGAACGGATTCAGGCTTACAGAAACCGGATTCAGGGGATAACGATAGCGGATTTTCAGTTGAAGGATCAGAAGGATCGGGATATTCGCAGCAGTGAGCGACAGGTGTTGAAACAGGAACGCGAAGTACTGGCCCTGGAAAAAATCTATACGGACAGTACGCTCGTCATCAGTCCCTATACCGGACGGATACTGGAAGTGACCACAGATGCGGGAAAATCGACGCATGTCGGGGAAACACTCATGAGCCTGGAATTGACGGGCGACGGTATCACCAGTCTGAATGCCATTGTGTATGTTTCACCGGCGGAAGGCAAAAAAGTCATGCCGGGCATGAATATCCACATCAGCCCTTCTACTGTCAAACCGGAAGAATATGGATTCATCCGGGGCCGCGTCACCCGGGTATCGGAGTTTCCCGCCACTTCTGAAGGCATGATGCGTCAGCTTCACAACACCAATCTGGTTCAGACACTGGCTGCGGGTGGTGCGCCCATTCAAATCCATGCCGAACTTTTACCGGATTCCGGTACGCACAGCGGCTTCAGGTGGTCTTCCCCCAAGGGTCCTCCGATAAAAATTTTCAGTGGTACGATGTGTTCCGCCCGTATCATTATTTCCGAAATGCCGCCCATCGACCTGTTGATACCGTTTTTAAAAAAGACGGTTCTGGGAGAATGAAAAAAAGACATTACACCGCCGCAACCGGAAACAAATCATGATATCCGAATCGGTTATCTGGAAGAACACGCGTGTTAAAACCCCCACGATTCTTCAGATGGAAGCAACAGAAGATGGCGCTGCCGCTCTGGGCGTGATTCTGGGTTATCACGGCAGAAACGTGCCGTTGGAGGAGCTGCGTCTGGCCTGCGGGGTTTCCCGGAATGGCATCCGGGTAGAATATCTGTTGCAAGCCGGAGAAGCGTATGGTTTGATTTCGGCGCAACACCATTCGGAGATCGAAGCACTTCACCATCTGCCGTTGCCCATGATTGTTTTTCTCAATTTCAGCCATTATGTCGTGTTGGAAGGCATTCGTCGAAACCAGGTGTACCTGAATGATCCGGAAGTCGGCCCCAAAATCGTTTCCATGGACGATTTTGACAAATCCTTTACCGGCATGGTACTGGCGTTTTCACCCGGAAACACATTTCAAAAACAGGGTGCGCCATCCGGCATGATTCGCAGCCTGACCCGTCGTCTGGCCGGCTTTCATTCGGCGTTGACCTATGTGATTCTGGCCGGATTGTTTCTGGTTGTGCCCGGAATTGTCATACCGGTATTTTCCAAAATTTTTGTTGATCAGATTCTGGTTCAGCATCTTCAGGACTGGCTGGCGCCGCTTCTTTTGGGAATGGGACTGACCGCCGTGCTTCGTACGGTTCTGACCTGGTTTCAAAAGGCCTGCCTGCTTCGCATGGAAACCAAACTGTCACTGGTCCATTCGGCCCAATTTTTTCAGCATGTCTTTCGGCTTCCCATTGATTTTTTTTCCCAGCGATTTGGCGGGGAGGTGGTCAGCCGGGTTCAGATCAATGACAAAGTGGCCCAGCTTCTTTCCGGCGAACTGGCCGGCAATGTGCTCAATGCCGTCATGATTGTCTTTTATGCCGCCCTGATGTTTCAATACGACGCCCTGTTGACAGGGATCGGCATGGGGATTGTTTTCTTCAATCTTGCGGCGCTCCGCTATTTTTCAAGGCGGCGAATCGATCTGGTGCAGAAAATCCTGCAGGATCAGGGAAAAAGCCTGGGCACGGCCATGAGCGGCCTTCAGATGATTGAAACCCTGAAAGCCAGTGGTTCGGAATCGGATTTTTTCGCCCATTGGGCCGGATATCAGGCACAGGTCAAAGATGCCGAGCAGAAACTGGGGGTTTCATCCCAGATGCTTGCCACCATCTCGACCCTTCTTTCCGCTTTGAATACGGTGGCCATACTGGGCCTGGGATCACTTCGGGTCATGGCCGGAGAATACAGTATGGGAACACTGATTGCGTTTCAAAGTCTGATGGGCAGTTTTGTGGCCCCGATCAATCAGGTTGTCAACCTGGGCAGTCAGTTGCAGGAACTTCGGGGCCATATTGCGCGACTGGACGATGTTCTCCGGTATCCGCAGGATGAACGCTTTTCCGCAACAAAAACCATTGAACAGACCCGCCCGTCCACCGGCATCAAACTGTCGGGTCAACTGGACATGATCGATGTTACCTTTGGCTACAGCCGCATGGAACCACCACTGATCGAAAACTTCAATCTGTCGGTCAAACCGGGTCAGCGTGTCGCCCTGGTCGGGGGATCCGGGTCCGGCAAATCGACCCTGGCAAAACTGGTGACCGGCCTCTATCAGCCCTGGAGTGGCCAGATTCTGTTTGATGGCAAGCCCCGGAATGATTGGGCCCGGTCGTTATGGAACAGCTCCATCGCCATGGTGGATCAGGATATTTTCATGTTTGAGGGAACCATCCGGGAAAATCTGACCCTGTGGGATGAAACGGTTCCGGAGCCCCATATGATACAGGCAGCGAATGATGCCTGTATCCACGACGCCATCACCGGGCGACATGGCGGATATGACAGCCGGGTGAATGAGGGTTGCGCCAATTTCAGTGGCGGACAACGGCAGCGGCTGGAACTGGCGCGTGCGCTGGTGGGCAATCCCACGCTTCTGGTGCTGGATGAAGCCACCAGCGCCCTTGATCCCACAACAGAAAAGCAGATCGATGACAACCTCAGACGACGGGGCTGCACCTGTCTGATCGTGGCCCATCGCCTCACCACCATCCGGGACTGCGATGAAATCATCGTATTGGACAAGGGCCAGGTGGTTGAGCGGGGCACACATGACGACATGCGGCATGCCAACGGACCGTACGCGACGCTGATCAACCTGTAGGCTTAGGGCGGACCTGTCCGGTTGATTGCAGCATACAGAAGTCAGAATACAGAATTCAGAAGTCAGAATAAATGGGAATGGTTGCTGTTTATAAAAATGATATTTTCCTTATTTATTCTGGATTCTGGCTTCTGAATTCTGTTTTTCCACAATTATTGACCGACAGCAATATACCTGAGTAGCCACCATTTTTACTCATAATAGCCTGATATGAACACTGGACCGAATGACACCATTATCGGCAATTGATCGAATATTTCACCCCGACTGTCAAACCCAGTCCAATAAACCATTTCTGCTGAACGACCCTGACACGGTCTGGCGGATTTTATCCGGTCGGGTTGAAATTTTTGCAGTGGCCCTGAAAGGCGGTCAGCCGGCTGGTAACCGGGATCATGTATTTACAGCGGAAACCGGCCAGCTTCTGTTTGGACTGGATCCATCGGAAACCGAAAACAGAACCGGCTTTCTGGCCGTGGGAAATGCCGATGCCCGGTTGCAGTGCCTGTCCATGTCCGAGTTTCAAACCGCCTTTCAGCAGCCGGACATTCCAGAGGCGGCATCGATTCTGATCGACCAGTGGGTCCAATCCCTTTCAAAAGGAATCATCGGTGGTTTCCGCACCCGATCGGACATCTTGCTCGATGCCGAAACACAAATCACCCTGCCGGTCAATTCCCGTGCCTGTCCCCGAAAAGGCGTTGTCTGGATCAGCTTGACCTCGGGCAATGCGACGTTTCTCGGACTGGAGGATTTACCCCCGGGAAATGGACAGGCGCCCATTCCCCTTGCCGAACCCGCATGGATTCAGACAACAACACCCGTCAGCCTGACAGGTGTATCCGGTTTATCAGCATGTAAAAACCCATTGTTCTGGACCGGTCTGGATACCTTTCATCAACTGGCAATCCGGTGCCAGGGGATCAGCCGGAATCTGGCTGCTGTCGATACCCACAATCTGATAAAAGAAAAAGAACATCGGGATCGCACGCGCCTGACCCGGTCGTTCATGCAACTGGCCTCAGTTTCCAGAACCTTCAAAAAAGGGGAATGGTGGTATTCAGATATCGCCGATCCCCTTTTGACGGCCTGTCAGATGGTGGGAAAATCCATCGGAGTTTCCATCGTTGCGCCTCCCGGAAATCTGAAACAACCGGAAGAGCGGATCACCCTGCCGGATATTGCCCGGGCCTCGCATATCCGGATTCGCCAGGTGATGCTGAAAGAGGGATGGTGGCGCCGTGACAGCGATGCCCTTCTGGGCTTCACAAAAAGCGGCAATTTACCGGTAGCCCTGTTGCCCCTGTCACCCCGTAAATATGTTGCAGTTCATCCGCAGGCCGGAACCCGTCAGGTGATCGATGAGGCGGTTGCCGCATCCCTGTCTCCAACCGCCTGGCAATTTTACCGATCTCTCCCCAACCGAAGTCTGGGGCCGATTGACCTGATCAGCATCGGTCTTCATGGCTGCGGGAAAGATTTTATGACCGTCGCGATCACCGGCATTCTGGGCGCGCTTCTGGGGCTTTTACCCCCCTTGATGACGGCACTGATTTTTGATACGGTCATTCCCGAGGCATCCCGATCCAGACTCACCCAGATGATGATCATTCTGTTGGTATGCACGGTTGGCGCATCCCTGTTTGATCTGACCAAATCGATTGCCGTCCTGCGACTGAAGGGAAAAATCGATCCCGTAGTCGAAGCGTCTGTTGTGGATCGGCTGATTTCACTTCCGGTTTTTTTTTACCGGCAATATAATACAGGTGATCTGGCGAACAGAAGCATGGGAATTTGCGCCATCAGCCAGTGTTTGTCCGATGTGGCGCTGCAAACCATATTGGCAGGCGCATTTTCATCCGTCAATTTTCTGTTGCTGTTCTGGTATGAATGGCGATTGGCGCTTGTCACGCTTGGGCTGTCGCTTATCGGTATTGTTGTTGCCATTTTTTCCAGTATGATGCAGATACGGTATCAACGGGTGTTGAATGATATCGAAGGTCATATTTCAGGCATGCTGCTGCAATTGATATCCGGTATCGCCAAACTGCGCGTGGCCGGTGTCGAGGATCGCGCGTTTGCGGCATGGGCAAAAAACTTCAGCAGAAAAAGGCGGTTCATATTCAAGAGCCGAACCCTTCAGAACAGTCTGGATACATTCAATACCGCTTATCCCATTGTCACGGCCATGATCATTTTTGCCTGGGTTTCATTAAAAAGTTCAGACCAGTTTACCACCGGAACGTTTCTGGCATTCAACGCGGCGTTTTTGAATTTTCAGTTTGCGCTGTTGCAGATGAGTACGGCGTTGACGTCCATCATGAATGCCGCGCCCTATTATGAACGTGCTCAGCCCATTTTATCGGCATTGCCGGAAGTGGATGAAAACAAAATCCATCCGGGACAGATCACCGGAGACATCGAGGTCAGTCAGGTATCGTTTCGATATGACGCCGATGGGCCGCTGGTTCTGGACAATGTTTCCCTGAGCGTGAAACCCGGCGAATACGTTGCCATCGTCGGAAGTTCCGGTTCCGGCAAATCCACCCTGCTCAGATTGCTGCTGGGCTTTGAGAATGCCGAGGCAGGCACCATTTTTTATGACCGTCAGGAATTGACAGTACTTGACATCCGTGAAGTCAGACGACAAATTGGTGTGGTCCTTCAAAACGGCAGCATCATGCCCGGCAGCATTTTTCGAAATATCGTGGGATCATCGGACTTGACCCTGGATGATGCCTGGGAAGCCGCCCGAATGGCCGGCCTGGATCAGGATATCGCAGACATGCCCATGGGCATGTTGACCATGATGAGCTTTGGCGGCGGCGTGCTGTCCGGCGGACAGCGTCAGCGGCTGATGATTGCCAGAGCGGTGGTTCGAAAGCCCCGGATTCTTTTTTTTGATGAAGCCACCAGCGCACTCGACAATCGAACCCAGGCTATTGTCAGCAACAGTCTGGACAATCTTCAGGCTGCCCGGATCGTAATTGCCCACCGGCTGAGCGCCATTATCCATGCAGACCGGATTGTGGTGATGGATCAGGGCCGTATTGTGGAAACCGGAACATACAGCGAACTTCTTGCACAGGATGGACCTTTTGCGCAGCTCGCCAGGCGGCAGATGGTTTGAACCATTAACCTCTTGATCTATANNCATTTTCCGGATATTGACACCCTTTGTGAACACATTCGAAACGGCTGGACATCATCGCAGATGCTCTGCCGGCGGATTGAACGGATATACCGGGAAAGTGGCGCCGAGATGACGACTGATCCGACGGATCAGCAGTTTTATCTGAGCACGCTTTTCACCATAATAAAAGCCATCGATGCACGGCATGTAATCGAGACCGGCACATTTGTCGGGTGTTCCACCGCTGTCATGGCATGCGCCATGGATGATCTGAACACCGATGGCGTGATCGAAACCATTGATCCGGCGCCACCCCGGTACGGCGGTTTTGATGTGCGGGATCCGGTTTCCGTCGCCAACCGGGTTTTGATGGGTCATTTTGCGCATCGGGTTATTCTGCATCGGGGCTATTCGGTAAGTGCTTGGGATGACAGCCGAAATGAGCTGCCATCCGCGCCGCAGGGAATTTTAACCCAACTGGCGTCCGGACAGGCAAAAACCGATTTGCTTCTCATTGACGGGGATCACTCGTATCCGGGCGCTTACTGGGATATGAAAATCGGGTGCAGAACCCTGCGGCCCGATGGACCCCGCCTTATTTTTGTGCATGACTATCATTCCATACCGGACGTTCGTCAGGCGGTGCGGGATTGGCGGATGCAAAACAGTCAATGGGTTGAACTACGGGCTTACCGGAAAAACAGCGGATTTGCGCTGATGCAGTGTCATCCGGCACTGATCATGGCGGAAAGGCTGAAGGATGAAGGCTGAAGGTGCTGCAAACCGCATTCAGGCTGATCGGCCCTTGGACGGTTCGGGGGCCTGGCAGTATTCTCAATACTCATATCTCAATACTGAGGAAACAATTGTTTACATGGAAACGGAAATCAGAAAAATCATGATGGCCCTTGTGGGTCACATCAAAAATAGTATCGAATCGGGTGATACCGAAAAAATATCCAGCCTGCTGGGTAATATACCGATCTGGATTTTTGACCGCCCCGGTACGGGCGCAGACATGCTTGAACGCTTTGTGAAATTGACCAGTCATTCCAGTGAGATGGAATTTCTGGTTCTGAACGTGATGGCTTTTGAAAAAAATGGAATCCGGGCGTCGCTTTCTGCAGAAACCCTTCTGATCTGGAACAATGAAAAAACATGGGAAGAAGAAGAATTTTTCGCGCTCATGCACCTGGGAATTGTCAAGCAGGATTCGACGTGGATTCCCGAATATCTCGGATTCACCCCAAAGCAGTCAGACCGGGAGTTGGCTGCTGTTGCAGGTGGTTCTGCCATCGGCAACCCCTTTACAGAAACGGATGACGATTTACTTGCAACTGCGACCTATTTTGGAATGCCCTCTGCCAGCCCGTACATGGCCCTTCCCGTCCGGAGCATCGGGGCCGATTTCAAACCGCCCCAATTGCAGCCGATCCCTGACGATCATGAGCCTTCCGACATGATACCCGTTTACGTGCCGAAGTCTGTTTTGATCGAACTGATGAACCATATGGCAATTCCCCAAAGTCTGAAATCAGCCCCATGAGAAACATTTCTGATGAAACAATGATGCACGTTGGTGATTTGAGCGATTTGATCGACAGGCGGGATTACCGGGGGCTGCCCCTGAGACCGCCCCGGCGGCTGCTTCAATTGCTGCATCTGGCCAGGGAACATGCGGCTGCGGTGGCCTATCGTCCCATCAGTTTTGGTAACCGGGGGTATCTGGAAGAACGGGTAACCGACCTGCATCACATTGGACAGGCCATCCAGGATATGCTTCCCGGGCTGAAACCAGCCTGGCAGTCAATGGCAGGCCATCTCTGCCGGTTGCTGTCAACCATTTCCAGTGACAGAAAAAAAAAGGCGTTTGACCGGATTGTAACGGATTGCGACAAAACCCGATATAAGGAATACTGGTTTCATGAAGTCACCTGTGTGCCTGCGGCAGACGTCCCCCTGTTGACCCACCCGTATGATCGGTTTCTGGTGGTGATCGGTCCTGGAATCGGTCTGGGAGATGAACTGTCCTGTGCTGAACTGCTCCTGTCCCTGAAAAGAAAATTCTTTCGGGCGGCATTTGAATTTTATGGATATTATGCCAATGTCTGGCCCCATGTCCATTCAACTTTCAAATCATACGGGCTTGCCGGATGTCCCATGACGGCCTTTGAATGCGTTGATCAGGCCATGAAAACAAAACAGGGGGATCATCTGCTGGTTGTTTATATCAATTTTACCGGCCTGTGTTTCCATCTGGCCTTCAGCCTGGACCGCATCCGGCCGGATATTGTTGAAATAGCGGTCGGTCAGGGCAAAATGTGGTTTATGCCCCGGGATGGTATGCCGGTTCAGGTTGCCCATGGCATGGACCCGCTTTATCCGCAAAACTATGGCGTACTTCGACGGTTAGCCGGTCATCTGGTGGGTCCGATCCCCTGCCCTTCCTCAAAACCCGGCAAAATCTGTCAGGAGGATGCATTTCAAATCGTTATCAGCCCGCTGACATCCAAGCCCATTTTATTGACGCCTGCCGACTGGGCCAACATGATTGAAAAAACCCTGGATGGTGTCACGAATCGAAAACCGGTTTCGTGTGTGGTGCTTCCCGGAATGTCCGCCATGTCAGCCGACTATGCCCGGGAGATTGCTGAGCGGACATCCACCAAAGCGATAGCCGACCTTCATATCGGGGTTCTGAACAAAGGCCTCCCACTGACACCGGATACAGCATTTTCCAAGGTGTATCAGGCCATGAGCCAGTCTCATCTGGCCATGGGGATCGATACCTATACATCTCATCTGGCTGCCATGATGTCGGTTGCATCGATCAATCTGTGTTATGAGCGGAATAGCGCTTTCTGGCCCGATGTGTCAAATTCCTGGTGGATCGAGCTCCGGCAGGGTCTGGAAACCATAACGGACCTGTCGAGCCTGTTGTTTGGACTGGTTGGCGGAACAAAGGCAATTGATCGTTTTGAACCGGGAAAGGCCATTCATTCGGACATCTTTTTGAAACTGGACAGCCTGTTTTCTTCAATCCGGGATATTCCCACGCATGAAACGCTTCAGAATATCCTGAAAGCCGGTCATGAGGCATGGAACCTGATCCCTCACAGATACCGCCATCTGATTGCCGCAATCGATGGCAATTACGCATGGCCCAGGGTGATCAACTGGCTTTCAGATGACCGTCTGGATGAAAAAATGCGGTTCTGGATACTGGACATTCTGGGCAAATCCCACTTTCGAAAATTCTGCGTCCTGGCCGGTCTGCCCAAAAACCATTTTCAGCCTTCTTCCTGTCATGAATGATCCCCTGCCTGACCTGAACAGCCTGCTGGCTGACCTGTCATCGGCCCGGATCCGACACAACACCCGCTATCAACAGGCGGTGGCCTGGTATCAGACAGCACTGACCCGGCAATTTCAAATGAATCTGGTAAAGGTGCTGTCATTTCTGGTCCAAAACCGGGATATGGCCGGGATCAATGAGAAATTCCGCCTGATGATATCCCGGGCTGTTCTGGCGGAAGGCAAAGCGGTCATGGACATATGCGCGCTGGGACCACCCCTTGAAATATTTCCCTTGAAGTCCCTCAGTGATGGTCTGATTGCTTATGGTGCATGCGGCATCATGAAAACCACCCTGGCCAATTCATGCCATTCAACGGAAACCAGCCCGGTCATGCATGATCTGGTCGCAATGGGTTTTGATACCCCGACAGCCCGCGCCATGGGTGTCATGACCGCAGCAGCGATTCAGAACGCCGTGGTTGAAACCTGTCTGGCGGATCGCAGAACAGATATCGCTGAAATGATGATGCGGGTATCGGAACAGGTTTCAGCAGGTGTATTGATCCAATCATCATTCCCTGTTCCAATGATATGGGATCGGCATGAAGCTGCCGTCAGGCGTCAGGACATCCCCGGACTCATGATGCTGGAGCAGATATTTTTAAAAACCGCGCCATCCGGTGTCCGTGTTCAGCTTCTGGAAATCGCCGCCAACCTCCACGGATTGCGGCATATGATGGCGATACGGGCCAATGACATGAATGGCAATCTGTCCCTTCAGCGTCTGACAGATTTCGTCAGAACAATCTGGAACAATGCCTGGGATCTGAATCCGGCTTGTCGCGATGCGGTTGCCACACGGGTAATCGGTTCACTGGAACAACTGATTGTTCTTTCAAACCTGATGAAACAAGGAATGGATTGCCTGTGACTGACAAAATACGGGATTTGAACACGGTCAAAACCATGACCGCCGAGGTTCTTGAATGCAGCAACCATCACCGATGGCGGTTTGGCGATGCGGTCACCACACTGATGCGCAAGGTATCTCTGGAATATGAAAACCAGCTTGAGAGCCTGCTGGCAGTCCCCTATGGACGGAAAATGCTGAATGAATTTTCTTCCGATTTACATGACGCGCTGTTTGCCTATCTGGTGTCCATGCAATGGGTGGGATGGGGTGACTGCGAATTTGGACCACCGCTCGAGTTACCGGATGATTCCGGAATATATGCCCTGAGCCTGATCGCCTATCTGGGCGCCAGACTCATGGATGATGCCATCGATCATCATCTGGATTACAAAGGGCAGTTTCAGAGCTTTTATGGATATCTGACAGAAAAATCGGGCAGAGATCAGGCAGCGGGCATCAGTGCCGCCGCCGGACATTTTCTGATTACCGCATCGATTCGGCGCATGGTCAAACGGGGTTCTCTGAATACCGCATGTTCTGTCATGCAGCTTTACAACCCGGTTTTTGCCGGAGCCCTGTGTGAAACCGGTGTCAACGAAATCGCCATAACGCCCGGATTGTATCGCTCCGTGATCCGGCACAAGGCCGTGGCCTATGACAGAATCCTTCATGTCGTTTTTTTCAGAAAGGCGGAACCGCTTGTCCGGGAGCGCATTCTGTCTTTTCTGGCAACCCATTCCGAGTATTCCCAGTGGCTGAATGATTTGAGCGATGAAGCGGATGACCGGTCACGAAACCAGATGTCGATTTTGAAAGTGACCGGCATGGATCGGGATAAACTGATTAATACAATTTTGAAATCCTTTCTGGAACTCTGGAATGGCGCCGGAGACCTTCATCCGGATATTCGGAATGTCATGGCTGTCAGACTGAATGATTCTTTAAAAAAACTCACCCGAGCAGACGGGTGGGGCCCGGGTTTTCCAAATGATGCCGGCTGAGCGTCAGCATTTTTTTGAGATTGTGGTGCAGGATGATGTCACGGGCCGTGGCATTCCCCTGGTCGATATCCGTCTGAATAACGGATTGCGGGATTACACCGACAGTCAGGGCGTACTGGCGTTTTTTGAACCGGCCCTGATGAACCGGGATGTTTTTTTTCAGATCCGCAGTCATGGATACCGGTTCAATACATTGGTCGATGGCATACCCGGCGTGGTGCTGAAACCGATTTCCGGCGGCAACGCCGTCTTGACAATGACCCGAATCAATGTGGCGGAGCGGCTCTATCGCATCACCGGAGAAGGAATATATTGTCACAGCAGGGCGTTGGGCCATTCTGCGCCACACGATATCCCGTGTCTCAATGCGGGTGTGATGGGTCAGGATACGGCGCTGGCTGCATTGTACCAGGGAAAAATTTTCTGGTTCTGGGGAGATACCTGGGGCACGGATCGTGTCAACTTTACCGTGGCCGGCGCCACATCCCGGACAACCGGGCCGGAAGGGCCCGATCCGGATACCGGTGTGATGTTAACCTATTTTGTGGACACGCGTGGATTTGCCAAATCGATGTGTCCGGGTTTTGGCTCTGGCCGGGTTTGGCTTGACTGGATCGCCGTGGTCCGGGATGATCAGGGACTGGCGCGTCTGGTGGCGCGATACACCCGCCTGAAATCCCTGGAGGACATCATTGAATGTGGCTTTGCAGTGTATAATGACAGTCAGGCAATTTTTGAACCGGTGGCTGTTTTACCGCCCGAATGCAACACATCCCATCTGTCCAATCATCCCTTTCGCGCGCGTGTCAACAACCAGGATTATGTCTATTTTACGGCAGGATATGCATTCAGCCGGGTTCGTGCAACGCTGGACGCCATCACCGATCATCGGCAGTATGAATATTTTGGACGTCTTGAAAATGCCGACGGAACAACCCGGTGCACCCACTCCCGAAATGTACCGGCGCCGGATCGCCCCATTTATGGATGGAAACGGCAGGCGCTCCCGGTTGTCAAACAATGTGGACCCGTATCGGCAAGCCCGGGCAGCCCCAAAAAACATCGGGAATGGATTCAGATACGGGATATCGAAACAGGCATCCCGGTGGATGCCTGTCCCGGCTCCATTTTCTGGAACCGGTTTCGGGATCGATGGATCATGATTGCCCAGGAAAACATGGGTCAAATCTGGTTTGCCGAAGCCGAAACACCGGTGGGTCCCTGGGTTTATGCCCGAAAAGTGGTCAGCCATTCCGATGTCAGCTTTTACAATCCCGTCCATCACCCATTTTTCGATAAACGAAACGGCCGGATCATTTATTTTGAAGGCACCTATACCCATCTGTTTTCGGGAAACGCTGACAGAGTACCCCGTTACGACTACAACCAAATCATGTACCGGCTGAATCTCGCGGACCCCCGGGTTTTTCTGCCCCAGCCGGTTTATCGAATTCATGACACCCAAAATAAAGTCCGGTATGTATGTCGAAACAACCTGATGCAGTCACTCCGGGAAAGAAATGGTATTGATGCCATTGATTTTTTTGCCATGCAGCCCAATCACACCCCTCCGGGAACAATCCCTGTTTTCGGGTATTGTGATCAGGGATTTTTCAGACTGCATCCCGGGTTGGACAACACCTCTTTCAGTCAGATGCCGGCCCTTTTTCATGCACTGCCGGCAAATTTGAAAACGCCTGATCAACAACTGGCAGGCAACTGGCAGTGCCGGTCGATTGATTCCCAGGGAGCGCAACGGCCATTTATGCTGAATTTTCAGGCATGCGGCAATATCCTGAATGCCGACATCTCACCGGATTTGTTGACCATTACAAAATTTTCATACAGCCATCAAACCATCGATCTGACCCTCTGTCATGATCAAATCGAATACCGGCTGCATGCCAGATTCAGACAGGGGCGCCTGACAGGAACCTGGCACGACACGAACAGGGATCAGGTTGGCGCATGGGATGGCGAGCGGATGGATTTTGCCTGGAAACAGCGTAACACGTTGTCTGTAGTCCCGCTTTTCGAGTATTGGAATCAAACGGCAGGTGGTTATGTCTATTCAACCCGGCGGTGGTTGCATGACAGCGGATGGGTCCGGTCCAGTTCACCCCTCTGCCTGGTGTGGCAAAACCACTTGACGGACCTGGCGCTGGACTTTGAAACCGAACCGGTGTAGCCGATATGTAGAGACAGGGCATGCCTTGTCTCTACAATCCCGGTCGCGAACATTGACCCCTCCAGACCAAACGATTGATAATGATGGATCTGACAAGGCAAATCTCATGACAAAAACAGCAACCGTATATGACGCAACATGGATCACAACAGAAATCCAGCAATTTGTGGCGACATCACCCGAAAACCGCCTGGATGAAAGAACATCGGAACCGGCATTTGATCCCCCCCCTGGTGGGATTTTCAATCGGGTCTGATCCGCTTTATGACGAATATGTCTCACATATCGGAAATTTTTATCTGACCCCGCTCAAAATCTTTCATCTGGCATTCCCGGAGCAGCAGGATGTCACAGCCCCGGAGATTGCCGTAATCAGTTGGATTTTACCGTCAACCCGCGCCACCAGAAAGGATCAGTCGGCCCAAACCCGATACCCGTCGGAACGGTGGGCCCGTACCCGGTATTATGGTGAGAAATTCAATGAAACATTGAGACGCCATGTGGTCACCTGTCTGATGGATGTGGGCATTTCAGCCGTGGCCCCCATCCTGGCGCCCTTCTGGGAAAAACGCATGGAAGGACCATATGCACCCTGTTCCAACTGGTCTGAACGTCACGCCGCCCATGCCGCCGGTCTGGGAACGTTTGGTCTGTGTGATGGTCTGATTACCCCATTGGGAAAAGCCATCCGGACCGGGTCGGTGGTCGCCCGCATGGCAATTTCTCCCGGTCCCAGACCCTACACCCATCACCATGCCTGGCGCCTCCACTACACCCACGGCACCTGTGGCAAATGCATTTCCCGATGTCCGGTGGGGACGATCAGTTCTAAAGGGCATGACAAAAAGCGGTGCATGATTTACACCGACCAGACCATGAGAGACCATGTAAACAAAACATACGGGATCACGACGTATGCCTGTGGTTTGTGTCAGGCCGATGTGCCGTGCATGGATCATATTCCGACTCCGGATGAGGGGTGATTTGGCCCAACGTTTCATGAACTCTGACAGAAAGGTCTTTCATCGAAAACGGCTTCTGAATGAAGCTCACCCCCTTGTCCAGTACGCCCCTGTGAGCAATCACATTGGCGGTATATCCGGACATGAACAGAACGGTGAGATTCGGGTTGAGCTTCATCAGTTTTTCGGCCAGATCATGACCGTTCATTTCCGGCATGACAACATCGGTCAAAAGCATGCGGATATTGCCTGCATGAGCCTCGGCCAGTCGCATGGCTTCCCCGGTTGAATTTGCGGTCAGCACGACATAGCCCATCTTTTCCAGCATGGTTCTGCTCAAATTCAGAATGCCACCATCATCCTCCACGATCAGGATCGTTTCGCCATGGCCCGGTAAGATATCTTCCGACGACACCTTGTCAATTTCGGAAATTTCGCCACCATCCCGGGGAAAATATATCCGGAATGTCGTGCCTTTGTCCGGTTCGCTGTAAACGTTGATAAATCCATTATTCTGTTTGACAATGCCGTAAATCATGGCCAGCCCGAGGCCGGTGCCTTGGCCCACGCCTTTGGTGGTGAAGAACGGTTCAAAAATTTTCTCCCGGGTATCCTGATCCATGCCGCAGCCGTCATCACTGACCGCCAGCATCACAAAGTCTCCCGAAACAAATCCGGAATGGTCATCGCAATACGCCTGGTCAAACGTCACCCGCTCTGTTTCGATCGTGATTTTGCCCACATCCAAAATGGCATCCCGGGCATTGACGCACAGATTGGCCAGAATTTGATCCAGTTGTGACGGATCCATTTTGATCGGCCACAGCTTGCCTTTGGGCAGCCAGGCCAGGTCGATATCCTCGCCGATCAGACGCCGCAGCATTTTGAGCATGCCCTCCACGGTTTCGTTGAGATCGATGACTTTGGGTGAAATGGTCTGCTTGCGGGCAAAGGCCAGCAATTGACGGGTAATCTCTGCGGAACGCCTGGCTGCCTGTAACACTTCCTGCAGATCCTCATGTATCGGATCAGACGGGGTCACCTTGTCAATGGCCATTTCCGTATATCCCAGAATCACGCCCAGCATGTTGTTGTAATCATGGGCCACACCACCGGCCAGACGCCCCACCGATTCCATTTTCTGGGCCTGACGGAACTGCTCTTCCAGCTTGTGTTGCGCCGTGACATCTGTTGTGAAACCATCCACAATGAATTCGCCATCCGCATTTTTTCGGGACATTCGGGCATGCGTATTCAGCCAGATGATCCGGCCATCGGCCGTACGGGCCTGATATTCAAAATTTTCCACACGACCTTTTTCCTGCAGCTCTTTCAGAAACTCGTCCCGCTTTTCAGGATTGACATACAGATCCTCCCGCAAACCGGTATAGCGTTCCAAAACATCCCGGGGGGAGTCCAGCCCCAGAATGCGGGCCATGGCGGTGTTGAGGGACACAGGCCGTCCTTGAAAGGTGGCGGAAAAAATGCCGATGGGCGCATTTTCAAACAGATCCCGGTATTTGGCTTCGGTGGTCTGAAGCATTGTTTCGGTCTGTTTTTGATCGGTAATGTCATGGATAATGGAATGCAACAACGTTTTTCCTTTAACGACAATTCTGCTGCTGAATACCGCCACATCCCGGATTGAACCATCCGCCCGCCGGTGGCGAAATTCGAAATACTCCTTTTTCTGCAATCCTGCCTTTTCCATCTCCCGGTTTATTTCTTCGGGAGAAAGGGTATTGATATCCTGGATTTTCATCTGTCTGAGCCGATCTTTTGGCCATCCATAAAAGCTTTCGGCCGCCTGATTGACATCGATAATCCCTCCGGTGTCGGGATCGATGATCAACTTGACCGCGGCATGGTGTTCAAAAATATTTCTGAAAAGCGTCTCGCTCTCCTTCAGTACCGCCATCGTTTGTATCGCCAGTACCTGATCGGATAAAATCTTTCCGGCAAGAATCGTTGTCAGGGGATACAACAGCATCACAGGCAGGCCAAGCTGTTTGATAACGGTCAGTCCGGCGCCATCGGGCAAGGTAAACATCGCAGCCAGCATTGCCAGATGAACGATAATGCCAAAAAAGTAGAGTTGATCCTTGGATGGCGGGTGTGTATCCGGCGTTAAACGGTAATGGGCCAAAAGGCCGATCCCGACAGATGAAAGAATGACGGTCACACCCATCAGCGTTCCGGCGCCTCCCAGCCCGATTCGGCATAGAATTGTCAGGGCCGCGGCTGCAGCGCCGGCCCATGGTCCGAAATATAACGCACACAGACTGACCATGATAGACCGGCCATCAAAAATCAGGCCGGGTCCCAGATTCAGCGGCCGAAGCATTCCGATGATGGCAACCCCGCCAAAAAGGATTCCCTGCAACAGCACTCCCGGACGGGTATCCCGGGGGTAGCGTTTTTCGACAAAGCCGGAAACAATGCTGAGGGCGACCAACAGGGACAGATTGAGTATCAAATCGAGATAGATCATTTAAAGTTTACCGTGAAAATGGCTGTTCAGGTGCAAAGGGGCAGAGGGACAAAGTTTAATCGGTAAATG
>DFZE01000183.1:19427-36110 GCA_002382065.1 Desulfobacteraceae bacterium UBA4064
CTCTGTTCGTAGTGTGCCCGTAAGGGCATTTTAAAAAACGCCTTACGGCGTCAGTACGAACAGGCCTGAACCATCATCATGGCCTGTGGCTGGTTCCCAAGCGCCAGCTTCCCGTACCAACAAGAAGCCGCATGACCGTCCGACGGCTGCCCTGCCTGAATGCTGTTTGCGGCGCCTTCAGCCTCCGGATCAATATTTTTTCAAGTCATCATCATCCAGGAAAGTGGGTTGATCCGGCCTGATCGTCCCCTTTTTGTTTGGAGCAATATGTTTTGGGACAGATTGCTTTTTGGCTGGCAGCATGGAATGGATTTTGACATCCTTTTTCATGACCGGTTTTACCCGGATTTCAGCGCTGGCTGTAGACGCGTTGATTCCGCCGACCAGTATCGCCAGTTGATTGACGATCGATTTCATCAGTTCTGCCTGGGCGTTCAACTCCTCACTGGCGGCGTTCACCATGATCCATCGCGTCTGATCGAGTTCCGGAGAAAAGATGCCCATGACATAACCCAATACGGGATTGCCTGTTTTCAATGCCACCATGGCTGGATGCTCGTCACCCGACAATGCATCCCCGTTTTCACGAATGGCCTTCCATCGTTGATCCATTGACGTCCGCCCCTGCATCTGATCCAGACTCAGCCCCAGAATCCGTTCCGCAGAGGGATTGGCGGATATGATTTTACCGTCTGCACGTTGATAGACCACCCCCTGGGCCATGGTTTCAAAAAGGGTTCGATACTTGGTTTCACTGGCCTGAAGATCGGCTTTCATACGTTTTTCCCGGGCTGCATAGGGGCGCTCCACAAAGGCCATCAACTGCTCGGGCATGTCCTCCGNNTTGGCGCTCTCCTGATCCTGCACCATGACCATGCCCCCAAACTCCTTGATGGCGCGACCCCCCCCGGGCGCCATCGCTTCCGGTTCCGGACAAAATGATGGCAACCGCCCGCACGGCCTGATCTTCTGCCAGTGACCGCAGAAATATATCGATGGGCAGGTTGATGGACCGGGTGGTTTCCTGATCCTTCAACAACAGTTTGCCATGAAATATGGTCAGGTTTTTTTTGGGGGGGTATCAGATACACCTGATTGGCTTCCACCGCCATGCCGTCTTCGGCCCGATGAACCCGCATCTCGGTCTTTTTGGACAAAAGCTCCACCATCAGGCTTTTATAATCGGGAGACAGGCGCTGAATCACGATAAATGCCAAACCACTGTGTGACGGCATATGCGTAAAAAAGGCATCGATGGCCTCCAGCCCGCCTGCAGATGCACCGATGCCGACATAATGGGTAGGGGGCTTCTGATCCGTATTCGCTGCTGTATTGTTCATTGGATACCTTTTATAAAAATGATCAAACCGGGATTATCAGTCATGAAAAGCCTGGCGGGAGATAACAATTTTGAAAAATAATACGCATGTTTTTGGATTTTCTCAAGAAACAGCTTGAATCTCAATACCTAAAAAATATTTTATGAAAAAGGCTGAAGGCTGAAGGTACCGCAACCAGCATTCCGGCTGAGCGGGTAGGTCAGGACGCCGCGGCTTTTTGCGGCTCCCTGACACCATGTCGAGACTCAAGATGCCGCACAACAGCATTCCGGCAGTCAGGTAGGCCAGACTACCGGCCAACCTGACCTACAGGCTCAATACTGATTCAGGCACTATTTATCAAGAATATCCCGAACCCGATTCAAGAGTTCGGACATCTGATACGGTTTCTGAATAAATCCGGCCGCCCCGGATTCCAGGGACCGGGTTATCTGGGCGTCAACAGAATATCCGCTGGCGATCAGAATTGCGGCATGGGAATTCATTTTCAACAATTCCTGAAGGCACCGAAAACCTCCCATTCCCGGCATGCTGAGATCCAGGATGGTCAGATCAATCCGCGCGTCACATTCGGCATGACACTGAAGTGCGGCTTCACCACTGGCGGCTGCCGTGACTGAATAACCATACCGCCCAAGCATTTGAGAAACCATATCCCGGATATCCGCCTCATCATCCACGATCAGAATGGTTTCTGTCCCGCCGGTTAGCGCCTTGTCCGGTGCTGCTGACAGGATATCGGCAGTTTCTGTCTCGATGGCCGGAAAAAAAATCCTGAAGGTTGTTCCCTTTCCGGATTGGCTGTCACACTCAATAAATCCGCCATGACTGACCACAATGCCATAAACCGAGGATAATCCCAATCCGGTTCCCTTGCCGACAACCTTGGTGGTGAAAAAGGGTTCAAAAATATGATTGAGCGTTTCCGTATCCATGCCGGTCCCGGTGTCGGTTACCGTTATCAACACATACTTTCCCGGTTTTGCATCCGGATACTGTATCGCTTCGTTTGGTGTAACGGCCATATTGTCGGTTTGAATGACAAGCTTTCCCCCATCCGGCATGGCATCGGCCGCGTTGACCCCCAGATTCAGAATCATCTGCTCGATTTGCACCGGGTCAGCTTTGACGGTCCACAGCCTGCTGCTGGAATGTATCCCGATCTCAATCATTCTGGGAATGGCGCGCTCCAGAATACGGACTGCCAGCGCCACCTCCTGGCCGAGGTTGAGACTTCGGCGTTCCGAAACGGCCTTCCGACTGAACAGCAACAGTTGACGGACCAGTTTGGCAGCCCGTTCCACCGAGTTTTCAATCCCTTTCAATTTTGTATAAGCCGGATCATCGGCTGTTTTGTCCATGAGCAGAATCTGGGCATAGCCACCGATACCCTGAAGCAGATTGTTGAAGTCATGCGCCACACCGCCGGCAAGTGTGCCGACCGCCTCCATCTTCTGGGCATGCCGAAGCTGATCTTCCAGCGCCATTCTCCCGGTGATATCCTCGAATGACACCAGATTCTCACCCGATTCAAGCCTTACCGGCAAAAAATGAATCACTTTTTTCCGGCCATCCTTGCAGATGACATCAAATATTCTTGGCTGGTGCTGCAAATTACCATGAAGCTTCAAATCATCCTTCCAACTGCCAATGACCTTTTTTCGATACTCCGGATCGGGATAGACCAGTCTGAACCAGGTTCTGCCATCCGGGATGTCATTCAGATCATAGCCGAAAATTTCCGTAAACCGGGTGTTGGCATACGTAAATTTTCCGGTTTTATCGACCAGGACCATGCCAAATGGCGCCTGCTGCAACAGGATTCGAAACCGTTCCTTTTCCGATCGAAGCGCCTCTTCCGCACGCTTTCGCTGAATGATCCGCCACATGCCCATCATCAGAAGATTGAGCTGCAACACATCAGATTCATTATAATCGCTTTGTTTGTTGCCAACACCCGCCAGAACAACAATCCGGTTGCCGTCAAAACACGGCACATTCATATGCCGTTGAATGGGAACGTGCCCTTCCGGAATTCCTTTTTTAAATGGACATTCCGCCGGATAGTCATTGGTTATAACCGGCCGACGCTGCCTGACAGCCTCTCCCCACAAACCGGTTTCGGCAACGGCATATTCAATGGGTTTATCCTGAATCCGGCATTGCTTTCTGGCGAGCTTTGACCAGGCGTGCATCGTGAGGACTGTTTCATCGTCATTCAAAAAAGCGATATAACCGATCGTGCTGTTTGTAAGACGAACGGCCTGTTCCATGACAAACTCCGCAATTTCAGACAGGTGGTCTCCGGTCATCTGATACAGTTGCAGTAATGTTTCCAGTCTGGATTCGTTGAGTTTGGCCGCTTTTTCGGCCTGGCGAAAATTTTCTTCGCTTTCCCTCAGGGCTTTTTCAGACTCCTGGTGCTCTTCAATCTTTCGGTGAAGTGATGCCGCCGTCTCCTGTTGTCTGCGGGATATGATTTCCAGACCCCTGACCATGACCGCGGCCGATACGGAAACGACAACCTTTATAAAAAGAAAATTGACCATTCCTGTCAACAACATATCCATCCCCATATCAGCCGGTAACAACGTGACCAGTTTTCCGGATGCAACCAAATATCCAATGCCTATCAGGGTTATTATGTTGATGACAAGGGCGATACACACCGCTTTCAACCCGAGAAGCAGCCCGGTCATGACCGCAAATCCAAAAAGCCATGCCATGGCGCCGCTGGCAAAGCCGATATTGGCCAATACCCCTGCCCCAATACCGTAAAAGAAAAATAAGGTACCCAAGGCACGATATTGATAGCTTAGATGCCTGCTGAAAAAGAGGTAAATGCTCCCAATCAGGACACCCGCATCAATCGCCCCCAATACCCACAGACGTTCCATGACAATCACTTCCAGCGTGGACGGAATGATCACAGGAGACAAAACCAGTCCGCATGCCAATATCGCATACAGAATCCGTTCACGCCAGTATGCCAGGCTGTCCTCCGCATGTTTCAGAGGGGGAAACAGCTTTTCCTTCAGAAATTGTTTAATGGTCATATATTCAGTGTTGAGATATGAGTATTGGGTATTGAGAAACAGCCAAGCCGACCGACCGCTGATCTGCCGGAATGCTGTATGCCGCTCCTTCAGCCTTCAGNNTTACTCTCATCCCCTGTTGTCAAGAATCTTGCGGATTTGAATCAGCATTTCATGAAGTTGAAACGGTTTTCCGATAAACCCGAAGGCTCCGGATTCCATGGCCTGTTCCATGGATAAGTCATCCTGATATCCACTGGCAATCACCACTTTGGCGCCGGGTTTCATCATCAGCAGGTCCCGAAGACACCGCTCTCCCCCCATTCCCGGCATGCCCAGATCCAGAATGGTCAGATCGATGTCATGATTTGGAGACGCATGGATCTGAATCGCTTCTTCACCGCTTTTGGCTGTCAGGACCCCATAACCATACCGTTGAAGCATCTGGGATGCCAGATCCCGGATGTCGGCCTCATCATCCACAATCAAAATGGTTTCCATGCCCTGAACATTCGGTATTGCCACTGTCGGCATTTCTGTAGCGGTATCCTCGCAGATGATGGCCGGAAAATATATTCTGAATGTCGTCCCCTGACCCGGCTGACTGTCACACCGGATTACCCCGCCATGCGCCTTGATAATACCATAAACCGATGCCAACCCCAGCCCGGTTCCTTTTCCCACACCCTTGGTCGTGAAAAATGGTTCAAAAATATGTTTAAGGGTTTTTTCATCCATGCCGCTTCCGGTGTCAAAGACGGTCATCAGGATATAATTGCCGGGTGTGATGGTTACCAGACTTCGGGCATTCGCATCATCGATGGTGATATTTTGTGTCTGGATGACAATCTTCCCCCCCTCCGGCATGGCATCGGCGGCATTGATTCCCAGATTCAGGAGAATTTGCTCCATTTGCACCGGATCGGCTTTTATTGTCCCCAACCGGGTGTCCGGATGGAATTCAATTTCAACCATTCTGGGAATGGTGCGCGCCATGATTCTGATGGCCTGCACAATTTCCCGATTGAGATTGACAAACCGGCGCTCCGAATCGGCCTTGCGACTGTACAACAGGAGTTGATGCACCAGTTTGGCAGCCCGATCAACCGATTTTTCGATGGCGCTCAGTTTTAAATGGTCCGGATCACCTTCCCGTTTATCCAGAAGCAAAAGCTGGGTGTACCCGCTGATGGCCTGAAGCAGGTTGTTGAAATCATGGGCCACGCCACCGGCAAGAATACCGATCGCTTCCATTTTTTGGGCATGCTGAAGCTGATCCTCCAGCATGAGTCGTTCGGTGATATCCTCACATACCACGATATATCCACCCGTTTTCAGCCCTACCACAATAAAACGGATATTCTTTTTCCCTTTATCCCTGCAAACCACATCCAGAACCCGCGGCTGAGTACTTTCGAGCCCGGCGGCTTTCATGTCACCCAGCCAGGTGGAAACAACCTGTTTCCGATAGATCCGGTCCGGGAAAGCCAGCCTGAAGCATTTCCTTCCATTTGGAATTTCATCGATATGGTACCCGAAAATCTCCGTAAACATGGGGTTGGCAAACGTAAGACGACCCGTTTTTTCAATCAGCATGATCCCGAACGGAGACTGTTGAACCAGAATTCGAAAGCGCTCCCGTTCAAAACGCAACGCATCTTCCGCCCGTTTGCGTTCGCCCAGTTCCTGCCTGATCTCCTCAAACAGCAGGGCATTCGCCAAAGACACCGATATCTGGCCTGCCAGTGTTTCCAGAAATCCGGACTGTTTTTCAAATTCCCGCCTGACATCCGAGGCCAGACCGATCACCCCGATCAAGTGACCGGCGCTGCGCAATGGCAGGGCGGCAAACGAGCGGAAACCCGCCCGTTTGCATTCATCCCATGTGCAACGGGAATCCGCCAAAATATCGATTGAATAAAGCGGCCTGTTTTCCGTCACAGCCAGACCGCACAAACATTCTCCCACCCGGTGTTCCGGAATATCTCCCAGTCGCCCCAGGCTCGATAACGGCAGGACATCCTTCAAAAGCAGTCGTTGCCCATGACGCAGAAACAGAAATGCCATATCGGCATTCACCGCATTCAGCATGCCCTGCAAACCGGCATTACCGATTTCCTGCAGGGACAGTGTAGAATTGACATTGCGCCCCAGTGTATTCAGGGCGCTCAGTTCTTCAGCACGCGTCCGCAGGGTCTGTTCATTTTGTTTCATAACGGTAATGTCGGTATACAGTGCAACAACACCCAGCAGCCTGTTGTCAACCAGGATTGGCGAACCGGATGCGATGACATGGACCGGCGTGCCGTCCTTGCGGTAGCGGATGGTTTCAAATGCCTTCAGCCGATTTCCGGACAACACCTCGCGGGTTTTGCCGCTTGCATCCTGAAGCATGTGATTTCGGGCCACCAGATCATCCAGATTTTTACCGACAGCCTCATCCCGGGTATAACCGAACATGGTAACAGCCCCGGGGTTCCAGTCTATGACCCGGTGCACCGGATCCAGTGTCACAATGGCATCCGGAGCATGATACAAAACCGCTTCCAGAAACTGCTGACGTTTCCGGCTTTCTTCCCGGGCCTGTTTCCGGTCGGAAATATCCTGGTAACGCCGCCGGTTTTCCCGAAGCGCCTCTTCGGCCTGCTTGCGTGAGGTAATATCCGTTGTAAACCCCTCATAATGAAGAATCCGGCCCGCATCATCCTTTACCGCACGAATCGATTCCGATGTCCAGAAAATGGAACCATCCCGACGGCGCTGACGATTTTCATAATCCGTCAATTGAATCCGGTTTTCCAGAAGATGTTTGAATTTCTGTCTGTCTGCTGCATCCACATACATCTGCCCGGCAATATCGGTAACCGCTGAAAGCATGTCTGACGGTGAAAAATAGCCATACATTCTGGCCAGGCAGGGATTGACATCTAGAAGACGGCCATCCGGCGTGGAATAAAAAATGCCGATCGGTGCGTTCTGAAATAAGTCATGTGAACCCCGAAAGCCTGCCGATTTTGCCGAGGGGATTCCCGGTTCTGATGAATTTTCTTTGATTTGCATGTCAGTTACCCTGCATGATGGTGTGTGATCGGGCATATCCAGTTTCCTGATCTCGGTATCAGGCAGATTAAACAGATTTATATTACAATGACAAGATGTTTTTATATCAATAAGATAGACATTCAGAAAATTATTTTTCCGAATGTCAGTATCACGTTCATCTTTGCTGGATAGTTCTGACAGATGTTCTGTCGAAAAACTGAAAACACCTGCAAACCAGCCGTCGATTATCTGTTTTTGTCTGTGGCGGCCCAATTTCCAGGGCAGGTATAACGATTATTCTGAATGGATATTTTGATCAGGTGGACGAGGGCTGTCTTCCGACAAACAAACCGGAACACAGTGGAGGCGCATCATTTGAAATCATCCATCATCTCTGACGGACATTTCCATTTTCAGGCCATATTTGTCTATTCTGGAATGCAGGGTCGGTCGGGACATGCCCAGAATCTTTGCCGCCCGACTCCGGTTTCCACCGGACACATTCAATGCTTCGCTGATAAACAGGCGGGCCATGTGATCCATGAAATCATCAAACAGATTTTCTCCAAAACCGGTCACGATGGCATGGTTGAATATCTGTCTCAGAATCTGATCCCGTTTTTCCCTGCCATCTTCCTGCTGGGCCGGAGATTTTTCACTGATGGCTTTTGAAACATCCTCCCCGCCAATTGGCGCCCCCCGATTAAAAATGACGGTTTTCTGAATGGTGTTGGCCAGTTCCCTCACATTTCCGGGCCAGGGGTAATGATTGAGCAACGATTGTGCTTCCGGCGTGATTCCCGGGCAGTCAATACCCACTTCATCCGCAAAGCGGGCCATGAAATATTCGGTCAACAGGGGAATGTCACCGGAACGCTGGTTCAGCGGAGGCAGCCGAATCGTGACCACTTTCAACCGGTAATACAGGTCTTCCCGGAATCGGCCGGCTTCAATGGCGGCTTCCAGATCCCGGTTGGTTGCGGCAATGATGCGAACATCGACCGGTATGGTTTCCCGGCCTCCCAGCCGCTCGATGCTTTTTTCCTGCAGCAGCCGCAACATCTTGGACTGAAGGGAAAACGGCATATCGCCGATTTCATCCAGAAAAACAGTTCCGCCATGGGCCTGTTCCAGTTTGCCAACCCGTCTGTGGCTGGCGCCGGTGAAAGCCCCTTTTTCATATCCAAACAGTTCACTCTCCAGAAGACTTTCGGGAATGGCCACACAGTTGATGACCAGAAATGGCTTTTCCGAACGCCGGCTGTGTTGATAAATCGCACGGGCGACCAGTTCCTTGCCGGTTCCGGATTCCCCCCGAATCAATACCGTGGCATCGGTTGAGGCAACCCGGCCAATGGCTTTATATACATCCTGCATCGGCACACTTCGACCAATGATGGCCTCCCGGTTGATGGTGTCCGGTGCGCCGTTCATGTCAACCGGAGACCGCATGAATCTGCCGGCCTCAAGTCCCTGAACAATGATATTCAACAGGTCGGGTATGTCAAAGGGCTTCAGGATATAATCGAATGCCCCCATTTTGGTGGCTTCAATAGCCGTTTCCGTGGTGCCATATGCGGTCATGATGATGACCGGAAGCTTGGGCTCGATGTGATGAATCTGCCTGAATGTCTCGAAACCATTGATCCCGGGCAGCCGCATATCCAGTATCACCAGATCCGGGGCCTGCGTTTTGATCAGCCCAATGCCGGCCTCACCGGACGCGGCGCTGGCGACCTCATATCCTTCCTCAACCAGGAGTTTATGAAAACTTTTTCTCAACTGGTCATCATCATCCACAATCAGAATGCTGCTCACCGGAACGGCTCCCTTCAAATGATTTTTTTGGGAAACGGCAGGGTAATAATGAATTCAGCGCCCTGACCTTCCACAGATTTCACATCCAGACGTCCGCCATGCTCCTCGATGATCCGGGAGGCGATGCTCAATCCCAGGCCGGTTCCTTCCTCGCGCGTGGTGAAAAACGGCTGAAGCACCTTTTCAAGAATGTCGCCCGCAATTCCCGGGCCATTGTCGCTGACCCGAATAATCACGGCTGGTTTATGGTTTCGGTCTTCGCCAATATCTTCATGGATGAGAATATGGCCGCCTTTTTTCATGGCCTCACAGGCATTCACCATCAGATTGACCAGAACTTCCTTAAGCTGTTCCGGATCGATCTCGATCTTCGGAAGGATTTTTTCCCGCTGAATATCCACATCCACCTCATAGGATGCCAAGCGATGCCGCATGAGCTGCATCGCCATGTCGACAACCGTCGACGGGCTGATCCACTGCATTTTCAGCTTGGGTGGTCGGGAAAACTCCAGGAAATTCTGAACGATCGTATCGATATGCCGAATTTCATAAGAAATGACATCAAAATCATCCTGCTGAGTGTCGTTCAATTTGATGGACCGTCCCAATGAAAACAGTCGCATTTTCACAGATGTGAATGGATTGCGGATACTGTGCGCCATCCCGGCTGCCAGTTTGCCGACCAATGCCAGTTTTTCCGCCTGAAGAAGGGTTTCCCGGCTTTTCTGAAGTTCATGATGGGTCTGATCCGCATCCTCGATCAGGCCACGAACGCTCTGGCTGAGAGCCTGAATTTCATTCCCGGATTTTTCCGGCCGGGTATCACCCCCCACTTCACGCGTCAGTTTTTTTACAGGCGTCAGAATATGGTTGACCAGAAATATCATCAACATCATGGCCAGGCCGATCCCGGTCAAAATGGCAGCCACGGCAACAAAGCGCAACTGGCCGGCCTGATGCTGCACCATCATTCTGGCCTGCTGTATATCGGATTTAAAAATGCCCTTGAAGTTTTCACACAAATCCAGAAGGTTGAAAAACAGGGATCGGACCTCTTTGTGCAATCGTTCACCCTCATTTCGCGCCTCTGCTTTATACAGGTTGATGACCTGATCCTTGGCAGCAATGTAACGGTTGTATTCCGTCTCGATCTGGATGATGACCTGTTTCTGTGCATCAGTGGTTGCCAGTTTTTTGGCATCCGACAGCTTTTCCCGAAAAATCTGTCTGTATTCCCCCAGTTGTCTCAACCACTCCGGATCATGGTCCAGAAAATAATATGAAACAAAGCCTTTCTGCCGGGATAATGCATTTTCCATGGCCTCGGCCGACTGAAATGCCATCAGATGTCGATCCGTGATGGACGTCAGGATGGCTTCCATCTGGAATGTGTACCACACCATCACCATCCCACCCATTACGGTGATCGTCAGGATGGCAAAAACAATCAAATAGAATCGGAGTCTTAAATTTATTTTCATTACCATGCCGGTTATCGTAAAAGTGCAAAAAACGTTTTGGGTTTTGAGTGTTGGGTTTTGGGTTAAAAACGGTACATGTCATGTCGATATATGGGGGTGAACATTCAGGAATGATTCATGATCGTTTATCATGAAGCGGATATTGAGACAAAACCAATAAAAAAAAGGCGCTCATGCTTTCGCACGAGCGCCTTTTTTGTTGTTATTTCAGTACCGGTTGATTATAACCGTGTGACGTTTGCAGCCGCGGGACCTTTGGGGCCCTGAACGACGTCAAAAGTAACCCGATCGCCTTCAGACAGCGATTTGAAACCGGTTGCGTTGATTGCAGAGTGATGTACAAACACATCTTTACCGTTTTCTTGTTCAATAAAACCAAAGCCTTTACTGTCATTGAACCATTTTACAATTCCATTTGCCATAGTATTTCCCTCCTTTCATAAATTAGCATCAAGGTCCCAGACTTCAGAGTGTTACTATGACTCAATGGAACAACCCCCCTGTTCGAAACCGACCTACGATTTTATGCAGGTCTTTACTGATTTGTTGCAGTGTACACATCGACCAAACCAAAGTCAAGACAATATTCAGGCAGAACTATAAATAAATTTATTCTGATTTTAGCCGATTTGGCGGTTTGGTCTTTCCCGGCAGGTAATCAATGCTGATCGTAATTCGAAGCAATCAAATCCCCTTTAATCCAATATATACAGCAACAATCTTCGGTGACACCATTGCCAACAGTCCTGTTCTGTTTAATTTTATTTCAGAACTCAAGTTTAGCCAACTTTCTTTTTTGGGGTTGCCGCACGTGTCATACAATCATTATGAACTATGAAAGGTGAACTGAATGAGGATTAACGTACATCATAAAATGCGCCTGTTGACATATTTGACAGGTATCTATCTGGTTGTAATCGGCGTCATGATGACGCTGTCCATTTTGCCATCGGTCGGATTTTGTACGCCACCTCCCCGGGATGCGGCAACATTAAATCAGTGGCCGATTGAAGATGCTGTTCTGACACCGGACCCATCCATTGTATTCGGGACTTTGCCCAACGGATTCCGATATGCCCTGATGGAAAACAATACACCGCAGAATCGGGTCAGCATGCATCTGATGATTCAGGCAGGCTCATTGAATGAAACCGATTCCGAACAGGGCATGGCGCATTTTCTGGAACACATGGTTTTCTGTGGATCAACACACTTCAAGCCAGGTGAAATTGTCAAATATTTTCAGTCCATTGGCATGGATTTTGGCCCGGATGCCAATGCACATACCGGCTTTGAAGAAACGGTTTATGACCTGAATCTACCGACATCGGATGCCAAATCCATTTCTGATGCACTCATGGTTCTGGATGACTTTGGCAGCGGGGCATTGCTGCTGCAATCGGAAGTTGAGCGGGAGCGACAGGTTATTCTGGCTGAAAAACGAACCCGGGACTCTTCCGGATTCAGAACCCTTCAGGCCACGCTCGGATTCGAGTTTCCGGATGTTCTGATCTCAAAAAGGCTTCCGATCGGAGAGGAGTCCGACATCCTTTCCATGTCGCAGGATGATCTGAGACGGTTTTATGATACCTGGTACCGTCCGGAACACATGACACTTGTCATGATCGGCGCATTCAACCCCCGGGCCGTAATGCCACTGATTCAGGATCAATTCGGCGGGCTTCAACCCAAACGGCCGCTTCAGACGCCTCCGGAATTTGGAACGCTTCATCATCAGGGGATAAAATCTTTCTATCATTATGAATCCGAATCCGGAAACACAACCGTCAGCATTGGTGCAGTTGAGTCGGTTGCACCGGTTAAAGACTCGGTTGACGAGATGAAGGCCCGATTGATGGAACAATTGGCCAATCAGATTGTTCAGAACCGGCTGGATGCCCGGCTGGGCAAAACCGGAACGCCGTTTACATCAGCCAGTATCGGGTCCGGATCATTTCTGAACCGCATCCATTATGCCGAAATCAATGCGGGAACCAAGCCGGAGAATTGGGAATCCAGCCTCATTTTTATTGAACAGACACTGAGAGGCGCACTGGAACATGGCTTCAGTGCATCTGAAACCGATCGGGTGCGCAAGGATTTTACGGCCATGCTGGACAATCAGGTCAAAAACAAGTCAACCCGCAACAGCACGGATATTGCCCGGCATATCATGAACCTGACGGGTGACAGGCGCATGATTCTGTCGCCGGAACAGCGGCAGAATCTGTTTAACCCCATTCTGGCGGACATGACGCCGAAAAGCCTTCATCTGGCGTTTCAACGCGCCTGGTCACCCGATCACCGGCTGATTCAGGTAACCGGTAATGTGGATATTCATGCTCTCGAAACAACGCCGCCCGAGTCCAGGATTCTGTCGGTTTTCAATCGCAGCCAACAAAGCCCTTCATTCAAGCCCGAAGCTGACACGTCCGTTTCATTTCCCTATCTTGACGAGCCGGTTGATTCGGGCATCATTCAGGGACATGACGATGTGATTGATCTGGGTATTGTTCGGGTGCAGTTTGAAAATGGTGTCAGGCTCAATTTGAAAAAAACGGATTTCAAGGACAACCAGGTACTGGGCAATCTGGTGTTTGGCCCCGGAAGTTCCATGGAGCCCGCCGACAAACCCGGTCTGTCTGTACTGACTGCAAATATCATCAATGAAAGTGGTGTCGGCAAACTGACCCGTGATGAACTGGAACGGAGCCTGGCCGGAAAATCCACCCAGGTGTCATTCAGCGTTTATGAAGATCGCTTTTCGTTTCAGGCGGCAAGCATTCCGTCCGAGCTGTCCCTGATGTTTCAGTTATTGCATACCCGTCTGGTTGATCCCGCTTACCGGGATGACGCCCTTTCCCTGGCCAGGGAGCGTTTTCAGCAGCAGTATCAGCAATACATCCGGTCTGTGGATGGCATGGCCCGGATTCATTCCCGAAAATTCTTTGCAGGCGGCGACCCCCGGTTTGGTTTGCCGGACAATGATCAGTTTGCGTCCATGACCCTGGAAGATGTCAGATCCTGGATTAACCCTTATCTGAAACAGGCGCCGCTGGAATTGTCTGTTGTGGGGGATTTTGACATGGATGAGGTCATCGGGTTGGCCTCACGGTACATGGGGTCTCTTCCGACACGGATTGGCGTATCTGAATCCCGGACAGCCCCAAATCCTGTTTTCCCGGGCGGTCAATCCAAAACCCTCTCGGTGGATACGGCCATACCCAAAAGCCTGATCCTGGCGGCTTATGGAACCGATGATTTCTGGAACATCAAACAAACCCGGCGGTTGTCCATTCTGGGAGATGTCTTTTCCGACCGGCTTCGGGAACAGGTCCGGGAAAAACTGGGAGCGGCATATTCACCGGCCGCGTTCAATCATCCCAGCCGGGCATATACCGGCTATGGGGTATTTCAGGCCATGGTTCATGTCAATCCGTCCGATGCCCGCCAGATCATCGATGAAATTCACGCCATTTCCAGAGACCTGGCCCGGGACCCCATATCCGGGAATGAATTGAAGCGGGCCATCGATCCGGCCCTGACCCGTATCAAGGATCTGTTGCGGACCAATGATTACTGGCTGAATTCGGTACTGACCGGATCGGTCAGGCATCCGGTTCAACTGGAATGGAGCCGGTCGATCCAGTCCGATTACACGGCTATCACCCGGGCAGAAATCCACCGGCTTGCCAAAACTTATCTGAAACCTGAAAATGCGGCTGTCATGGTCATTCAGCCGGGTTCGTGACCCGATCCGGTCGGTGAACGGTCATATTTATCCGATGAAGGACCTTGGAATTTCGATTGACATGCCTCGGATGTCGCTATACATTGTATAACAATCATACGCATCGGGGGGCATGTTATGCTGGCCATTAGATTGGATGAACAGATTGAACAAGAACTGGATATGCTTGCCAAAATCCGGGGAAGCAATCGAAGCGCTGTGGTCCGTGAGGCGATACTCCAGTATCTGGAGGACAACGAGGATCTGGTTTTGGCCAAACAGGCCAAAGCCGGATCCAAAGGGAGTAAACCATTGGCGCAACTGAGAAAAGAACTTGGCCTGGACAGTTGAAATCAGTGACGTGGCTGAGCGGCAGTTACGAAAGCTGGACCGGCCGGTTCAAAAGCGGATTCTCGACTGGCTTGATGATCGCATTGAGGGGTGCAAAAATCCCCGACACTTTGGAGAACCGTTAAAAGGTGACCAGATTGGATTCTGGCGATATCGGATTGGAGACTACAGGGTGCTGGTTGACATTCAAGACGAACAGGTCGTTGTTCTGGTTCTCACAATTGGCCATCGCCGGCAGGTGTACCGGCAAAGATAACCCACCGGTTGCATTCGTTAGAGCTTTCTGATTATACCGGATTTGGGGGTGAATTGTTACCCCTCGCCATTTTGATTTATCAACCCCGCAGGGGCGACCTGTTTGTAGAAATTGACAAAATACAATCCATCAAGCTCAGTAGGAGCGGCCTATTTCGATCGGTAACTGGTCGCCCCTACGGGGCTTAAAAAAATAGGGAGTTGTCATCACTACAAACAGGACGCTCCTACGGAGCTTTACCGGATTTTGGCATTGTAATTACCACCACCAAATCCGTTACAATCAGAAAATAATTTTTTGATGTGTGATATCAAGAAATCATTTGCGAATCGAATGCCTCTTTGCATAATTGCCGAAAATGATCGGTCAGCCTGAGAGAAGAGAGAATTATATCCTATTCTGCTGCTGTCAGGTTGTAAAGATGGGCAACATGGGCATCAAGCCGGGTTTCAAGATCAACACATTCTGTATCATTTTCTTTCAGACAAAGAATTTCACTTGTCAATCTGATGATTTCGCTTTGATCCTCAGTCGCTGGAATTGGAAAATACTTTAGAAAGACCGCACTTGGTTCGTAATAGTCATTTTGAAGTCTTGCCAGCAATTTGGTAAACAGCCACATTATGACTGTCGAATTCAAAACGCCCAGTAGATATTTTGTCGCTCCTGTAATGATAAATGCCTTCTGATTTGTAAAATATCCGTTTTCGTCCCAGGCAAATTCATTGCGCATACAAATATTCGGATAAATTATTTTGGGCCCCTGAAATTCCTTCCAGTATGTACAATATCTCAATTCCCAATAATATTTTCCCTGGTCATCCCGCTTAAGCAACCGATTTTTTAATTTATAGAAGTGTGCATATATCGCTGGATAAGTCTTTTTGAAAATTGTCTCGGCTTCATCATCCAGCTTGTCGGACCATGGAAATTTTTTGTTTTGCGAAGATTCAATCTGAATTATAGTTCGTAGCAGACGAATTGATACTAAAAAATATAACATCATGATTTTATAATAAAGAATCTACATCTGCACAATAGGTACCAATTCATACGCTACGAACTATAGATATAAATTTGAATAGGTTGCTTTCCAACGTTTGATATCCTGCCCCCGAAGCAGCGGCTTCAATACCGCCTCCGATGACGGATGCTCTGCAATCAGTCTGTCCCGTGTAACCCGATCCACCACAAACGCTTCGTTCAGTCCTGTTTTGATTCCATAGTAAATTCGTCCCTCACAAAATTCCTTGAGCGTATTTCCTGCACCTCTCAGTTTAACAATCAGGTTTCGGCTGACCGCATCTTCAATCCGCCAGCCATCAGCCTGAAGCGATTGCTGAGGCAGATGGAAAGACTGACTGTCAAAAACTTGGCGAAATGAGTCAATCGACTGATTCGGTTGCCAGTTCAACGCCAGAATGTCCTGATTCGGCACATCCGCAAGGATTCCCTGATGGTTCTTTCTGAAACGGTCTGAAGCGCCAATGATCATACCGATCTTCCGCTTTTGTGCGATAATGATGCTGGGATAGGAAATGGCTGAAAAAACAGGCGCATCACCAAAGTCGATCAACTGGCAGATACGGGTCCTGGTCTTTAAAAATTCCCGCAGATTGTGACCATAATC
>DFZE01000071.1 GCA_002382065.1 Desulfobacteraceae bacterium UBA4064
GCGCTTCAGCCTGGATGGTCGCACCCCGGGACAAATTCATTGGTTGGAATCACTATCAGCGTCAAAATAATCTCCACCTGGTGATCAATAACGCCCGCTTTCTGATCCTGCCCTGGGTACACTCAACACATCTGGCTTCACGCCTGCTCGGTATGGTCAGCAGACAAATTGCTGACGATTGGCAAAATCGCTACAGTTACCGCCCGGTCATGCTTGAAACTTTCGTTGAAACCCCCCGCTTCAAAGGAACCGCATATAAAGCGGCAAACTGGATACATGTGGGCCAAACCCAGGGCAGGGGTAAACTCGGCCAACCACGGGAAAACAATCTGCCGATAAAAGACATCTGGCTATACCCGCTTCATAAACACTTCCAACAACTCCTCTGCAAATAATCCTACTCTTGTAGTCGAGCATTCCCTTTTTCTATTACTTCATACTCATCTGTACTCATATCGAAAACTGGTTTACCGAATATTTACTTCGAAATCACGCCACCGCTAACTGCGAAAGTTTAGTCGGTTACAATACTATGCAAAAATTCTTGTTCGCAATTCGATTATAGCGTATCAGATAACAGCCACCATACGCTGCTGGGGCAATGATTCTTCAGGCCGTCCAAAAGGAGAGATATGTATTCAAGGCAACCCAAACATTTCATTGATGCCCTGGCAAGGGGTATCCGTATTCTTGAGGTTTTTTCCACCAATCAGCCCAGACTGACGTTACAGGAGATTTCCGAATCGACTGGTTTCAACAAAACCGCAGTCCAACGCCTGACTGACACCTTGATGTCCTTAGGATATCTGGGAAGAAACCGGCGCAAAGAATTTTACCTGGAACCCCGTATTCTGACCATCGGGTTCAGTTACCTGAATGGGCTGGAACTTCGTCAGGTCGGTGCCACGCATCTGCGAGACTTTTCCCTTCAGATTGGCCAGACTGTGAATCTGGCGGTGCTGGATGATCTGGATGTGATTTTTGTCTTCCGGAACGAAATACAGGGATTTTACAGCTTTGGCCTGCGGGAGGGATCTCGACTTCCGGTCTATTGTACGGCTTCGGGCAAGGTACTCCTTGCGGCACTTCCAGATGATGACCTGACCGAAAGGCTGGGCCGGATCCGGTTCGAATCACTGACCCGATTCACCATTACCGATTCAGAAAATCTCAGAGCTGATATCGAAATCGTCCGGGATCGGGGATATTCGGTTGCGGACCAGGAAGGGGTAATAGGCCTCTATGCCGTGGCGGTACCGGTTTTCAATTATGAAGGACAGGTTGTTGCCGCCGCCAACCTTTCCATGAGGGCCGAAGAGAGTGACCTGAAAAAAGCCCGGCAAATCATCGATGCCTTGCAGCAGGAAGGCGCATGGCTGTCCTCTCGGCTGGGGTATGGGGGGTTTTATCCAGGAGCGCCATTCCGAAGTGCTCACAAACGACCAGATAAATAATTATTGATTTATTCAAACAATTCGTCGTATTCATTCTTCCTTTCTTCCAATTTCAACGCCCGGAGCGCTTGATATTGCGGGCGAGCGACCTCTTGCCTTTTTCAACTCTGTCAAAACCTGTCAAAACAGGATCCTTTCGAATACTCCTTCTGTTCACCAAATTTCCAAATCGAATAAATAGCATTCATAATTCCAGACCGAATTAATTCAATAAAATAATGCCTGAAAAAAAAACTTGACATATTCATTTGAAATAAATAAATATCGTTTTAAAATATCTATAGACGTTACTAAATAACGATGAACGTTATTTAATCGTCAGATTTTATGCCTCAAATGAAATTGCACCGATTCTTTGCCAGATTTGATGAAATCGTAAAAAATCAAAATTCCGGACAACTATGTAAAAAGTCCGCAGGCAACGTGCACAAATACTTAGGAATGAAGATTACTTATGGGTATTTTGCAATGACGAAGAATGTAGCGCAACCCTGCATCCGGATTTTTTACGAAGTCGTCATTTTTTCTGATTACAAAAGCTCTTTTCCGACCTTTTTGCGCAATTGCATTGATATAGACAAACAAGACGTTGTGGCTTTATGCTTTATTGAAACCCAAATATTATCTGGCAAAGGGAGGTAAGGAAGATGGAATATCTCAGTTTGGTAGGCATCGTGATCGGTTTGTTTGTGCTCGTGTTTCTTGCATTGAGGGGTTGGCATATTCTGCTGATCGCACCGTTATCGGCGGCTGTAGTCCTGTTGATGTCGGGAAAAGGAGTGGTTGACGGGTTGAGCGGTCCGTACATGGATGGTTTTATCGGATTTGCTAAAAACTTGTTTTTTATTTTTTGGGGGGGAGCCATTTTTGCCAAAGTTATGGACGATAGCGGTGCCGCAAAATCAATAGCGACCGCAATATTAAAGTTAACCGGAACAAGCCGGTACCTTTATGTTATCCTGGCAATTGTCATTTCCACATTGCTGCTCACTTATGGCGGTGTTTCCGTATGGGTGGTGGTCTTTGCCATAGCGCCGATAGCCAGAGCGATGTTCAGGGATTCCGATATATCCTGGCACTTTTTTCCCGGCATCCTGGTTCTTGGCAGCTGGACAGCCGGTATGACGATGCTCCCTGGAACACCTCAGGTTCACAATATCATCCCTATCAAGTATCTGGGTACGAATACCACGGCGGCACCCCTTATTGGTGTCGTTGCGGCAGTTGTGTGTTTAAGCATCGGAATTCTTTATTTTAACTGGATTGTAAAAGCTTCCAAAACAAAAGGGTGCGGCTACGCCGGTACAGATCCGAAAGAGGATAAAATAATGGTCGGTGATCAGAAACTGCCCGGTATGATCATCTCGATTATCCCATCTGCAGCGCTGCTGGTCTGCATGAATGTTTTTAAACTGAACCCGTTCCTGGCATTTTGTGCCGGGATTGTCACTGCTTTTGTCTTGCTGTGGAATTATTTGGAAACTCCTCTGAAAACAGCCATTGATGGCGCTGTTGGTTCGGCCATTCCGCTTATAAACACATGCGCGGATGTCGGATTCGGGAAAGTCGTGTCGACCGTTGCTGGATTCGGTTTGATTCAGGCGGCATTGCAGCACCTTGGCCACGGTTATGTCAGTGTGGCGGTGGCGACAAATATCATGGTTGGTGTGACTGGTTCTGCGTCGGGCGGACTTGGGATAGTTATGGAGGTATTCAGCAAACAATGGCTCTCATACGGATTGGACCCTTCAGTTATTCACAGAATTGCAGCAATAGCCGCAGGCGGATTTGACACCATGCCTCATAACGGTGCCGTGATCACATTGCTTGCAGTCGTCGGCTTGACCCACAAGGAAGCCTATAAGCATATATTCGTATCCAGTGTAATTTGCCCGGTTATTGCGCTGATTGTCGTGATACCGTTGGCTATCATGATATATTAATTCGTATTAATCACAGGAGTATCCATATGACGATAATGAATGAAATAGCTGAATTTGTTTATCGAACCGAATTTAAGAATATCCCGCAGGAAACCGTTTTTTTTACCCGGGCGCTGGCATCAAAAATTATTGCGGCGATGCTTGCCGGAGCCCGGACCATTGCGGGTAAACGGGCTGTTTCCTTTGCCGGAGACATGGAGAAATCCATGGAAGCCTCAGCCATCGGAACCGGAAGGCGGTTTTCGCTGGAAAACGCCGTTTTTATCAACGGTATAACCTGTCATGCGGCTGAATTGGAGGATGACCAGTTTCCATCCGCCACCAGTGATATCACCATTTTCCCAATCGCCTTTCCCATTGCCGAAAATATAGGGGCTTCAGGAAAAGATTTAATCACTGCTTCCGCCGTTGGAATAGAGGTGATGCACCGGGTAGGCATGTTCCCCCTGTCTTCAAAAGGAATTACCGACTTGCCGTTCTATGGCGTTATCGGGGCGGCGGTTACGGCTGCCAAACTTTACAAGCTGAATCCGGATCAGATCAAGTCCGCCATCGGCATTTCCATAGGAAGGGCAGGTGGATACATCGTCAACTTCGGCACAGATGCCCACTATATTGAATCCGCCTGCGCCTGCAGGGATGGATTGATGGCCGCCCGCCTGGCTCAGCTTGGAATGAGCGGCACTTCGGATTTGGAGAGATGGCTGACTCAGATGTGTCAGGGCACGAAATTTGACTTGAACCGGATTACCGAAGGATTGGGAAAAACAAAATGGCGGGTGCACGAGACCTGGGTTAAAAAATACCCCTGTTGTTTTTTGACCCACCGTCATATCGATATGATGCTTGACATCCTTTCCAAAAGAGCTGCAGGGGATTCGGATATCTTCCGGATCGATATCCATGTCGGCCCGGTGGACAATGTCTGCAACCGGCCGGAACCGATTGATACAGAAGATGCCCGATTCAGTTTTCACCACATTATGGGTGCCCTCATGGTCGACGGGGATATCGACAGCCAGCATTTTACGAATGAGAAAATGGCCGACGAGCGGATATGTGCGGCCCGGAAAAAGGTGAACGTCATCTGCCATGAGAACTGGCCGGCTGAATTCATGAGCGGTGTGGCCCGTATAGATGTGACGCTTCAGGACGGAACCGTTCTTTCAGAAGAAAAATTCCAGGCCAGGGGAGGTCCCGAGGCCCCTTTATCCGAGGCCGAAATAGAAACGCTTTACAGGAAATATACGCGATCGGTGCTTCCTTCCTCAATGATCGACAAGACATGGGGGCGAATCGCCGCTTTGGATCGGGTAGATCATATTTCGGATCTTGTTTCTTTGCTGGCATAAACGAATTTCTGAAATGATAAGGGGCCATGAATGGCCCCGGATTGGGAGGCATCATGAAGACAAAGCTTGGATTTATCGGTTTGGGGGAAATGGGATTGCCTATGGCAAAAAATCTTGCCGGGAAGGGTTATCCCCTATCGGTGTATGATGTGGATCCGGAACCCTTGAGGCAACTCACGGAGTTGGGTGCCGTGGCAGCCGCTGGGCCGGATGCTGTGGCTGAGTATGCGGATTTTGTGATGATCATTGTCCGGACGACGGACCAGGTTCGAAACGTCATTTTCGGAGCCAATGGCATCGCTACAGCGGCCTCTCCTCCTTCGGCGGTGGCAGTCATGTCGACTATCAGCCCGTTGGACGCTAGAGAAATGGCAGCAAAGGCCAATGAAAAAGGGATCGGATTTATTGATGCCCCGGTCAGCGGCGCCAGACTGCGGGCCGAACTCGGGGAGCTGACGATCATGGTGGGGGGGGATACAGGAATTTTCAAGGAATTTTCCGATGTACTGGAGGTTCTCGGCCGTTATGTGGTTCATGTGGGAGACGTCGGAGCCGGACAGACCGTCAAGTTAATCAACAACATGCTTCTCCTGATCAATATGTGCGGCGCCCACGAGGCCAAAGCCCTGGTGGATGCTGCGGGCCTGGATCTAAAGACGGTATTCGACATTGTCCGGGTCAGCACCGGCAAGAGCTGGGTTGTTGACAACTGGGAGACCGTGGATGGGTGGAAAACGAATTATGTCTCTGGCGGCACACTCGATATCGTTTACAAGGATATCGATACCACCCTGTATCTGGGTGAAAAGAAGAGGGTGCCGCTTTACCTGTCGGCTTTGGCCAAACAGATGGTCCGCTACTGATTGAAATGGGATCCCGCGCTGTTTTATATGGGGATGATCGTAATTGTAACGCGACCCCGGTGACGACGCAACGCAGCATTCGGACTTTTTATGAAGCCGTCAAAAGTATAAACCGAAAATTAACAGGAACGAGCCGTTATGAATTTTATTCCTTCTGAAGCATTCAACTCATTCAGAGCCAAAATCCGTCATTTTGTGGAACATGAACTCGAAAGCGTTTCGCTGAAGGTTGAAATGGAGTCGAAAATTCCGGAAGAAATTGTGGAACAGATGCGCCGACTGGGGCTGTTCGGCCTGCCAATCCCCAAGGAATACGGTGGGCTGGGTCTGACCACACTAGAAGAAGTCATCGCCTACGAGGAGATCACCCGGACTAACGCCTGTTTCCGGTCCCGGATCGGAACCAGCAACGGCATTGGCTCCATGGGGATTCTGTATGACGGAACTGAAGCGCAGAAACAAAAATATCTGCCGCGGATCGCAAAAGGAGAATGGACAGCGGCCTTCGCCCTGACAGAACCTGACGCCGGTTCCGATGCCGCCAATATCCGTACCAGTGCGGTTCTGGATGGCGATTTCTGGATATTGAACGGCACCAAGCAGTTTATCACCAATGCGGATTCGGCGCATGTGTTCACCACGATTGCCGTAACCGACGAGAGCAAGCGGGCGAGGGGAGGTGTTACGGCATTTGTTGTGGAAAAAGGGTTTCCCGGACTTTTCGTCGGCCCTGCCGATATCAAAATGGGTTTGAAGGGATCGCATACCCATGAGCTGGTCTTTTCCAACTGCCGGGCGCCGAGAGAAAACGTGATAGGCGGACAGGCAATGGTGGGAAAAGGCTTCAGCACGGCCATGCGGGTTCTGGACAAGGGCCGCTTGTCCATGGGCGCCTGCGCGCTGGGCGCTTCCCAGAAGGTCATGGAGCTGTGCATCGAACGGATTCATCAGCGAATGGACCAGGGTGAGACAGCGGACAGCCTCCAGGCGGTTCATTTTGAATTGGCGGATATGGCCATTGAAATCCATGCAGCCCGCCAGATGCTTTATCATGCGGCGGACAAACGAGATCAGGGGCAGAACGTTACTCATGAAGCATCCATGGTCAAGGTTTTCTGCACCGAGATGGCCAGTCGGATTGCGGGTAACGCCATGGAATTTTTCGGGGGAGACGGCATTCTGACAAACAACCGGATCGAGATGTTTCTGCGGGATGTCCGACTGTATCGGATCTATGAGGGGACCAGTGAAATTCAGCGCCTGATCATTTCCAGAAATCTCTTGGGCCGGAAAGAAAAAAAGAACGTGGTGAAATCATGACGGTCGATCGCGTATTTATTATCGGGTCCGGTCTGATGGGAAGCGGCATTGCCCAGGTCTGTGCCCAGGCCGGAATTCAGGTCACACTTCATGATGTCAGTTCGACATCTTTGCAAAAAGGGCTTGAATCCATTGCCTGGTCCGTGGGCAAATTGGCTGAAAAAGGACAGGTGGCTGAAGCACCGGAAACAATCATGAGCCGGATTCGGACGACAGAACGATTTTCTGATGTCGCGGATGCGGATCTGGCTATCGAAGTGGTTTTTGAACGTCTGGATATCAAGCTGGACGTCTTCCGGAAAATGGATGAACATTGCCGGCCGGATGCCATCCTGGCAAGTAACACTTCAGCGATTCCCATTACGGAGATGGCGGCCGTTGTCAGGCGACCGGAACAGGTTCTGGGGCTTCATTTCTTCAGCCCGGTTCCCATGATGCCGGTAGTGGAAGTTATCAAGGGTATTTCAACTTCTGAAAATTCGGTCCGACATGCGGTTACGTTTGTGAAGAAACTCAACAAAGAACCGATACGTGTCGAAAGTGACATTCCGGGTTTTCTGTTGAACCGGATCAATCTGGTCAGTTACGTGGAGGCTATTCGTCTGCTGGAAATGGGAATTGGAACAGTAAGAGACATCGATGCCGGTGTCAAACTGGGATTTGGTCGGAAGATGGGTCCGTTTGAAACCGGAGATATGGTCGGACTTGATGTTTCTTTCGGCGCATTGACAGCCATCTATCAGGAAAGCCAGGATATCCGGTTTTACCCGCCCCAGTTGCTGCGGCGAAAGGTTAAGGCCGGACAGTTGGGACGCAAAACCGGCAGAGGGTGGTATGTGTATGATGAAAACGGTAAAAAGGAGAATTGAAAGATGCCGGATGCAGTAATTGTCAGCGCTGCCAGAACACCGGTAGGGCGCTATATGGGATCGTTGAAGGATATCGCCGCAACAGATCTGGCGGCCCTGATTTTGAACGCCGTTGTGGAGCGGGCAGGGATTTCACCGGATCGGGTGGATGAAGTGATCATGGGGCAGTCTTACCAGAATGGCGAATCCGTCAATATCGCCCGGACGGCGGTGCTTACGGCCGGCTGGCCGGAATCGATTCCAGGTGTGACTCTGGATCGGCGCTGCTGCACCGGGCTGGATGTGGTCTGTTTTGCCGCCATGAAAATTCTATCCGGACAGGCGGAGATGGTGATCGCGGGCGGTGTGGAAAGCATGAGCAATACGGAATTCTATATACCGGGCGAAATGAAATGGGGAATCGGCGGAAAAAACGGCATGCCCCGGGGTCATGGTAACCTGTCCATGTGGGGTATCCCATTGTATGACCGGATTCAACGAGCCCGGGTTATGTCCCAGCCGGAAGCCCGGTATGGAATTCTACCTTCCATGATGTCATGGGCGGAAACAGCTGCCAAGGAAGAGCATATTTCCAGGCAAGCGTGCGATGAGTGGGCGCTCGGAAGTCATCAGAAAGCCTGTGAGGCGGTTGATGCCGGGAAATTTGATTCGGAAATAATTCCGGTGATCATATCACAGGCAAAGGATTCGGAAATTGTATTTGATCGGGATGAAGGACCGAGATCTGATACCACTCTGAATAAACTGGCGCGCCTGAAGCCCGTTATTGGGGGTGTCTGCACCGCGGGCAATTCCTCGTCGGAAAATGATGGTGCTGCTGCGGTCCTGGTCACATCAAGCGATCGGGCAAAGAATCTGGGTTTGGTCCCGATGGCGCGACTGGTGTCCTTCGGCGTGGCTGGAGCCGATCCCCGTAAGGCTTATGAAACAGTACCCAAAGCAGTTCAAGTCGCTTTGCACAAGGCTGGACTGACCCTGAAGCAAATGGATCTGATTGAAATCCAGGAGGCATTTGCAGCGCAGGTTCTGGCGGACTTGCAGCAGATGGGATTGGACCATCGGCATTACGACCGAGTCAATGTGAACGGCTCTGGTATTTCTCTGGGCCATCCGATCGCATGCACCGGAACCCGGGTACTTGTGACGATGCTTCATGAAATTCAAAGAAGGCAGGCGAGGTACGCACTTGAATGCATCTGCGGAGGCGGCGGACTGGGGATAGCCGCGATTTTTGAACGAATCTGATTGTTCATTTGAAACATCTCAGAATTATTTTTTTTCAAGAGGAGAACCGGCGTGAATTTTGAACTGACCAATGAGCAGAAACAGATCAAAAAAGCAGTAATGGATTTTGTCAGGGGGGAATTCAAGAGGGACGTTGTTCATGATCTGGTTCAGAAAGAGGAATATCCCAGACATATATGGAAAAAATCCAGCGATCTGGGATTACCGGGCATTGCGTTTCCGGAATCATTCCAGGGTGAAGGTATGGGAGTACTTGAAAAAGTTCTGATCGCGGAGGAACTCTGCAGGGGGGATGCGTCAATCGGATCCTGCCTGGTGTATGCCGGATATGGAGCTGAAATTCTGCTTCAGTTTGGAAGTTACTCTCAGAAAAAAACCTGGTTGCCGAAAATAGCTTGTTCCGAGGTTTTGTCCAGTGTCGCTTTCTTTGAGCCTGGCATTTGCCGGCTTTCTGATATCCGAACCGTTGCGGAAAAGGTTGGAAACAATTGGGTGGTTAACGGAGCCAAATCTTTTGTCATAAACGCCGGGCTGTTGGCCGGATTTTACATCGTACTGTGCAGAGCAAATTCCGCAGGTCCTTTTCCGGAACAGGCATTGAACATGATCCTGATTGAAACCGATCATCCCGGGGTCATTACGGCCGATGGCCAAGCCAAAATGGGTCTGCGAATGCTGGCGACTCATGATGTTCGATTAGATAATGTTTGTGTGCCAATTGAAAATCTGGTCGGAAATGAAGGCCAAGGTTATCGCCAGTTGATGAATTTTTTTAATTACAGCCAACTGGCTGTTGCGGCACAGTCAGTTGGCATAGCCCAGGGTGCATTCGACCGGGCATTCGCATATGTCAAACAGCGGAAACAGTTTGGTAGAAAAATCATTGATTTCCAGATCAGCCAGCACAAATTGGCAGATATGGCGACAGATATCGAGGCAGCCCGACTGCTGACCTATCAGGCGGCATGGAAGGCGGACAACGGTGGAATGGATGCCCGATTGTGCGCCATGGCCAATCTGCACGCCACGCGGACAGCGTTGGCGGTCTGCGACGAAACCATCCAGCTACTGGGCGGATACGGATATATGCTGGAGTATGAAGTCGAACGGTTTTTCCGGGATGCAAAGACGGTTGGTTTGATGGAAGGCAGTCGACATGTGATTAAAAATAAAATTTTTGATACATTGGTCGGAAAAAGCAATCATTTACGAAATAGACTTCAGTTAAAGGAACATCCATGACGCTTAACAGGATGATCGCATCGGATGCGGTTAAGAAATATATTCGGGATGGAGATCAAATTGCGTTGGGAGGATTTACAGTCAATCGCAATCCCATGCTGATCATACGCGAAATGATCCGACAGGAGAAAAAAAAACTATACTTGGTGGTTCATTCCCAAGGCCAAGCCATGGAACTGCTCATCGGCGCCGGATGTGTCCGGCGGATCGAACTGGCATACGGCGGCGTGGCCCGGTTCGCTCCAACCGGATATCGATTTAAAAAGGCGTTTCTGGAAAAAAAAATCGAGGTGGAGGATTACTCCAATTATCAGATGACGCTTCGGTTTATGGCTGGCGCCATGGGTCTGCCATTCGTGGCTACCAAAGCCGGTTTGGCCACGGATATTGTCCGGCTTTCCGGATTCCCCACGGAGATCCGCGGCCAGGGGAAGGTCCCCCTACACAAGCTTAAAATTATGGATGATCCCCTCGATCCTGATGGAGGGCAGGTGGTTGTACTGCCGCCCTTGAAACCGGATGTCGCCCTGATTCACGTCCAATATGTCGGTGATGACGGCACATGCCGGATCTGTGGACTTACTTTTGCCGATATCGAGCAGGCAAAAGCGGCGAAAACCGTGATCGTGACCTGTGAGGAAATCGTGCCAGCCGATTATATCCGTCGGGAACCGGACCAGAACAGCCTGCCGCATTTCCTGATTGATGCCGTTGTTCAGGCTCCGTTTGGCGCCCATCCGACGGCCTGCCATCATTTCTATGACTATGATCCCATGCATCTGAATCTGTTCAAAAAGATGGCTCCGAATGACGATAGTTTCAAAAAATACCTCGACGAATGGGTGTATCCCTTCGATAGCCAGGAAGATTATCTGGACCGGGTCGGTATTCGGGACATACTGAAAATACGGGCAAACCCGGCCCTTGGATACGCGCCCGGACTCGAAAGGCGATAGGAAACACAATATGGAAAACTACACCGCAACGGAAATCATGGCACTGAGCGCTGGCCGGCTTGTTCATAACGGCGATATCCTTTTCGCAGGAACTGGGTTGAGCATGCTGGCCGCAACTGTGGCCAAGCGTATCCATGCACCGGAAGCCATTGTCTTTTTTGAAACCGGCGGAATCGACCCCAGCCTGGATGAACTACCGTTGGCCGTGGCCGATCCTCGGGTCATGGTAGGCACTTCGGTCAATTCGGGCTTGGCCGATGCACTCAGCCTGTTATGTCATCCCAAATTAAGAACCATCGCGTTTCTGGGGGCGGCTCAGATCGACTGTTATGGCAATCTCAATTCAACCCTCTTGGGGAGTTATGAAAAACCGAGACAGCGGTTTCCCGGATCCGGTGGAGCTTGTGACGCAGCCAGTATGGCGTATGGCGTGATCATTTTTATGCAGCACCAGCGCCGACGGTTTGTGGAAAAGCTCGATTATTTTACCAGCCCTGGATGGCTGTCAGGAGGTGATTCCAGATCAAGAGCCGGCTTCAAACGTGGCGGCCCGATGGCGGTAGTCACCGATCTGGGCGTGATGAAATTTGATGAAAGAACCCGAAAAATGTACCTGGATGTCTATTATCCATTCACAAATCCGGAAAAAATAATGGCTGAAACCGGTTTTACCCTCGATATCACCAGGGCCAAGGAGGCTTTGCCCCCATCTGATACCGAGCTGAGTATACTGCGGAAGGATGTGGATCCGCAACGGTTGATATTAGGCCCAGTGCCTGCCATGATTAATGATTAATGTCTTCTGAAAAGTAGAAGGCGGAAGAGGTCAGCCGGAACGTGACTGTTTGCCACGCCATGATTTAATGATATCCGATACCGTCAGACGCAATTTGATCTTCCTGATAGCCTGCATGCTGTTTCTTCTCTCCCAGTTTTACCGGGCTTCGGTTGCTGTTATCACGCCGGACCTGATTCGTGATCTGGCGATAGACATCCACGGGCTCAGCCTGATATCCGCTGGCTTTTATTACTCCTTTTCTCTGATGCAGATCCCGATCAGCATATACCTGGACAGAATCGGACCCAGCGTGGCTATGTCGCTTCTCACCCTAATCGCGGTAATCGGATCGATATTGTTCGCTTTGTGTGGCTCCCTATCTATTCTGGTTGCCGGAAGGATGCTGATCGGAATAGGAATGGCCTGCAACTTGATGGGGACTCTGAAACTCATCACCCTGTGGTATCCGCCGCAACGGTTCGGGATTCTTTCAACCTGGGTGATCTCTATTGGAACGATCGGCAACCTGGTTGCTGCAACCCCTCTATTGTTAATGGTTCGGGCAATGGGCTGGCGGTATTCATTTCTGATTATTGCCGGGATTAACCCTACAACGATATTTTATGATTGTTCCATCGATAAAATTCTGCTAAGC
>DFZE01000232.1 GCA_002382065.1 Desulfobacteraceae bacterium UBA4064
CCATTGGCCGGGCCAAAAACATGGACATCTGCATTGCCGGGGATAACGCGGTTTCCAAAGAAAAGCATGCATTTGTCAGCTACAATCCCGAAAACCATGTCTTCAAGCTGATCCCCGGAGAAAGCAGGGGGCTTGTCTATCTGAATGGGGAAGATGTGGATATGGCCACCCGCCTGAATCCATTGCCGCGATCATCAGTCAACCGGGGGGCCGAAAAATCAACGAAGATGCCTGCGGCTTCAACGCCACAACCGATTTCTGGAAGACGAAATGGCGGCGTTTCTGGCCCGTTCGGACAGCAGTGAGCACTGGCTTCGGTCAATGGAAGCCCTGCTCCGGGACCGGACGCCAGGGGACCATGACAATTATTCGGCCAATGCCGTCAGAGTGATGAGATAAAGGACATCATTTCATGATCATTTGGGATTGCCGGTCTGGTCCTGCTGCGCCTGAAGAAAAAACAGAATGCCCGGGCCAACAACCCGACTATTCCGGCTGAAGCGGATATTGGCCAGGAACCGGTCAGCCCCGTGAAAATGGAAATCGGGATGCCGGGCAGAGATTCGCTTCCTGGAGATAACAACGCTGCCCCAAAACCCTTAATCATTTCCAGTCCGCCAGAACCGGTTGGGCTGCGTCTTCGACTGACCCCGATCGGGGTCCATCCACCCTTTTCCGGATGTGAAATTACCCTGGTTGACCGTCTGGTCATTGGTCGCACCGCAGGCCCGTGTTCCGTTCCTATTCCGGGTGATGATCAGATATCGCGGCGGCATTGTGAGCTGATCCGGAAGGGTGATGCCGTGGCAGTGGCAGATTTGAATACCACCAACGGAACCCGGGTCAACGGTGTCCGGATTACCGGTTTGCGACACCTGGAACCGGATGACATTTTGCTGCTGGGACGGACCGAGCTCAGAATAACCATTCTGCCGTAACCACCATCCGGAGTTTGGGTGGGGGTTCAAATCAAAGTTTACATTGGTTGAGATACCGATTTTGGCGAAAAAATGAACAGAAAAGAAAGTGGCTGTTTAAGGCTGTCGGAAACAAATAAATCCACATCTTGCTTGTCTTTTGGCCCGTCTGCTGCGTTACATCCCCCGATATGCACCGGCGGATGCGCCTTGCAGACGAACCAAAATCCATCGCAATCCAGTGGATTTATTTATTTCCGACAGCCTAACTCAGTTCACTCATCCGTTTATAGATCAATTTGTAAATTTCTTCTTTTTCTCTTTTTCCGATACCGACGATTTCAATCACTTCCAGTCGATCATCCATCAGACGGTACACGATGCGAAATTTTTTTCTGACGGCATACAGTTTATAAAATCCGGTAAGATACATGCCCATCCTGTTGCCAAGTGGCTTTCCCAAAAACGGATTTTCAGAAAGGGCATCAATTTTTCGGGCGACTTCTTTTTTAACAGCGCCGTCAAGGCTGGCAAAATCCCTTACTGCTTCGGGATGAAGTTCAATTTTACAGGCCATGTTGCGCCTTTACCTGATCCCAGGACATGTTATGAGAACGGTCTTGATTTTTCAGCCGCTGTTCGATGGTATTTGCGATTTCAAGATGCTCCAACAGGCCTTCTGCCTGTTTTAAAAATTCATACTCTCCCGGCGAAATAATGACGGCTGCCAGGGAATTGTTCCGCATTACAAAAAGGGGCTCTTCTGTCCGGGTTAACTCTCTCAACTTGCCTGTGAGTTCCTTTTGAAGTCTGGTTATGGGAATCATTCGTTCACTATCAATTTGCATGTTCACCTCCTGTATTAAAATATGTATAATTATATATATTATTCTAATCCATGTCAATTGTGGCTTTCAAGATAATAATTTGGGGAAAGCAGCAGGGTTGACCTTTTTCCGCCATCGATAACTGATAACGCACTAAAATATTAATCTATAGCTTTCCAGATAAAGATTTTGGGTGCGTTGTCGGTCGGGGATGGCCGGAAGCTTTTCAAGGTGCCAGCCGCCCAAAAGGCCTATCCCCTCCCTGCTGCCTTCCCAAAAACATTATCTGAAAAGCTATATAAAGCCATATTTGGACCAAAGGGTAAAACAATGGAGAGGTGATGGCGCGAACTATTGATCAGCTATCCGGCATTTTCAAGACAATATCCTTTCAGCGGGTTTTGTCGGTACTTTTTCTAATACTGTTTTTTCAGGGTATTTCCGCATTTGCCGCCCCGCCCATAGCCCAGATGAAGACAAGCACGGTCCGCGTGTTCTGCGTCCAGGGCGAACAGGGTGGAGTCGGGTCTGGCTATGTGATTGGTGAGGGCGCCCATGTGGTCACCAATCACCATGTGGTTGCCTGTGTTCAGGAAGGCGGCAAAACCGGCGTCATTCTGGATGTGAATCAGGGGACAACCGGAGAGGTGATCTGGCAGTCTGCCACCAAGGATATGGCTGTCATCAAGCTGGATCGACCCATATCACGGCCAGCCGTCATGTTCGCCCGAAGCAGCACCGTGAATGATGCCGACAATGTGTATGTTCTGGGATTTCCGGGGGCTGCGGATGATCGCCAGGCTGTGGACGCGCGCAGCCAGTTTGAGGTCAAGGTCAGCCGGGGCGTTATCAGCGCCAAGAATATCACATCGTCTGAAAATGTCAGGCTGTATCAACTGGATGCATCCCTCAACCCGGGTATCTCCGGAGGACCGTTATATAATGAAAATGGTCAGGTGATCGGGATCAATTCCGCCAAATCCATGACTCAGGTGCTGACCATTCAACCCGGTGAAAATGGCGGTATCCAGCCCGGTGTCAGCCGAGTTCACTTGGGCGAAGGAATTGGCTGGGCCGTCCAGATCGATGAATTGCTGGTGGAGCTGGACCGCCTGAACATTCCCTATACAATCGGAACCGCAGAAGAATTGTCCGGGTTCAACCGATCCTGGCAGCAGGCCCCCCCTGATCATGGTCTTTCTGGCGGCCATCGGTGTGCTCTGCCTGATTTCCCTGGCACTGTCCCTGACCCCTTCCGGACGAAAATGGATCAAACAGGCATCCGATAAAGGAATAGGAAGCATTCATCGCCGGATTGACCCGGACAAAATCAAACCGCAACCGGCCATCAAGCCGCTGCTGAGGGGCCTGACCGGACCGTTTTCCGGAATGGAACTGGAGTTGGACAGCAACCCGGTGGCCATGGGGCGACATCCTCTGGCAAGCAATATCGTTTTTGATTCAAAAAACAGGGAAATCAGCCGTCGTCACTGTCTGGTGGGATATGATCTTGATAAGAAGACATTTTTTCTGGAAGACTGCTGGTCCGCCAACGGCGCCTTTCTGGGTGACAACCAAAAAATTGAACCCGGTGAACCGCATTGGGTGCCGGATGGAACGCAATTTTACCTGGCCAATCCGTCCTGTCTGTCTGAACTGAAACAAATCGCCAAAGGAGATTGAAATGAAATACGATACATCCTGGGTCAGTCATCCGGGAGGACGAACCGTCAATGAGGATACCTGTGGATACCGTTTGGCGCCAACGGGTGGATGCTGGGTCGTGGCCGATGGTCTGGGAGGACACCGGGGCGGCCCCAAAGCCTCTTCTCTGGCAGTTGAAACGATTCTGGAATATTTGGCACTGTCATCGGAAAATCCCCTGAACATCCTGCATGCCACGCTTGAAAATACGCAGAAGGCCATTATTGCCGGTCAACAGGCAAATCCGGACATTTACGCCATGCGCACCACAATCATTCTGCTGGTCATACAGGATGACCAGGCCCGATGGGCCCATCTTGGCGACAGCCGATTGTATGTTTTTCACAAAAACCGTGTCATATTCCAGACCAAAGACCATAGCGTCCCGCAGGTGATGGTCAGCGCCGGCGACATCCGGCCCGAGGATATCCGTGGCCATGAGGACCGCAATCGACTGCTGCGCTGCCTGGGAAGTCCGGACGATTTTCGTCCGGTCATTCCGGACAAGACATATGCGGTGCAGCCGGGCGATTCTTTTTTGCTGTGCACGGACGGATTCTGGGAATATGTGCTGGAAAACGAAATGGAAGAATTGTTGAGCCATGCAAACTCAGCCAGGGAGTGGCTTCAAAAAATGGAAGAGCTTTTGCTCAGCCGGGCGCCTGAAAACCACGACAATTACACGGCAGTCGGCATTCGGGCAATCGATATTCAGCCGGTGGGTCAGGGTGTCGCGGCTCTTTGAGGCTCCATGATATAATGCTGACGGCTAACGGCGCAGTCAGGTAGGCCAAACGAGCGGCCAACCTGACCTACCGGGCTACCAGCGGGACGCGGGTAGGTCAGGGTGCGACCAACGGGAGTTCCCTGACAAGCCAAACAGCCGGAATGCGTTCCAGCCATGTCAGGTAGGCCAAACAGCCGGCCAACCTGACCTACAGGTTTTGCCCCTGTTTCCTTTGACTGAAGTTTCCACTTATCTATATGGGTCAAGCTGACAGCTTCTTGGCGACTTTTGCAACGTTGGCTCCCTGGAAACGGGCAATTGTTATTTCGTTCCCGGATGGTTGGCGGCTGCCATCACTGCCTGCAAGAGTGCCCGCCCCATAGGGTGATCCGCCTGTGATTTCACTCATGTTCGCGAGTTCCTGGCAGGAATACGGAACGCCCATGATGATCATGCCGTGATGTAACAACGTGGGGTGAAACGAGGTGATGGTGGTTTCCTGTCCACCGTGCTGTGTGGCTGTGGAAGTAAACACGCTGCCCACCTTGCCAACCAATTTTCCGGCAGCCCATAACCCGCCGGTCCGATCAAGAAAATTGCGCATCTGGGCGCACATGTTGCCGAAACGTGTCGGCGTGCCAAAAATGATGGCGTCGTAGTTCGGCAGGTCTTCCACCGTCGCGATTGGCGCCGCCTGATCGAGCTTGGCGCCAGCCTTTCGCGCCACGTCTTCCGGCATCAGATCGGGCACGCGCTGGATGGTGACGTCAATGCCTTCGACGCTGCCCGCGCCTTCAGCCACCGCTTTTGCCATGGTTTCAATGTGGCCGTACATACTGTAGTAAAGAACGAGAACCTTTGTCATGTTGTATCTCCTTTTTTTGTGAGTGTAACGTCATGCTCAGAGATGCGGGGTACGGGCGTCCGTTGGAGCATTTGGTTGGACGGAGCCGCATGCGCGGCAGAAAAAACAAAAACAAAATCAGATAATTGGTGTATAACTCCATCCCTTTCAAGGTGGCTGATACATTTCAAAATATTGAATAATCTTCATAAAATAAATCTAGACATAATTTAAATAGTTAAGTAATCTTCAGGAACCAATAAACAATCAACTACCTGGAGGTTATCGCTATGTTCG
>DFZE01000229.1:0-4950 GCA_002382065.1 Desulfobacteraceae bacterium UBA4064
CCATTGGCCGGGCCAAAAACATGGATATCTGCATTGCCGGCGACAACGCGGTTTCCAAAGAAAAGCATGCCTTTGTAAGCTACAATCCCGAAAACCATGTCTTCAAGCTGATCCCCGGAGAAAGCAGGGGGCTTGTCTATCTGAATGGTGAAGATGTGGATATGGCCACCCGCCTGAATCCCTATGATGTCATTCGGCTGGGAAAGACAAAACTGGTATTTATCCCCTTGTGCGGAGAAAAATTTCATTGGGAATAAGGAGCGACCGAGGCCATGAAAATGATACCCGGCAACAGCCGGCATCAGGGGTCCCGCAAAGAACAGCAGGATGATTTCGGGTTTTCCGATATCGACAATCCGATTTTTGTCCGTCATGGGGGTATCCTGGCTGTCGTAACCGACGGCATGGGCGGCATGGCGTTGGGAAAGGAGGCTGCCTATGTCGGCAAAAAGACCATGCTGGCGACCTATCAGGATAAATCCATGGATGAAAGCATTCCGGATGCCCTGCATCGCTCGCTGTTCGCCGCCAACGAATCCGTTGTGTCTCTGGCACAGGACGCTGGCAAGGAAAACCAGGTGGGGACCACCCTGGCCGCGGCCGTGGTGCATTTGGACCGATTGCACTGGATCGCCGCAGGAGACAGCCGGATATATCTCTATCGCAACCAGACGCTGACGCAATTGACTCGGGATCATGTCTATGGCCATCTCCTGGATGCACTGGCCGAAGCGGGAGAGATCAGCCCGGAAGAGGCCCGGTCCCACCCGGACCGGGATGCATTGTCAAGCGGCTTGGGATGGGAACCGCTGGATGAGGTGGATCAAAGCGAAACGCCGGTCCCCCTGATGGAAGGAGACCGGATTTTTCTGTGTAGCGATGGCATTTATAAAACCCTTTCGGAAAGCGAAATCGCGAATCTGCTGTCCGGCCATCCCCAACAGGCCGCTGATGCCCTGATACATGAGGTTCTTTCCAAAAACAGGCCAGGTCAGGACAACATGACAGCCGTTATTCTGGGGCGTGTACCCGAGGGACAAACGACAATAATCGAGTTGCATTCACCCAAAAAACGCCGGGGAAGACCACTGCTGGTTGGCCTATTGGTCGTCTTTCTGGTGTTGCTGGGGCTTGTGGCGGTTGTCCGATATCAGGGGGACGAATCTGGATTCCGGTTGCCGTTTTTGGCAAAACCGTCTCCAGCAGTTACGGATTTACCGGGAAAAGTGCCGGCGCTGGCACCACCAGTGACCGGTTACGAACCACCGAATACTAAGCAACCGTAGGGCGGCATTCTATATGCCGCCACATATAAAGGAACAACAAATGGGGACTTGGGATAACCATTGTCCGAACTGTTTTACCGAAAAACCGGCCGGTAACCGGCAATGCCAGCATTGCGGGTACGATGAAAAAACCTCGCGCAGCCCCGCGGCCCTTCCGGTCCGGACAATCCTGCACGACCAATTTGTGGTGGGCCGGGTTCTGGGCAATCCCGGCGGATTTGGCATCACCTACCTCTGCTGGGATATTCAGTTGGCTACCCGGGTGGCGATCAAGGAATTCATGCCCCGGGACAATGCCGTTCGGGACAGGGACGGGTGCAGTGTGGTAGCCCACAGCGGAAAGGATCAGGAATTTTTTGAATACGGATTGAAGGCGTTTTTGGCAGAAGCCCGCACCGTGGCGGGATTGAACCATCCCAATATTGTACGGATACGGACCTATTTTGAACAGAACCATACCGCCTACCTGGTGATGGACTACTATACAGGTGTTTCCCTGGCCGAGTATGTCAAACAGAAGGGAGGGCGGTTGCCGGAAAAGGCGGCATTGGGGATCATGGGGTTTGTGCTGGACGGACTGCGTCATGTGCATGATGCGGGGTATCTGCACCGGGACATCAAACCGGCCAATATCTATCTGACCGGCAAAGGTCAGGTGATTCTGCTGGATTTTGGTGCGGCCCGGTATGCCATCGGGGAGCATACCCGAAGCCTGTCGGTTGTGGTAACACCAGGGTTTTCGCCGTTTGAGCAATACAGCACCAAGGGTGCGCAAGGCCCGTGGACAGACATATATGCCGTTGGCGCAACCCTGTACTTTATGTTGACCGGCAAACCGCCTGATTCAGCACCGGACCGGATGATATCCGATACACTGACGGAAACTGTTCGACAGGCACCCGGGCTGTCACCAGGTGTCAAGCAGTGGATCATTCGTTCGATGCAGGTAAAGGCATCGGATCGCCCGCACAGTGTAACGGAATTTGGAGCAGGTCTTCGTAAATGTCAATCAGACACCACACAACCCAAACCAGTTACACAGAATCGACAGCCGGTTCCTCGGCAGGAGAATGTATCAAAAAAGGAAGATGAAATAAGTCAGCCAGCTAACGCCATTCGATACAATCCCAAACGTGAACAGAAAGTGCCCGAAAAAGAGGATATCCCCACAGATAAGGACAAATCCGGCGGGAAGTATAAACCTGTCGCCTGGCGAAAAAAAGGATGGATTGCATTGAATGTTGGCCTGTTAATTGTTGTAAGTTATTTACTCAATTTGGAAATACAGGAAAAGGAAGAATTGAAAAAAAAGGACATGTCAGTTGTTTTGGAACGACCGGCGGATTCTGTTGTGGGTACCAACCCCACTGATGTCAAAAAGGCTACTTGGACAGATCCAATGACCGGAATGGAGTTTGTGTGGATTCCTGGGGGGAGCTTTGATATGGGGAGCCCGGATGGGGAGGAAGGCCGGGAAGAAAATGAGGGGCCGGTACATCGGGTGGAGGTGGACGGTTTTTGGATAGGAAAGACGGAAGTGACTGTGGAGCAGTTCAGGCAATTTGTAGAGAAGACAGGGTATCGGACAGATGCGGAGAACGATGGATGGTCCCCTGTCTTGAATTATTCTTCTGAAAAATTTGAGGCGATAGATGGTGTGAGCTGGCAGAACCCTGGATTCGATCAAGAGAGAAATCATCCGGTAGTGCATGTAAGCTGGAACGATGCACAGGAGATGGTGAAATGGCTGAACAATTGGGGGAATGGTTTTTTCCTGTTACCGAGTGAGGCGCAGTGGGAGTATGCATGCCGTGGAGGGACGAAGACCTCGCGATATTGGGGGGATAGTCCTGACAAGACCTGCGAATATGCAAATGTGGATGAAGGCAGCTACAGATGTATAGATGGATACACATACACGTCGCCGGTGGGGAGCTATCAACCCAATGCGTTTGGATTGTATGACACGCTTGGAAATGTATGGGAATTGTGTGAGGATGTATATCAAAAGGATATATATAGCAAATCTGCTAACAGCAAAAATCCGATATATACAAGTGGCGGCGACTATCGGGTGACCCGGGGCGGGAGTTGGTACGGCGATCCGGCTCGCGTGCGTTGCGCCTTNNCGCCTTCCGGTGCAGCTACCTGGGCTTTCGTCTCCTGAGGATTCCTTAGTTTTTGGTTTCTTGCATTTCTACCTTTTGGATCGGCCCAGATTTGTGGACCATAAACCGCCCACAACGCCTTGTCACACGACGCCTAACATGATATTTGTGTAATATGAAAGTCATACCTTCAAATTGCAAATATCATGATAACAAATCAAAATGATTAAACGAAACATCGAACAGATATTCATCGACATGGTCAATTCCTACCCGGTGGTGACCGTTACCGGCCCGCGCCAGAGTGGAAAGACCACCCTGTGTCGCATGGTTTTTCCGGAAAAGCCCTATGCCAATCTGGAAGCCCCGGATGTGCGGCGGTTTGCCACAGATGACCCGAGGGGATTTCTATCATCATTTCCGGATGGAGGGATACTGGATGAAATTCAGCGGGTTCCGGAGCTGACTTCCTATATTCAGACGATCGTTGATGAGCACAATAGTCCAGGCCAGTTTATCCTGACCGGAAGCCAGCAGTTTGAAATCATGGACACAACCAGCCAGTCACTCGCCGGAAGAACCGCCCTGCTCAAATTGCTGCCCCTGACCATTTCCGAACTGAAACCCGATGGTTTGCAAACAGGCTGCGACGCATGGATCCTGAACGGATTTTATCCCCGAATTCATGCCCAGAATCTCAATCCGACCCGGACCCTGGGGGATTATTTTGAAACGGTTGTGGAAAGGGATTTGCGGCAGCTTATCGCATTGAAAGATATCAGCACATTTGAAAAATTTGTGCGGTTATGCGCCGGAAGAATCGGTCAAATATTGAATCTGCAAAGTCTGGGTAACGATGTGGGGGTTTCGCATGTCACGGCCCGATCCTGGATCACCCTGCTGGAAGCCAGCTATATCATTTTCCTGCTCAGGCCCTGGCATGGCAACATATCAAAAAGATTGATCAAATCACCCAAACTGTATTTTTATGATGTGGGCCTGGCCTCTTTTCTCCTGGGCCTGGAGACGGAAAACCAGGTCAGCCGTGACCCCCTTCGGGGCAATCTGTTTGAAAACATGATGGTGATGGAGGCATTGAAATACCGGTTTAACCGGGGAAAGAACAGCAACCTGTATTTTTATCGGGACAGCGGTGGCCATGAAGTTGATCTGATACTGGAACATGGCAGGGATATTCAGGCCATAGAGATTAAAGCTGGCGCTACGATAAACCCGGATTTTTTCAAGGGCCTGCATCATTTCCGGAAAACAGTTGGTGAACTGCATCCAATCCGGAGTGCAATCCTGTATGGCGGAGATCAGATTCAACAGCGAAGTGATTCGCCGGTGTTCCCCGCACAAATGTGCCAGGAGTTGTTTGACAGTTTCATAATGTAGGGCGCAGTTTTATATTCCGACTTACGGTCAATACCTGTGAATGAAGGATGCCAAAGTTCACGACATTTTTATTTCTTTTTACCGTGAAAATGCAGTTAAAAATAAACATAACCCATCAAGCTCCGTAGGAGCAACCTGTTTGTAGAATGAGGCATAAA
>DFZE01000229.1:4966-27346 GCA_002382065.1 Desulfobacteraceae bacterium UBA4064
GCTTTTTCGGAAGATATCATTTTCATTGCTGGGGGTGAACAAGCCCTTGATCATGAGCGTTTTCTGTGGAAATTCATCTTGATCATGAATGAATCACATTCATTCACGGGTATTGGACCTACGGTCATGACAAAAATTTTTGGGACAGCAAGGAGCCACACCATGCGAACATTCTGTACAGAAGGGCCGGTGGATCCGGAACGCAATTATTTTGTTCCCAGAGAGGATATCCTGACTCTGGGGCTGCGCAAGGTGGATGAATGGCGCTATTTCACCCTGTTTGCTCCCCGACAGGCGGGCAAAAGCACCTGGTACGATTTTCTGCTGCGCCGCATCCGGATTTCCCGAACGGACTATCTGGGGATTTGGCTGACATTTGAAGCCTTTGGGGAAAAAACCGAAATCACCCTGCTGCCCGTAATCATGCGTCAGATATATTTTCGATTGGGAAACCGGGATGATGATCTGGGCATCACCAGGCCAAATGACATTGAAGAGCTTTCGGAATTTCTTTTCAGGTTGTCTCAACACTATCAGAAAGATGTGGTTCTGATCATTGATGAAATCGAGGGCCTGCAAAATCCCCGGGCACTCAACCTGTTCCTGCATGCCGTTCGATCCATGTATCACGCCAGGCGTCAAAACCATGTGCGCAGCGTGATTCTGGTTGGGGTCAGCAATATCACGGGAATTCTGGAGGATACGGCCAGTCCCTTCAATATTGCGGATCAGATCCACATACCCTATTTCACATTTGACGAAACCATCGACCTGCTGGAACAGCACACCCAAGAGACGGGTCAGGTGTTCCTACCGGAAGTGATCCAGGGAATTTACGACAACACGGCCGGTCAGCCCGGACTGGTGAACGCTCTGGCCCGGGATTTGGTAGAAGCTCGATGTCCGGATGAAACAGAGATTGGACTGACCCCGTTTTATCAGACACTGGATGCCTTCATGCGGTTGTATGTGAACAAGAACATCTCCAATGTGGTGAACAAGGCCCGGCAGCATCCGGAAATCATGAAGCAGATATTGTTTGACGGGCCGGTGAACTTTACCACCTATGATGAGCGGCTGTCTTTTTTGCGGGTCAACGGCGTCATTAAGGATCAGGCCGGCCAGTGCATCATACCGGTTCCGATCTACAAAAAATGCCTGTATCAGGCTTTCAAGCCGCTGTTGAACGGCAACGGGGAGATGCGGCATTTCAAGGACCCGATGATCAGCATCAAGAACTATCTGCATCCGGACGGGAGCTTGGATATGGAAAAGGTGCTGAACCGATATGCCGAGTATGTCCGGGAAAGGGGCAACATCATTTTCAGCAGGGGAAAGGCTCATGAAGGGGTGTATCATTACAACCTGGATGCCTATCTGTCCTCTTTTCTGGAGTTTTTGGGAGGCCGGGTGCTTCCAGAGGTACCGGAAGGGGGCGGTCGGGTGGATCTGCTGGTGCTGCAGGATCAACAGCGATGGATTGTCGAGGTGAAGCGGTTTTTGGGGCCGGATCAGTTGGAACGGGGAAAACGGCAATTGGCAGAATATCTGGTACGTTCGGGGCTTAATGTGGGCTATCTGGTGGTGTTTTCGAATGTTCATAACGCAGCCAGTCAGGGCCACGAGGTGGTGAACGGATTGGATGTGTTGTGGTAGATATTGCCGGTGGCCACTGAAACCCCGTCCCGAGGTTGACAGGAGCCATCTACCGCAATCGTGCGTGCGGCATTTATATGCAGCCATAAATAAAGGAACAACCAAATGGGAAACTGGGATAACCATTGCCCCAACTGTTTTACCGAAAAACCGGCCGGTAACCGGCAATGCCAGCATTGCGGATACGATGAACAAACCTCGCGCAGCCCTGCGGCTCTGCCGGTAAGGGCAATCCTGCACGACCAATTCATGGTGGGCCGGGTGCTTGGCAATCCCGGCGGATTTGGAATCACCTATCTGTGCTGGGACATCAAACTGCGCATGCGGGTGGCGATCAAGGAATTCATGCCCCGGGACAATGCCGTTCGGGATACGGATCGGTGCAGTGTGGTAGCCCACAGCGGGAAAGATCAGGAATTTTTTGAGTATGGGCTGAACGCATTTCTGGCAGAAGCCCAGACCGTGGCCGGGTTTAACCACCCCAACATCGTGCGGATCAGGGCCTATTTTGAGCAGAACCATACCGCCTACCTGGTGATGGACTATTACGAGGGCGTTTCCCTGGCCGAATATGTTAAACAGCAAGGGGGCAGTTTGCCAGAAAAAGCGGCATTGGGGATCATGGGGTTTGTGCTGGATGGGCTGCGGCATGTGCATGATTCGGGGTATCTGCACCGGGACATCAAACCGGCCAACATATATCTGACCGGCAAGGGTCAGGTGATTCTGCTGGATTTTGGCGCGGCCCGATATGCCATCGGGGAGTACAGCAGAAGCCTGTCGGTTGTGGTGACACCAGGATTTTCGCCGTTTGAGCAATACAGTACCAAAGGTGCGCAGGGCACATGGACAGACATCTATGCTGTTGGCGCAACCCTGTACTTTATGCTGACCGGCCAACCGCCCGATTCAGCACCAGACCGAATGATATCTGACACACTGATAGGAACCGTGCAACAGGCACCGGGACTTTCTCCTGATGTCAAGCAGTGGATCATTCGTTCGATGCGGGTAAAGTCATCGGACCGTCCACAAAATGTAACCGAATTTGGAGCAGGTCTTCGTAGTTGCCAACCAGCCCTCACACAGCCCATGCCAGTTCCACTGGATCAACCGCCGGTTCCTGGGAGGCAGGAGGTTCTCAAAAAGGATGTCTGGGCAGAACCGATTACCGGGATGGAGTTTGTTTGGATTCCGGGCGGGACCTTTGATATGGGGAGTCCGGATGGGGAGAAAGGCCGACAAAACGATGAGGGGCCGGTGCATCGGGTGGATGTGGACGGGTTTTGGATGGGAAAGACGGAAGTGACAAATGCACAGTACCGGAAATGGAAATCTGGGCATAGCAGCAGTAATTACGAGGGGATCTCATTGAATGGGGATACCCAGCCGGTAGTGTTTGTAAGTTGGGAGGATGCCCGCGATTTTGCGCAATGGCTAAGCCGGCAGAGCGGTGGAAAATATACATTTAAATTACCGAGCGAGGCGCAGTGGGAGTATGCGTGTCGGGGAGGTACGAAAACATCGCGGTATTGGGGGGACAATCCGGATCTGGCGTGTACCTATGCCAATGTGGCAGATCAGAAAACGAAGGCGCGGTTTAATTGGTCAGGGACAATGCATAATTTTTCAGGTGAATATGAGGTAACTGCACCGGTTGCCAGTTTCGAACCTAATGCTTTTGGGTTGTACGACATGCTTGGCAATGTGTGGGAATGGTGTGAGGACGTATATCTATCAGATAGGTATCGAAAACCAGGTACAAGTATAAATCCGATATATACCAGTGGTGGACCCTTCCGGGTGATACGGGGCGGGGGCTGGAGCAACGAGCCGGATTATGTCCGTTGTGCCGTTCGTTACATCAACGATCCCGCCGACCGGCTTTTCTACCTGGGCTTTCGTCTCCTGAGGATGCCTTAATTTTTTTTACCTTTTGGATCGGCCCGGATTTGTGTAATGGGTAACGACGGGTATAAGCCTCAGTCTCCGGGATGCCGCAAAACCCGTGTACGGAAGCATTTTATATGCTGCCACATATATAAGGATCAAGTAAATGGGAACCTGGGATAACCATTGCCCCAACTGTTTTACCGAAAAACCGGCCGGTAACCGGCAATGCCAGCATTGCGGATACGATGAACAAACTTCGCGCAGCCCCGCGGCCCTTCCAGTCCGGACAATCCTGCACGACCAATTTGTGGTGGGCCGGGTGCTGGGGAATCCCGGCGGATTTGGAATCACCTATCTGTGCTGGGACATCAAACTGCGCATGCGGGTGGCGATCAAGGAATTCATGCCCCGGGACAATGCCGTTCGGGATACGGACCGGTGCAGTGTGGTAGCCCACAGCGGGAAAGATCAGGAATTTTTTGAGTATGGGCTGAACGCATTTCTGGCAGAAGCCCAGACCGTGGCCGGATTTAACCACCCCAACATCGTGCGGGTAAGGACCTATTTTGAGCAGAATCATACCGCCTACTTGGTGATGGACTATTACGAGGGTGTCTCCCTGACCGAGTATGTCAAACAGCAAGGGGGCAGTTTGCCGGAAAAGGCGGCATTGGGGATCATGGGATTTGTGCTGGATGGACTGCGTCATGTTCATGATGCGGGGTATCTGCACCGGGACATCAAACCGGCCAATATCTATCTGACCGGAAAGGGTCAGGTGATTCTGCTGGATTTTGGTGCGGCCCGATATGCCATCGGGGAGCACAGCAGAAGCCTGTCGGTTGTGGTGACGCCTGGGTTTTCGCCTTTTGAGCAATACAGCACAAAGGGTGCACAGGGTACATGGACAGACATCTATGCCGTTGGCGCAACCCTGTACTTTATGCTGACCGGCCAGCCTCCCGATTCAGCCCCGGACCGGATGATATACGACACACTGACGGAAATTGTACAACAGGAACCCGGACTGTCGCCAGGTGTCAAGCAGTGGATCATTCGTTCGATGCAGGTAAAGTCATCGGACCGTCCACAAAATGTAACAGAATTTGGAGCAGGTATTCGTAAATGTCAATCAGACACCACACAACCCAAACCAGTTACGCAGGATCAACAGCCGGTTCCTCGGCAGGAGAATGTATCAGAAAAGGAAGGTGGAATCAGTCAGCCAGTAAACGACATCCGATACAATTCCAAACGTGAACAAAATGTACCTGAAAAGGAGGATGTTCCCAGCGATAAGGTCAATTCCGATGGAGAACAAAAACCGGACATTCCTGTTTGGCGCAAAAAAGGATGGATTGCTTTGGGTGTTTGTCTGTTGATTGTTGCAAGTTATCTAATCAATGTGGCAACACAGAAAAAGGCGGAAAGGGACAAAAAAATCACGTCGGTCGTTTTGGACCGACCGGTGGATTCTGCTTTGGGTAGCAACTCTGCTGAAGTTAAAAAGGATGCCTGGACGGATCCAGCGACGGATATGGAGTTTGTGTGGGTACCGGGTGCTTGTTCCCAGATGGGATGCGGGTCCTGGACCAGTGACTGTGGATCGGATGAAAGCCCGGTTCACGAGGTTTGCGTGGATGGATTCTGGCTCGGGAAGACAGAGGTGACGCAGGGGCAGTGGGTGAAGGTGATGGGGAGCAATCCGTCGAATTTCCAGAAGGGTGACAATTACCCGGTGGAGCAGGTAAGCTGGAAGGATGCAAAGGAATACATCCGGAAGTTGAACGGGCTGGGGAGTGCAAAATTTCGACTGCCCAGTGAGGCGGAATGGGAGTATGCGGCGCGGAGTGGTGGAAAGCCGGAGAAGTACTCGGGTGCCAACGATGTGGATGCGGTGGCGTGGTATGAATCAAACAGCGGAAACAGCACCCATCCAGTGAAGACAAAGAAGGCCAATGGTTTGGGGCTGTATGACATGAGCGGGAATGTCTGGGAGTGGTGTGAGGATGTATACATAAGGGATATATATAGCAAGTCAGCCAATAGCAAGAACCCTATATATACGAGTGGCGGCACCGAACGGGTTATCCGGGGCGGGGGTTGGAACTTCTTACCGGATAGCGTTCGTTGCGCCGTTCGGTACTGCGGCGGCCCCGCCGGCTGGAGCGGCAGCGTTGGCTTTCGCCTCCTGAGGATGCCTTAAATTTTGGTTTTTTACCTTTTTGAGCGGCCCGGGATATGCCGCATATCGTGGAACAATGCAAGGCCCCCGTAGGGCGGGATTTAAAACCCCATCAATCATGGCCGGGTGTAAAACCGCGCTTTACGCAGGCAGCAGCAACGTCGAAGTGCGGCATTTTACATGCCGTCAAAGGAGAGCTGACATATGTCGTCCAATGCTCAACCATTTTGCCCGAATTGTTTTTCAGAGAAAACGGATGGCAACCCGGTTTGCATCAAGTGCGGGTATGATGACCGGGCCTATCGCAGCCCGGCGGTCCTGCCCCCGGGTACCGTGCTGAATGATCAATATGTGGTGGGGCGGGTGCTGGGGAGTCCCGGAGGATTCGGGATTACGTATCTGTGCTGGGACAGGCGACTGACCACACGGGTGGCCATCAAGGAATTCATACCCCGGGAAAATGCAGTTCGGGACCGTGACGGGTGCTGCGTGGTGGCGCACAGTGAGAAAGACATGGATTCTTTTGCCTACGGACTGAAGGCGTTTTTGTCCGAGGCGCGGACCGTGGCCGGGTTCAACCATCCCAACATTGTGCGGGTGCGGACCTATTTTGAGCAGCACCGGACCGGCTACATGGTGATGGATTATTATGAAGGAATCTCCCTGGCTGATTATGTCAAGCAGCAGGGGGGCCGGCTTCCGGAGAAGACGGCGTTTGGGATCATGGGGTTTGTGCTGGATGCGCTGCGGTATGTGCATCAGCAGGGGTATCTGCACCGGGATGTGAAGCCGCAGAATATTTATATGACGTCGCAGGGTCAGGTGATCCTGCTGGATTTTGGCGCAGCGAGGTATTCCATCGGCATGCACAGCAAAACCCTGTCCGTGGTGGTGACGCCGGGATACTCACCCTTTGAACAATACCGGAGTACCGGTCAGCAGGGTCAGTGGACAGATGTGTATTCCTGCGGGGCGACGCTGTACTATCTGCTGACCGGTGTGGCACCGGTTGATGTCCAGGACCGAATGGAGGAAGATGGGCTGGAGCCGCCGGAACGTTTGGTGAGCGGGTTGTCGCCATTAGTCAGTGCGGGGATCATGAGGGCGTTGCGTGTGAAGGCAGAGGAGCGGCCGCAGAGCATTGACGAGTTATGGAGAATGCTGGGTGGCCACCCGGTCCCGGACCCGCCACCGGAACCTTCCAAGCCTGCGCCAAATCCAGCACGAGTCGGCCCGGGCACAAGGAAAGCCATGTGGTGGGAGAACCGGAAGATGCAGTTAGGACTGGTGCTGGTTGTGTTGGGTCTGGTGTACTGGAACTTGCCAGGGAAAGGGGAGTTGATCGTCCGGACGGAGCCTGGAGATGCGGAGATTTATATCGGTGGGAAGGCGTCAGGACGGGGTGAGGTGCGCCTGAGTGGATTGAGCCCGGGAGAGCTGGAGGTGAAGGCCAGCCGGAGTGGATATGGAGAGGACCGAAAACAGGTGGCGGTACGTTCCGGGGGGCGGACAGAGGTGATGCTGCGGTTGCCGTTACTGACCGGCAGCCTGTCGGTGAAAACGGAGCCATCCGGAGCGGAGGTGGTGATCAATGGTCAGTCCAGAGGGCGTACGCCATTGGAGCTGATGAATATGTCGCCGGGATCATTGAAAGTACGGGTAAGCCGGGAGGGGTATGAGTCCCGAGAGGAAACGGTGTCGGTAGTAGGTGGAGAGAGTCGCCAGGTGGAGTGGCGCCTGATGCGGTCGGTGGGGAGCTTGCGGGTGGAGACCGATCCGCCCGGAGCAGAGATACAGGTAAATGGTGTGGTAAAGGGAAAATCGCCGCTGGATATGAGTGATTTGAAACCCGGACCGGTGAAGGTTCGTGCGAACATGGGCGGCAAGGGATATGGAGTTCGGGAAGAGACGGTAGGGATCGAGGCAGGCCGTGAGACACAGCTCAAGTGGAAGCTGGATGTGCTGATGGGTAGCCTTCGGGTGCGTGTGAAGCCGGTGGAGGCGTCGATCTATGTGGACGAAGAGTTGAAGGGAACGGGAGGAATCGAAGTTGGCAGAGTTGCGACAGGATCTGTGCGGGTGAAGGGGGTGTATGAGGGATACATGCCGCAGGAGAAGACAGTGGATGTTGTATCGGGTAAAGAGACGGCGGTGGATTTGGTGCTTTCGAAGGTTGGGGAAACGTGGACGGATCCGGTGACGGGGATGGAGTTTGTGTGGGTGCCGGGAGGGTGTTATCAGATGGGGTGTGGCTGGACCAGCGACTGTCGCAGTGATGAAAGCCCGGTGCATGAGGTTTGCGTGGATGGATTCTGGCTTGGGAAGACAGAGGTGACGCAGGGACAGTGGGTGAAGGTGATGGGGAGCAATCCGTCGAATTTCGAGATGGGTCGCAATTACCCGGTGGAGAGGGTATCGTGGGAGGATGCAAAAGAATACATCCGGAAGCTGAACGGCTTGGGGAGTTCGAAATTTCGACTGCCCAGCGAGGCGGAATGGGAGTATGCAGCGCGGAGTGGTGGAAAGGCAGAGAAGTACTCGGGTGCCAACGATGTGGATGCTGTGGCGTGGCATAAATCAAACAGCGGTAAAAGCACCCATCCGGTGAAGACAAAGAAGGCCAATGGTTTGGGGATATACGACATGAGCGGGAATGTCTGGGAGTGGTGTGAAGACGTATATATATTTGATATATACAGTAGATCACCCAAAAAAAATCCGATATATACGAGTGGCGGCACCGACCGGGTGGTCCGGGGCGGGAGTTGGTTCATCGAGCCGGTTCGCGTTCGTTGCGCCGATCGGTTCTACCTCGACCCCGCCAGCCGGAACCACGCGTTGGGCTTTCGCCTCCTGAGGATACCTTAACTTTTGGTTTTTTACATTTTTACCTTTTGGGGCGGCCCGGGGTTCTTTACCATAACCGCTCACAACGCCTTGTCACACAAAGATCAAGATGATATTTGTAATATGAAAGTCACACATTCAGATTGCAAATATTATGATAACCAATACAAATGATTAAACGAAACATCGAACAGATATTCATCTGAGAATAAAACAGGCCTACGATAAACCCGAATTTTTTCAAGGGTCAGAATCATTTTCGGAAAGCAGTTAGCACGTGCGTTTAAATAATATTCACGCAATTATTCATAATTGTATCAATCAAAAAATGCATACTTTTTTAAAATCAGAGTGTTATAAAATGATACAATAATGAATGATAGGCATTTATTTTTATGCAAGAACTTAGTGGACTGCATCAAATCCGGAGCGCCATCCTGTATGGCGGAGAACCGATTCAACAGGGAAGTGATTCGCCGGTGTTTCCCGCACGAATGTGCCAGGAGTTGCTTGACAGTTTCATAATGTAAGGAGGGATTTTATATCCCGCCGTTATCAAAGGACATCATCCATATTGATGGCGGGGTGTAAAACCCCGCCTACGCACGTGAAAAAAATTTTGGGGGTAGCAAGGAGCCACGCCATGCGAACATTCTGTACAGAAGGGCCGGTGTATCCGGAACGTAATTATTTTGTATCCCGGGAGGATATCTTGGCTCTGGGGTTGCGCAAGGTGGATGAATGGCGTTATTACCCTGTTTGCTCCCCGGCAAAGTGGCAAGAGTACCTATTTTCAGTTCCTTTCCGATGCCATCCGCCAAAACCAGCCAACTGTTTTGCCGCTTTGGGTCTCTTTTGAAGCCTTTGGCCGGGCAGAGGAAGCCTTTTTCCTGGAGCTTCTCATGCATAAAATGTCCCTTCGGCTCAATCAGTATGGATTGAATTTGAAAGAGACCCGTCCTACGCGCATGGCGGCGTTATCTGTTTTCTTCCATCAACTGTCTGTGAGCATGGGCCGGGATATCGTACTGATTGTGGATGAACTCGAGGGGTTGAAAGATATCGAGACATTGAATGCGTTTCTTCATGTGATCCGGGACTGCTATCATGACCGGCGTCAGGTGGGCCTGCGCAGCGTGATTCTGGTTGGGGTCAGCAATATCACAGGAATTCTGGAGGATACGGCCAGCCCATACAATATTGCGGATCAGATCCATATCCCCTATTTCACATTTGACGAAACCAAAGACCTTCTGGAACAGCACACCCGCGAGACGGGTCAGGTGTTTCTGCCGGAAGTGATCCAGGGAATTTACGACAACACGGCCGGTCAGCCCGGGCTGGTGAACGCCCTGGCCCGGGATCTGTTAGAAGTACGATGTCCGGATGAAACAGAGATTGGACTGACCCCGTTTTACCAAACCCTGGATGCCTTCATGCGGGTGTATGTGAACAAGAATATCTCCAACGTGGTGAACAAGGCCCGGCAGCATCCGGAAATCATGAAGCAGATATTGTTTGACGGGCCGGTGAACTTTACCATCTATGACGAGCGGCTGTCTTTTTTACGGGTCAACGGCGTCATTAAAGATCAGGGCGGCCAGTGCATCATACCGGTTCCGATTTACAAAAAATGCCTGTATCAGGCCTTCAAGCCGCTGTTGAACGGCAATTGCGAATTGAGGCAACTCACATGAAAAATATCCCGGATCGGGATGGTTTTAATTTACATGGATGAACAGGATATACAGGATTAAGATTTCGGACAGTACAGCGAAATGCTGAAAGGGGGCTTTGACCTTAGAGCTTTCGCTTTGATCTTGTGAATATGGATGGATCGATGATCATGTCCAAGATTTCTATTCTGTTTTTTCATTATCCTGTCAATCCTGTATATCCATGTAAATATTTTTAATGTTTATGAATTATGGCAGATTTCTTTTGAGTTGCCTGACAGGGGCCATCCAAATGTAACCGTAGCGCGGGGTTTTACACGCAGCGGGAAATGAATCAGGAGAACATCCATGACAATTGTTTCTGACAAAAATCAGACACGCTTTTTACCCCGGACCTTTCAGACCGCTTTGATCCTGTTGTTTTTCGGGCTGTTGACCTCATTGCCATCCCGTGCTGAAGATCCCGGCTCCTTTCGAATCAGCCAGGCATCAGTCCGGCTGCCCCAAATTACAGCATGGCTGGAAGTACTGACAACCGCCGATCAGTTTGTGCCGGATATGGCAGTCAGTCAGTTGACCGCATCCATCGGCACCCGGCCTGCCCAAATTCAATCCATTACCCCCTTTTCGGAAACCGGTGAGGGCATGGCCGCAGTATTGCTGGTGGACATTTCCAAATCCCTGAAACCGGCCCAGTTTGATAAATTGCGGGAGGCCCTGCTGGCCTGGGTGGACGCCATGAGTGAGAAAGACCGCACCGCCATCCTGACATTCGGGACCGGGGTGCGTCAGGAAATGGATTTCAGTGCGGACAAGGCTGCATTGAAGGAGACCATTGGCCGTCTGAATGCCACAGACACCGATACGCAACTGCATCGGGGCCTGGTGGAGGCCATGTCCGTCAAAAACCGGACAGATCCGGATTTGCCCCTGCGCCGAATCATCATCACCCTGTCCGATGGCCGGGACGATTATGCCGCCGGCCTGCGGCGGGAAGAGGTGCTGGCAGCCATGCAGACAGACCGCATTCCGCTGTTTGCCATTGGCTTTTCTCCGCCTCCGGCCACACCCCAGAAGGATGCGGACATGAAAAAACTGGGAGAATTTGCACGGGCCTCGGGCGGGGCCTTGCTGAAAGCCGAAAATACGTCCTTTCCCGAGATGATCACCCGGTTGCGTGACCGAATCCAACAGGTGTATGTGGCCCGGGTTGTCTGCGATGCCTGCCAAGCGGACAATGCGGTACACCGGTTGCAGATGAATCTGACTGCCGGACAACGGGCCTTTACCGACGGGCTGGATCTGCGGCTGATTCGGGTTGCCGAGCCGGAACCCGTCGCAACACCCCATCCGCCAGCCCTGGAACAACCCGTAAACACCCTGGAATCCGGATCTGCTGTCAAATGGTTTCACATCGTAGCCGTTCTGACAGTTCTGATCCTGATTGCCGGTCTGGTCCTGCTGCGCCGGAAGAAAAAACAGAATGCCAGAACCAACACCCCGACTATTCCGGCTGAAGCGGATGTTGGTCAGGAACCGGCCAGCCCCGTGGCAATGGAAATCGGGATGCCGGGCAGATATCTGCTTCCTGGAGATAACAACGCTGCCCCAAAACCCATAATCATTTCCAGACCGCCAGAACCGGTTGGGCTGCGTCTCCGACTGACCCCGATCGGGGTTCATCCCTCCTTTTCCGGATGTGAAATTACCCTGGTTGACCGTCTGGTCATTGGTCGCACCGAAGGCCCGTGTTCCGTTCCTGTTCCGGGTGATGATCAGATATCGCGGCGGCATTGTGAGCTGATCCGGAAGGGTGATGCCGTGGCGGTGGCTGATTTGAATACCACCAACGGAACCCGGGTCAACGGTGTCCGGATTACCGGTTTGCGACATCTGGAAGCGGATGACATTCTGCTGCTGGGACGAACTGAAATCCGAATCAGTATCCTGTAATCGACAATGGATCATTCATTTTTTACACAGAAATGGCGACCAGATGAACCGAACAAGAGATCCGGTTATTCCAACCTGTCAGGCAATATCGTTTCATCGGATTGTTTCGGCAGCGATTGTGATCTTTCTTTTTCTGCAGATTCCCGCAGTTGCCGCGCCGCCCATCGCCCTCATGAAGCAAAGTACCGTTCGGGTGTTCTGCCTCAAAGGCGATCAGGGGGGAACCGGTTCCGGTTTTGTCATCGGTGAGGGCACCCATGTGGTCACCAATAACCATGTGGTGGCCTGTGTTGAGGATGGCGGCAAAACCGGCGTCATTCTGGATGTGAATCAGGGGACAACCGGAGAGGTGATCTGGCAGTCTGCCACCAAGGATCTGGCTGTCATCAAACTGGATCATCCCATATCCCGGCCAGCCGTCATGTTCGCCCGAAGCAGCACCGTGAATGATGCCGACAATGTGTATGTTCTGGGATTTCCGGGGGCTGCGGATGATCGCCAGGCTGTGGACGCGCGCAGCCAGTTTGAGGTCAAGGTCAGCCGGGGCATTATCAGCGCCAAGAATATCACATCGTCTGAAAATGTCAGGCTGTATCAACTGGATGCATCCCTCAATCCGGGTAACTCCGGAGGACCGTTATATAATGAAAATGGTCAGGTGATCGGGATCAATTCCGCCAAATCCATGACTCAGGTGCTGACCATTCAACCCGGTGAAAACGGCGGTATCCAGCCCGGTGTCAGCCGCGTCCCCCTGGGCGAAGGAATTGGCTGGGCCATCCAGATTGATGAATTGCTGGTGGAGCTGGACCGCCTGAACATTCCCTATACTGTCGGAACTGGAGAAGAATTGTCCGGGTTCAACCAATCCTGGCAGCAGGCCCCCCTGATCATGGTCTTTCTGGCGGCCATCGGTCTGCTCTGCCTGATTTCCCTGGCCCTGTTCCTGACCCCATCCGGACGAAAATGGATCAAACAGGCATCCGATAAAGGAATAGGCAGCATTCATCGCCGGATTGACCCGGACAAAATCAAACCGCAACCGGCCATCAAGCCGCTGCTGAGGGGCTTGACCGGACCGTTTTCCGGAATGGAACTGGAGTTGGACAGCAACCCGGTGGCGATGGGACGCCATCCTCTGGCAAGCAGTATCGTTTTTGATTCAAAAAACAGGGAAATCAGCCGTCGTCACTGTCTGGTGGGATATGATCTTGATAAGAAAACATTTTTTCTGGAAGACTGCTGGTCCGCCAACGGCGCCTTTCTGGGCGGCAACCAAAAAATTGAACCCGGTGAACCGCATTGGGTGCCGGATGGAACGCAATTTTATCTGGCCAATCCGTCCTGTCTGTTTGAACTGAAACAAATTGCCAAAGGAGATTGAAATGAAATACGATACATCCTGGGTCAGTCATCCGGGAGGACGAACGGTCAATGAGGATACCTGTGGATACCGTTTGGCACCAACGGGTGGATGCTGGATCGTGGCAGATGGTCTGGGAGGACACCGGGGCGGCCAAAAAGCCTCTTCTCTGGCAGTTGAAACGATTCTGGAATATTTGGCACTGTCATCGGAAAATCCCCTGAACATTCTGCACGCCACGCTTGAAAATGCACAGAAGGCCATTATTGCCGGTCAACAGGCAAATCCGGACTTTTACGCCATGCGCACCACGATCATCCTGCTGGTTATTCAGGATGACCAGGCCCGATGGGCCCATCTTGGCGACAGCCGATTGTATGTTTTTCACAAAAACCGTGTACTATTCCAGACCAAAGACCATAGCGTTCCTCAGGTGATGGTCAGCGCCGGCGACATCCGGCCCGAGGATATCCGTGGCCATGAAGACCGCAATCGCCTGCTGCGCAGCCTGGGAAGTCCGGATGATTTTCGTCCGGTCATTCCGGACAAGACGTATGCGGTGCAGCCGGGCGATTCTTTTTTGCTGTGCACGGACGGATTCTGGGAATATGTGCTGGAAAATGAAATGGAAGAATTGTTGAGCAATGCCACTTCAGTCGGGCAGTGGCTTCAAAAAATGGAAGAACGGTTGCGCAGCCGGGCGCCTGAAAACCACGACAATTACACGGCATTCGGCATTCGGGCAATCGATATTCAGCCGGTAGGTCAGGGTGGTGAGGCGACTCCCTGACATAATGCTGACGGCACAGTCAGGTAGGCTGCCGCCTGTGCGGTTAGGATTTGTATTGATGCAAATATGGATTGCTTTCTCCCAAAAAACACGGAACTTTTGGAAATGTGAATGATAACGTTTGGTAGATCATTATCATCCTAAAACCGACAGGAGGATTTATCAAATGAACAAATACAGAATTCAGGTTAAAGTTGAGCTGGTTGAATGTAATGATGATTCCACAGAGAATGATATCCAGCAACCAAAAAAAATGGCAATTGAGGCAGACAGGTGATTTGCGGTACTTGAACCTTATGGGTTAGCCGTTACTTCCATTGGGCCACGACATCGAACTCGATGAGTTCTTTCTTTGAATTCCGTTTTCTAATGGGTCGACATTCGATATGCGAGAACCCAAGCTCAGATAGCATTTCAGCGTAAAGGCGTTCAGTCGAAACAATGGTTCCATAGAAGGAAGAATTGCCGACGATGTAGTGTAGCTTCGCGCCGGACGCGAGGAGTTCGGGCAATTCACAAAAATGTGCCCACATGTCATCGAAGTACTTTGCCACATATTTGGCCAGCAAGGCTCCGTTCTTGTTATCAGCATGGGCGATAGTCCGGATGGCGTCATTCAGATGCGGGTTGTCAAAATGCCTCTCCGAATGTTGCCAATCAATGAGCCGGCTTGTTGCAATTCCCCAAGTTCCACCGATGGCCGTCCAATCCAGCTCACCCGCATCTCTGCCATTATCGAGAAATCCCAGCCAATACATGTAAGGGCGCAGCTCACGAATGTATGACATCCTGTTTGCGTAGGGCGGCGACGTAATGACCAAGTCGAATTGTCTAACAAACACCTTTCTGAGCGCACGTGAGTCCCCAAGGACAACAGATGCTGATCCTGAGGGGTTCTCAGAAGCGCCACCAAGTACGAACCGAACGTCCGCATTGAATGATGCCCCCCTATCGAGAGGGAAGAGAAGGCATTGCTGTTGCTCGCTCTTGAAGGACATCGACTGATGGTTGAAGGCGGCATTTGACTGCTCAATAAGAGTGCGGCAGAATGCTACGAGAAGCAGGTTACGAACTGCAGCGTTATCCTGTGCGGCCTGTTCAATAGCTGCGCGAAGAAGACGGAGGAACTCCAGTGCTTCCGAGCACCACCATCGCTCAATATTGAATATGGGCGGAGCCGGTACCGGTTCGATGGCACGCCTTGCAACCAAGTCAAGAGCATGCTTGCAAGCGTCTTCGGTCGCCTCGATAATCGTCGGGGAGTACTGAGCGGTCTTAGCCTGTGCAAGCCAGATCAAGAACGGATTAATGTCGGTTGTAACGCCATCGAGGCCGTGATACCCTGCACAAAGTGCTGTTGTCCCCGTCCCACAGAACGGGTCCAATACCCGCTGCACGTTAGCGTGGCCGACCACGAGTTCTTCGACGATTTTTAGAGAGTAGGCAGGTGTGAGCCTAAGCCAACCATGTCTGCCGGTCTCGGCGTTGAACTTGTAGGTGTACTCGGCCCGCTGTCGAAGTCGCTCCCTCGTTGGTAACGAAATCATTCTTGATCCTCGGGGGTCAGCAGCACTTTCAGAACCATTTCCACTTCTTTGCGCAACACGTTGCTATTCCGTATGAAGAAGCCAGCCAAGTCATAGCCGACAACATCTCTCATGAAATCATAGGTGGATATCAGCGGGTTCTTTGCACCCAGGATTCCAGTGATTACCGCCCATTTTTCGCCTCTGTAGCGGTATAGAATGTCGCTATCGATTTGCGTTGAGAGTATGGCGGCGCATGGCAGGTACGCTTTGGTATATGCCGTGGCCGCATTTGCGATATCGGCATTTTGGCGTTTTGAGTCTTTGCTTTTATAACCCTGCCGAACTTCAAAGACCGTTCCGTCCAGCATGTTGAATACCTTGGGGGCTACACCAACTTCATCCGCAGATTTTCTCATCCATTCATGAAACTGATCCCGCTTGATTTTGTCCGGGATTCGATCAAGCGGTACCCGGCCATCAAGGTAAAGCGTGCGCTTCTTGCCAGTCGGTAACAATATCTCATAAGACCACATCACGTCCTCATCCGAGAGACCCAGCAAATCACGCAGGATAGTTCTAAAAAGCTTTTCACATCCGATCCCGATTTGCCGATAGACACTTGTCATGCCACCAGCCGCTTTGTGAGCGGCATACATCATTGGGTGATCTAACCCGAACCAGTTGTAGAACGGATCTGCCTGATACAGCGCCTGGAATTGCTCAAGGTTCAGGCCACCGCCCTGGTTGCCTTGACCGAACTTGGGCTTGTATTTTGCACAAACCCGAATCGGCTCAAGAACAAGGTTAAGATAGGGCTCGTCATTTTGTTCCAAGTGATATCTCCTAAAGGAATTTGGACAATTTTGATATGGTGAATTTGACAGATGCTATCTCTTATAACCATACCTGCTTCCAACACGGGCTTCTTGGACAATGGTTTGATTCTGACCGGAACCACGTTCTCATCTATCGACTTCCCGTCGCCTAGTCAGATCAAACCTTATGGTTAAATCGCTTGTTTTAGTTAATAAGCTTTCCCTTCCCTGATAGCTTCCAATGCCTCCTCGTAATTATCTCTAACATTTGAAACAAGTTCGGCGATTTCTTCCGATGCTCCTGATTGCCTTGCTATATTCTCAATTACGAGAATTAGCGGTTTCATCTGGTTGAAAGCCCTTACACATTCCCAGCTCATTGCTTCATCAATATGGAATAACAACCTATCAGAACCATCAAATCCAAATTCTTTTACCACTTGATTTCTCAACAGCATCCATGCGCCTTGAAGATCTGATATTGCCGTTTTTACATATCCTGTTTTTTCTTGTTTAAAACTCATCATACAATTTTTCCTTGAGGTTTAACGTCGCCAATCAGCCGCGCGCCTTTTTGCCTCGGCTGAATTGGTCTGGTTGGGCTTCAATATTTCGCTTTAAAGTCTTTAAATGCAGTTTGAAAAGCAAACTTCAACCTGTTTATATCCATTGTGTTTTGTGGCTGAATATTATGCTCCCACAACCTTTTTTTGTGGCTTAAAAGCTTCTCAATCGAACCAGAAGTCCGATTCACAACGAAAAACGCTTTATCCGCTGACACATCCATTGTGAAACCAAGAAAACTTCGACCAAGACCTAAACCTAATGAACTATCATAAAATTTGGCTTCAATTGAGATAATCACCTTTGCTGCCCTCGGCGCTATGCTTCCACCGGTATTCCGACAAAGGTCAGATTCGTCTCCTAAAAGGACACAAATGTCACATTCATGTAAAACCTGAGATGCACCTGATACGCGTACGCCAACATGAGCTTCAAGAGTTGGTTTGTTTGTGAAGTCTATTATTGCATAGCCGTAGTCAGCATACCTTGAGCTAATATATCCGGGACTCGTCCTAAAGATAAAGATGATCGGGTTAATAGACATTATGCTGCGGAATTTGACAGTAGCACCCTCATCTCTAGCAGCTTGGCAGACCAATGAAAACAGGTAGGCTTCATAGAGATCGTTTGCTGCAGAGGTGGAAGTAAGGGATGCAGGAAGAGCTGAACCCAATATGGCTTGGATGTCTGCAAGAAGATCGGATCGTACCGGCATTACACAGCCTCCTTAAGCTCTTTCAAAAGATCTTGTAAATGTAAAACATCCTTTTTTCTATTGAGAATTTCTAAATCCACATGCATAAGTTCATTCACCTCATTATCGGCGGCAAAGCCGATGGATCGGAATTGATTATTATCCTTTCCTATTATCTCATAAAAGTTCACGATACCAAGAGATAGGCCCACCGTTGCAGCTTCAAGGGCTTCTATAAGAAGGAGGAGCCTTTCATTCTCATTTAATGGCTGGGTTACAATAAACGCTGCCCTACGACCTTTCCGCTTTGGTAGGTAGTCACCTTGTGGGCCAGGAAGGGTTGACTCAACCTGTATGTCCTTTGCTCCCTGTTTGCCCATTGAGATTTGGTGTGTGACATCTGCTATTAGCCAATCAAGGCCAGCATTTCTGATAATATCGGATAATCGATTATAAACCTTTTCGGCCTCTACTGGATCAAGCAAGACAGAAGTCCTTTCATTGTGGCTCAACATTGTTGATAGGAGAAAATTTTTCCATCTATCACGAATGTATCATGGAAAAGATTCGACCTGTTTTGATATCAAGACAGCAAGCGTGGAAAAAAGCATACTGTATTTTCCATGTTTGCATATTGATATCCGATAACATGGAAATCAAACCAAAATTATGGATAAGGTATAGCAGGTTCTGTGTTATCATCATGGATGCCTATCGAACGGAGAAACCTATTATGACTGGATCGTTTGAAATATCAAACATTATGGGGGCCTGTCCCATCTGGCAAAAAAATGAAAAAACGTTTTGAGTTTTGAAGGTTGAGATTTGGGTTAAAAGCGGTGGATGTCATTTTCATGGGGGTGAACCTCCCGGAATAATTCATGCGCGTTACCGTGAAATGCATGGCAGCTCAGGTGATTTTTTGAGGCGGTTTATGCTATGGCATACCAGGAATTCATTTTCAATATTTAATTGCACCTTCAACGGATCATGCTTCAGGGGATTACACGGATCAATTTGAATGTGCGGAATGTCCGCTATCCAGGGGATATCCCTTATCCTGGAGATGTCTGACAATCCGGAACAACTGATCCATGGTCCGGGAGTCTGCATCCGGGCCAGGATGTCTCACCTTGGCCGTAGTAAACACACCCAGGTGTTTCAAAACCTGTTTGCGAAGCGACACCCCGATTCCCGGCTGGAATTCCCACCGGTTCAATGGCAGGAAATCATAAAAGAGATCGGCGGCCTGCTTCCACTGGCCGGTTTGGGCGAGATTATAAAGTTGAACCAGAAGTTCGGCATATACAAATCCGGTCATGATTCCGATGGCGCCCAACTCCAGTTCTTCCAGGGCATACATCCCGCCCAGTGCGCCGAACACGTTCAGCCCGGCCCCGGCAGATCTGTTCAGTGCCTGCATTTTCATTCCGGTCGGCGGATCTTCCAGTTTGATGTAATGAATGTTTTCCGAGACCTCAAAAATGCGGGTAATGAGCTCCACCGACAGGGTGATGCCGGTCACGGCCGGGTAGTCATGGATGATGCAGGGAATCTGTGCGGCATCGGATACCTGCTGGTAATATTCCAGAAGCGGTTTGTCCTTCTGAACACCGTGAGGCCCGAGCAGAATGGCATCCGCCCCCAGATCCCGGGCACTCAGAACCATTGATTTGGCCGGATCTGTGGCCTGGGATCGAACCCCGACAACCAGACCCATATCCCCGGGCAGACACTCCCGATAGGTTTTGATAATCCGGGTCCGCTCGGTTTCCGTCAGCTTGTGCCCTTCACCCAGAGCACCCATGATGGCCAGACAATGGCCTCGTGTTCGTGGTTGGTTGGCTTGCCGGCAACAATATGACATACAAACGGATACAGGGTCACCCGCAGGGAAGGATAGTCGTGGGTCACCGGAGGCAACTGGTGATCGATGGTTACAGTGATGCCCAACTCCTCCATCAGTTCCCGCCGGAGACAGTCTTGGGGCAATTCGCCGTCTTCGATTTTTCCACCGGGAAATTCCCATTTCAGGGGAATTCTCATGGACCGACTGCGCTGGGCTGCCAAAATCTGTCCATTGGATTCAATGATTCCGCAGGTGACATGAATGTGATTGTGACGGGAATCAGTTTTCATCAGTGATTCGGCTCCGGCCTGGTTGCAGTCCGGTATGGCCTACTGAAAAATATTGACAGGATTTACAGGATTGAAACGGGCAAAAACAACGTCGTATTGGTCATGATTGTATTTATCCACCGATTACGCAGATTACACAGATTGAAAATCGAAATAAACTGCAAAGCATGTCTGCATTTTGAGGTGCTTTTCAACGCAGTCAGCCGGTAGGTCAGGGTGCCTCGGCTCTTTGACACAATGCCAACGGCAAACCGCACAGATCGCAGTGTCAGGTAGGCCAAACATCCGGCCAACCTGACCTACAGGCTCCCCCACACAATGCTGGTAACAACCAGATTTTATATGATCCACCACGGCACGGCAACAAGTTGTTCCGCCAGTCGGACTGGTTTTTCGACCGAGCAGATGATCAGTCCCGGACCGATCTTTTCCTTTGGAAAACATTCCCGGAAGGCCCCGATTCCTCTGCCATCATTTCGGGTCGCGATATTATGTCCTTACAAATCATACAGTTTCTCGCCATCAACAATGGCGATACCATCTTTTTGAAGAATTTCGATCGCCTCGTCAATCCGGTCAAACCGGAAAATCATGACCGCATTTTTACCGCTTTGCTGCACAAATGCATACATATATTCCACATTGATTTGAGCCTGTTGCAGCATTTCAAGGATATGGTGCAGCCCGCCGGGCCTGTCCGTGACTTCCACGGCCACAACATCCGTGACACCGACAGAAAAACCATTGTTTTTCAGTGCGTCCAAGGCCTTGTCACTGTTGTTGACAATCAGGCGCAACACACCAAAATCGGATGTGTCTGCCAGGGAGAGGGCGCGAATATTAATGCCGGCCTCTGACAGAATGGCAGTGACCTCGGATAACCGACCCGCCTTGTTTTCCAGGAAAACAGAAATTTGTTTCACCTTCATCCCTTCCTCCTTTATATCTTGCGGTGATCGATCACCCGAACCGCTTTTCCCTGACTTCGGGCAATGACTTTGGGTTCAACCAGCTTGACCCGGGCAGAAACCCCCAGCTCTTCCTTGATGCGATAGGCGATATTTTTTTCAAGAGCCTGAAGGACCCGGACTTCATCCGAAAAAATGCCGTCACCGACTTCAACCTGAACCGTCAGGGTATCCAGATTGTCAACCCGGTCCACAACCAGTTGATAATGCACAGACAGACCCTTGATCTCCATCAGAACGCTTTCAATCTGTGAGGGAAACACATTCACCCCCCGAATAATCAGCATGTCATCGGTGCGGCCGCTGACCTTTTTCATGCGGACCAGTGTCCTTCCGCAGATACATGGCTCGGCAGTCAGTGTTGTGATGTCCCGGGTCCGGTACCGGATGACCGGAAACGCTTCCTTGGTAATGGAGGTAAAGACGAGCTCTCCGCTTTCACCATAGGGAAGTGGTTTTTCCGTTACGGGATCGATGATCTCGGCAATGAAATTGTCCTCGAAAATATGCAGACCATTCTGAGCCTGGTGGCACTCCACGGCAACACCGGGTCCCATGACCTCGCTCAGCCCATAAATATCCACGGCCTTGAGATTGAGCCGGTCCTGAATTTCATGCCGCATCTGTTCAGACCAGGGTTCGGCGCCAAAAATTCCGTATCGGAATTTGAGATCCCGGAACGAAACGCCCATTTCCTGGGCGACTTCCGCCAGATGCAGGGCATAGGATGGCGTTGATGTCATGATGGTCGGTCCAAAATCTTTCATGATAGTGATCTGGCGACGCGTATTACCCCCGGAAACCGGTATCACGGAAGCGCCCAGTTTTTCCGCACCATAATGAACCCCCAATCCGCCGGTAAACAGACCGTAACCATAGGCATTGTGGATGATATCATTCCGGGTTGCACCTCCGGCGCTGAGGGACCGGGCCATGAGAGATGACCACATCTGAATGTCTCTGGCCGTATAGCCCACGACAGTCGGTTTCCCGGTCGTACCGGATGAGGCATGGATGCGCACCACATTTTCCATCGGAACGGCAAACATGCCAAAGGGATAATTGTCCCGAAGATCTTTTTTGGTGGTAAAGGGAATATGCGCCAAATCCGAAAGGCTCTGAATATCATTGGGGGTGATGCCGGCCTTGTTCATCTGGTTTTTATAAAATGGCACCGTGGCGTACACCCGTTCCAGCGTCGCGCGGAGTCTTCGAAGCTGAATGGCAATCAGGGCTTCCCGCGGCAGGGTTTCAAATTCCATATCATAAATCATTTAAAAAATTCTCCTTGGTATCAATACAACGCCA
>DFZE01000214.1:0-7224 GCA_002382065.1 Desulfobacteraceae bacterium UBA4064
TTCAATTATTGTGACTATTCTCACACAACTCATGTTTCAATCCGGGAGCTTCACCCTCATGAGTGAAATGGATGGATGGAAAAGGATGCCCCGGTTTCAAGTTTCAATCAGGGACGAAAACGACATGACAGGGGATACAATATGGTGCGGCTGATTCTGATCGGACTCTTGGCCGGTTTTTTCTTCAGCTCCACCTTTGTCCTGAACCGGATGATGAGTCTCGAGGGCGGGCACTGGGTGTGGAGCGCCAGCCTGCGATATGGTTACATGATCCTGTTTTTGGTTGTCTGGCTGATGATTTCCAGAGGAATGAGCCAAACGGTTGGTCTCCTGAAGCGGTTTTACAGGCATTTGCTGTTCTGGGTCATGGCGGGCAGTATCGGTTTCGGCGGCTTTTACGCGCTGATATGCTTTGGTGCGGACCATGCGCCGGGATGGGTCATCGCCGCCACCTGGCAGTTCACCATCATCGCCACACTGGTGGTGCTGGCCGGGTTCGGAAGGCGGTTTCCGAAAAAGGTGTGGATATTTTCCGGAATTGTTTTTGCCGGCGTTTTGATGGTCAATATCAGCCAGTCGGACGGGGTCCAAAGCCATGCGATGCTCAAGGGAGCACTTCCCATGCTTCTGGCCGCTTTCTGCTATCCACTGGGCAGCCAGATGGTGTGGGAAGCGGTCAACGGTCATGACCGGTTACCGAAGATATGGTCGCCGGAGCTGGATCATCCGTTTGTTAAAATCCTCTTCATGTCCTTGGGTACCATCCCCTTCTGGTGCGTACTGGTAGCTGTCGCTGCACCACCGGCGCCGTCTTCCGGCCAGCTTGTCAAAACCGCTCTGGTGGCGGTTTTGTCCGGGATTCTGGCCACCGGAATTTTTTTCTTTGCCAGAAACCAGGCAAAAACCGGCAATCAGCTTGCAGCGGTTGACGCCACCCAATCCAGCGAGGTGATTTTCGCCCTGATCGCAGAAGTGTTAATTATCGGTACCGCGCTTCCCAATTTTTGGGGAATGACCGGCATCGCCGTAACCGGTCTGGGTATCATGCTCTTTATATGGTTTCAGGAGTCGGGAGGTTAAAACAGCAACGTGTGGATCAACCCATTGCCGATCCAACAAAGGTCTGTTGAAGGAAATTGAAATTGCCAAAAAAAGAGCAGCGGAGGTAACGTTATAGACTTTCAGGAAATTAATTTCGCAAGGCAGCAGGGGATAGGCCTTTTCTCGGCCATCCCCGACCGATAACGCAGCGAAATTATTTTTCTGAAAGTCTATAACGACGGCAACGATACCGCCGCCACATTCAACCGCATTTGTCCATTGTCTCACACGGTAACGACAATTTCCTCACCATAATCAGCCTGCTCACCCTTGAGAAATTCTTCGTTGATCCGTTTGCCGATCTGCCAGTAGAGCGTATTGAGGGCGCTGTTAACCGTAACGGATCGGTCATTTCACTGCTCCTCATCCTCTTGCAGGTACTCCCAGCCCATGACAGCCAACTGCTACAGGAGCGGGCGCTTCACCATGGTCCATTCATTTGGTGTTTCGCGTTGTGGGTCAGGATCAAGTTCCGGCATTGTCGAAAGTGGCATCTTCTCCGTCATCCGCCTTGCCTCTCTGTGTGGTTGATAAACCTTTGCCGGGAATGGTACACGGCGGCGTGCAGTTTCTTTTGCAGCTCCTCACGCGGCAGCAGTTCCAGGAGATATTCCGCCACATGAATACCGGATTCGCCCAGCTCCAGCAATTCGATCTGTTCCTGTTTTTTGCCAGCGCAGAGAATCAGGCCCAATGGGCTTTTTTCTCCTTCCTTCCGTTCATAACGATCCAGCCAGCGCAGGTAAAGTTCCATCTGTCCCTTGTGTGCCGGACGGAATTTGTCCAACTTCAGTTCAATGGCTACCAGCCGCCGCAAGTCACGGTGATAAAACAACAGGTCAAGATAGAAATCATCATCATCGACAATGATTCTCTTTTGCCTGGCAACAAATGAAAAACCTGCCCCCATTTCCATGATAAACGATTCCATTTCCCTGAGAATGGCGGCTTCGAGATCTTTTTCCTGAAAGGTGTCTTTCAAGCCGAGAAAATCGAGAAAGTAGGGATCGCGGAAAACAAGGTCGGGGGTCAGCCTGTCCTCGCTACGCAGGGCGTCAAGTTCCAGGCGAATCAAGTCTTCGGGTTTCTTTGACAGGGCGGTACGCTCAAAGAGCATGGAGGCGATCTTCTGCCGCAGGGTTCGCACGCTCCAATGTTCTATTCGGCACATCTCGGCGTAGAAGTCGCGCTGGAGGGGATCTTTGAGGGGAATCAAGGCGATAAAATGAGTCCAGCTCAAATGTCGTATCAGTGATACGAGAATCTGCTCATCCGGAAATACTTCAGAAAATTGAATCATCCGGCGAAGATTTTTTTCAGCGAAATTGCTCCCATAGTCCTTGCTCAATTGTCTCGACACGGTAGCGACAATTTCCTCACCATAATGTGCCCGCTCACCCTTGAGAAATTCTTCGTTGATCCGTTTGCCAATCCGCCAGTAAAGCGTAGTGAGGGCGGTGTTTACCGTCACGGCAACCTGCATGCGGCTTTCGTCGATCATGCGGCGTATGTCGGAGACCAGGGATGGAGAAGGCGGGACGCCGGGGGAAGATACCAGATCGGTCATTTCAGGGCTCCTCATCCTCTTGCAGGTACTCCCAAGCCCATGACGACCAACTGCTGCAGGAGCGGGCGTTCCACCGCGGTCCATTCATTTGGCGTTTCGCGTTGTGGGCCAAGCAAATTCCGTTCCATAGAAAACAAAACCATGACAATGCAGTTCGGAAAACGCCTGGCAGATGTTTCCAGAAGATCCTGAAGGGGTACCTGCAGGACTGGCAAGATTTTGGGCAGCCGTTTCGGCCAAAAAGGATAATGGACCTGGTTCATTTTACCTCACTGAAGTGATGAAACGGTGTATCGATCGTAGGTCTGTTCATCATGCATAATCAAACGGTTATGGCTTCAGCTCAATTTTCTACACAGCGTGTAGAATTTCTCAAAATCGGGATCGGTGAGATAAAACTGCCTGAAGTTACGCAGGTTGGCATAGGAAAATTCTGTTTGTAACGGATTCGGGGGCATTATTACCCGTCGCAATCTCTATTTATCAGCCCCGTAGGGGCGGCCTGTTTGTAGAAATTGACAGGATACCAAGCCAACGAGCTCCATCGGAGCGACCTGTTTCGATTGGTAACAGGCCGCCCCTACGGGGCTTGAAGGAACATGGGGTTGATATCACTACAAACAGGATGCTCCTACGGAGCGTTATCGGATTTTTAGCATTGCAATGATCCCCCCAAATCCGTTACAATCAGCACTCTGCAGACGACAATTCAAGAATCAAATAGCGAACGCTGCTTGTTTTTTTCATATCCTTCCTGGTAGTCGCGCACTTGTATATCAAATTTTTGAAGAATCTCGATAAAATCATTTTTTGCCAAAAGTTCGTCCGAGATATCATAATAATTAAATTCTACGTGAATCAGATATATCATTTCATTGGCTTTTGGAAAATTCAGCTTGAAATCGACAAAGGTCTCAACAGCCTGCCTGACAGCTTCCTCTTCTGAAATATCATTTTTCCATAATTGTCGATAAAGTGTTTGATCGTTCGAAAATAACTGGCCCCGGCAGCTCTTGTCTTGTAATGCCTGAGAAAATAAATGCTCAACGAGGGCGGTTCGGCTATCCTTCAGCAGTTTGGCCAGACTGTTTTCAGCCATATCTGTTTGTTTCTCTTGAGAAGCTGGCACAGCTTCCGACACTTGTTTGTTGAGCAAATTGGCTGCTGTCTCAACATCCTGTGCATTCCTGTCGGCAGGTGCAGGCGTACTCTCGGCAGTTTTGTTGTCAATTTTGCCAAGGCAACCCTTCAGATTTAAAACTGCGCAATGGATACCTTTTTCAAGCTGGGTTTTATCTTTTGTCAGGATTAACACACCATAACGGCCTGCATCAAAAGTGCATTCATCATTAAATATTTGAAGGATTTCCCAGAAATCTTTGATTGCGGTCAGACTTTCAACATCTTCACGTGTGAGCACATTCCAGCTACTTTTCAATCTCAAATTCTTCTCCTTGAACATGCTGTTGAAGGGACGAAGTGAAATCGATTTATTCGTGATCTTTACCCCGTGAACGGTCATTTTTAAAAGCTTATATTTGTTTCGGTAAATTGTTGTTTTCCTCAGTTTCGATGGGTCAACCGGTGGGTTTTCCTTCAATATGGCAATGGTTTTGGATATATCCTGTTTGATTACAGCCGGGGCTTTTTGCACCACGGGACAAGGTTGGATATTGATATCCTCCAACAACGTGGTAATGGTGTTCGATGTATCCTGTTTGGTTACAAGCGTGGCTTTTTGCGCCACAGGGACCTGCTGGCTATTGGTCTTCTCCAACCCTTCGATGTGGATTTGTATGGGTTTGCCTTCAATCTGTGCCAGTAGGCTTGTCGCCAATTCTTTTCCACCAATGAATCCATTTGGGAAATCAATTTGTTCCGGCACTTCTTCCCAGGACAACGCCACCGGGGAATACACCATGACTGTATCGTCAACAATCACAATGGCCATTCTGATGTAGTTTGCGCTTCGCACATTCAGCCGTTCAAGATTCTTATGAATCAATTCAAGGGCGGCCTGTTCTCCAAAACCGTATCGAATGGATTTCTCATCCGTGTCCACATACACATCACAGTGTATGTGGTTGTCAGCAAGGCAAAGAAGTTTTGTAATTTCCTCAACCAAATAGCCCGCTTTTGCGATGATAACCCGCCGCCTGGCCTTTCCCAGGAAGGCAAGGACATTTTCCTTTGAAACTCTAATGAATGTTACCGACCCCTGATTTTCTTCCATTTTTATCTTCCTGGTTTGTATCCATCACTCAATTATCAAAAAGGCTTAACTGCCTTTCATCATCCATCGGGTGTATCTTTTGGGATTCGGCTTCAAAGGCTTCACCTTCCTGCATTTCCCGCTTGTGGATTTCGTGGTTCAGTTTCAGCAGGCGATTCAAAATTTCTTTGCGGGCTGTCGGGGAAATGGTGTACCGGATGCGGTCGTTTTCCGGGAGGTAATCCACTTCATAAAAATCATGGGCCAGGCAGATGTCGGTCCAGCCATAGGCGTTTAGCACGGTTTCATCCATTTCCTGGTGCAGGCGGCGGAGGTGAGCAATGTCCGCCACTGCCTGGTTGAAATTGCAGGTGCCCAGAGTCCGGTGAAGGTGGTTCCAGAGATACAGAGTTTCCTTGCCGAACTGCTTTTCAATCTCTTTTTCCGGCAGGTCGTCGTCAATGGCGAAAAGCCGGGGATTATGAAACTGATTGTAAGTTTTGGTCAGGCCAATCTGTGCATTGCGCATGAGGCGGCGGCGGTTTTCATGATAGGTTGCGCCGATGCGCTCCAAGGCAAATTCGGTTTCCCAAGAAGGGTTTTGCGGGAAAGGCAGTGTTTGAAAAATAGCGGTAGGAGTATAGCTTAAATCAGCTTTCATTGTTGTACAATATTTCCATGCCCAATTATAATGAAAACTTGATTGTAAAATGGAAAAATCCTTATATCGATCAAGAGAAAAAACGACTAACTTGGCATCTAACACTTTATCGTTTATCGTGAAATCAACAGCGACTGTCTTACTAACTTGAGCAATCAAAAGCACCCGCTCTAAAGGCTCAATTGTTCGATATAATGAAATGGGATTTCTTCCGTAAAGCCACCAATTCTTTTTTCTCCTTATACCATCCGGGTTGTTTTTTAGAAGTTGTCTTTCCGGCTTCACCAACCACTCAACAATCTCAAAGCAATCCCGATATTCTTCCCGACATTTTTCTTCCGGCCAGTCAAAAAAATTGATGACCCACCGGCTGGGAGACTGGTCCGGGCTGGTGTTCAAATCCTCGCCATTGAGATATGGAAACAGCACATCCTTGTTTTTGGGGTTCTTTTCAATAAGATTCATGGCCTCATGGGGTTCCAGCACAAATCCCTTGCCCAGCACAATGGAGCCCTGAAAGCTTTTATCGGCATTCTGAATCAAAGGATAGGGATTGCCCGTGATTTCTGCGTCATCCAGATAAAATGTGATTTGCGCCACCGGTTTGCCGTTTAAATTGCACAGCCCATTCCATTTTCCCCTGTAAATCCCGACCAGGGAAACTTCCACCGCCGCAAGACCCGGCCATTTCATGGAACGGACCGCAAAATGAATGGCGCCGCCCTGGGACAGAATCACCGCAAGGCCCCCTTCCCGTGCTGCTCCCTGCGCGATGGTGTTGGTGGATATCAGTGCCTGGAATCCGCCCGGTCTAATGATGGTGAAAATTCTTCTGAAAAAATAGGTCACCAGATCGCAACTGCCAGCCGGGGCATAGGCATATTTGACATATTCCAGAAACCGCTGGCCGAACATACCGGAAAGTTTTTGGCCTCCTAAAAACGGCGGATTTCCCAAGATGCAGTCAAACCCGCCTTTGGCAAAAACTTCCGGAAATTCCAGGAACCAGTGAAAAAACCGGTTTTTCCGGGCCATGCCCGCCGCAGCCGAAAGGCCGTCCGCAGAAATGCGGATGCCGCTCATGTATTGCCGGAACATGTCATCCGTGACGATTGCGCCGCTGTTTTCCAGGGTTTTCGGGATAAAAAACTGGGCGGTCTGGATATCACACAGGCTTTTTAAAAGTCGCCAGTTTTCTCCGGATATCATGGTCTGATATGTGGTGCGCTTTTCTTGAATCTGGTTGATGGACGTTTCGGGGAGTGCGTTGAAGGATGAAAAAATTTGGGAAACATCCGCAAAGGACTGTTCAACCCGGCTGAATTGGGAATGCCGGTAAAAAAATTCCCGCTTACAGGCTGTGGCCCTTTGTTTTCTATTCTGTTTGGCGAATTGGGCGCGGATATTCTTGTCATCATCCGGCATTTTTTTGAATGCTTCGTCCGGGATGCCTTTTTCCAATTCTTCTTTGTGGGCAAGCCCCACGATGGCATCCCCGCATTTGATATGATGGTCCAGAAAATTCAACGGTTCGCCGGGGTTATGGGCTTCCAGCCACAGGGCGACCTTGCACAGGTCCACCGCCAGTGGGTTTTTGTCCACCCCGTAAATACAGAATTGGATCACATCCCGGATGGACTGGCGCAGGGGTTTGGGGGATGGCTGATCTTCGCCGGTGCGGAC
>DFZE01000214.1:7283-46645 GCA_002382065.1 Desulfobacteraceae bacterium UBA4064
ACCATTTCATCGGGCGTATAATGGGAGCCGGAAGAGGACCGCTCATCACCTTTTTTCAGATCAAATTGATAATGGCCGTCCTGGAGGGATACAATGGGGTCAAATTCCAGCAAGCCTTCATAAACCGACCCGAATTCCTCCACATTGAGCGCCGCGTAATTGACCCGCGTGATCTGGCCGGTCGTCTTGTTTTGAAAAACACTCAAGTTTTTGATGCATCCCAGCAGCACCCGGTTCGGCAGATGGCATTGATTGAGAACCCCAAGTGCATTCGGGCCGAACAGGTCACCGGCCAAGGGTTTGATGCCCAAATATCCGCCTTTGGCATCGGTTTCAAATAACCGGAATGTGTGTTTTAAACCGATCCACAAATCATGATGCCGCTGTTCCAGAATATAGGGTTTGCCGCAAAGCTGCCTTAACCGGCTGATGCTGTAATACTCCCGATAAATATCCCGTTTGTCCCTGCCGCTGTTTTCCGGAAACACCAGATTGCGTTCTTCAATCACCAGGAGAAACAGAATCCGGTAGATCAGTCGAAGCTGATACTGGTAATAATCAAGCGGTGATATGTCGCGGCTTCCAATGCGTTCTCTCAGATGATCATTTCCCGGGTGTTCCAGAAATCCATTGGCAAGCGACCGGATGGAAAGCTCCACGGCATCGCTCAATCCATTCCGGATGCGCGAACCGGATTCCAGGGCGTCCTGATGGTATTTTTCAATCAGGCTGTCGCCGCCCAGTTCTTTTTTTATAGGCATCCGGCTGACATGCAGCAGCCGGTACATGATGGCGAAATCCGCAAAATGCTCCTCATCCATCATGGTTTGCAGGTCAAACTCGATTAAGGAGAGTTTGATGAGCCGGCTGCTGTCCCGGAGTAATCGTAACTGGATGCCGTTGGTGACAATGCCGTATAGATAATGCTCGGTTACATTGATATATTCCTGAACCAGTGCATGGGGTGACATTCGCGCGCCGCTGGTATCGCGCTTTTTGTCCAGACTGTCATTAAACCCCATGACATGAACCGGAAATCCGTCCAGGTTGTCCGAACGATGGCTGACAGCATATGATTTGCCGTTGATGGATTCCGCCCTGGATAATTGTACGTCATATCCCAAAAGGCCGAGCAGTGGCAAAATCCAGTATCGACGGGTTTCCGACGTGCCGTAATCATCGGCGGGAACTTTTTCCCGCTGTCGGTTAAAAATCCGCCACAAATCCTGGGCGTCGGCCCAAGATCGGGCGATCTCATCCTTGACCCTGATTTTGGCGTCCAACCCGAAATCCGTGGCCAATTGTCCGCTGATATTGCCCTGCTCGATCCGGTCCAGGATATCGGCGGAAAGGATGGCGCCTTCGATGCGGATGGTTGTGTATTTCATGATGCTTATCTGCCTGTATGGTCCGGAATGAAGATATAAACGCCCATAATGTCCATGGGCAGCACGGGCTCGACAGCCTTGAATTGCCTTCCTCCCAGGACCTTTCGAAACCGTTCATGGGCTGCAATCAAAACCTCGGCCCGGTTACCTGCAATTTCATCAAGAACGGTTTTCATCTCCGCGATATTTTCCATCTCGTTTTCAAAATACATCGCTTTTTCAGGCAACGGCATGTTGGCGCTGGGAAGGGCGCTGGATAGCAGGATTTTGACCGCTTCGGAATCCAGGCGATTGTTTTCGGAAAAGCTGCCCCGGTAGCCCCACAACAGCATTTCCTCGGCAACAAAGCGGCCGCCGCTTTTCTTTTCTTCAATCACATTTCTTACCCGGAAAAGAATGACGGTTGTCTTGGCGGCGACTTCCCTGCACCGGATCACCGCGGATCGTGCAGGCCCGTGCTGGAAATCACGGTTCAGAGAATCCGCCATGACCGACTGGCATAACTGCTCCACAAACAGATGATTTCTGCCCAGATAAAGATAGCCTTCTGGTGTGGGGGAAAAAAAGCTGACTTTGAGGGTGTTTTCGGGCGGCAGCAGGCTTTTCAATACGCCTGGCAAATTGGCCGTATAGAGGGTGTAGCCCCTGACCTTGGGGTTGCAGGTCATCTGAACCCCATAGAACCTGGTCAGGGATTCGGTTACAAATGACTCCACGGCCCGGGGATCGCCGATGGCGTCATCGGATTGTTTCAAATCTTCTTCAATTTCATTGGCCCGGATGGCGTGCTGGGCGAAAATGCTTCTGGAGGCGTGTTCCCGGTCAGCGGCCTTTTCAATGGCTTTGGTGGCGATGATTTCCTTGTTTTTCACTTCATCCATATTGCCGAAATCAAAAGTCATCTGATTGGCGTCGCGTCTTTGGGCGGCAGCCTGAGAGTCCGAGATGATCGCCTGAAGTACGGAGTACATCAGCGATTGGCTGTCCTCGGGAAACGGGATGGATATGCCGATGGAATGCCGAATTTCACGGACTTTTCTCAACAGCACTTTTAAGACCACCCCATCTATGGGATTGTCTTTCCCATACAGAAGATAGGCTTTCACCTCATCCGCTGTTTGCCCGTACCGGTCAATCCGGCCTTCGCGCTGTTCCAGCCGATTGGGGTTCCAGGGCAGATCATAATGAAGTACAGCGCTAAACTGATCCTGCAGATTGATACCCTCGCTTAAACAGTCGGTGGCCACCAGCACTTTTTGCGGGGATGATTTCATGTCCCCGATTCGCGATTTTCGCACCTCATCCGGGTCTTCGCTGGTTACGGTCTGAACATTGATCTCTTTTTTCAGATGGGTTTTTAATATATCCCCCAGATAATTGGCGGTACGGATAAACCGGCAGAAAATCACGGGATTAAACCCCTGTTTTAGCCAGTCGGCTATGATCTCCAGGGTTCGGGCTATCTTGAAGTCATTTTCAATCCCATTCAGTTCATTCAGTTGTTCGGCCAGTTGATTGAGCTTTTTGTTTTCACCGGCGCTCCATTCGGTTCTGCTGATGATGCCCGTGGGCGTAAAATCCCTGGCCGTGTCAAAGTCATCATCCATGATGGGATTGGATCCGTCATCGCTTTCCATATCCGCATCCTCCGAATCATTCGGAGAGGCTGTTTTGCTGATGCGGTTTTTGATCATTTCAATCCCGGCTGCCGGGCTGGACATGACCCCGCGCAACAGGGCCAGGGCGGACCAGTATCTCAGGCGCTGCCTGCCCTTATGCGGATCATCGCCCCGCGTCAATCCAAGAGCAAAATCCAGGATATCATCGTAAAAGCGCGCGTATTTTGCTGACAACTCATAAGGAAATTCGCCGGAATCCCGCTTGGGAAAAGGCGTATCCTCGTTCATCCATTTTTCAACATCCGCCCGCCGCCGCTGGACATAGTGACCGGCAAATTCCCGCCGCTGGTCCTGAGTCGCCCTGGCGATATCCAGATTTTTGAATTTGGGGTGAATCAGCTCCAGAAGCGAGCCGAACTGCCCTGCTTTGCCACTGTGGGGGGTGGCCGTCAGGAGCAGGATGTGCTGATCCGGTTTTCCGGACAAATCCCGAATCAGTTGATGGCGCTGCTGCTGCGCGCTGTGTTCGTCCGCATCCGAAGCGCAGGAATGGGCTTCATCCACAATAATGAATTTTGGGCATTGCTGAATGAACACCTGTCTCCGGTGATTGGCTTTGATGTAATCAATGGATATGATCTGATGGGGATAATAATCAAATACACTGGTGTCGTCCGGGATCTCCCTGTCCAGGCGGGCCTGGGTATTGGAACGGATAATCACGGCTTCGATGCCAAATTTATCCTTCATCTCCGCCTGCCACTGATCGCACAGATGGGGTAGCACAATGATGGCAAACTTCCGGATGACCTTTCTTTCCAGCATTTCCTTTAAAATGATCAGGGCTTCAATGGTTTTGCCGACCCCGACATCATCGGCGATGAACAGGCGAATTGGGGCCGGTTGCTTCAGGGCCATGATCAGCGGCACCATTTGATAGGAACGGGGACGAAAGGAGAGTTTGGCCAGGGAGCGGAATGGTCCCGCCCCGCTTCGGAAAGCGAGTCGGGTGGCATTATACAGGAGTCGGGCCGATGCGATGTCGCCGATGTCTTCAATGGTGGGAATCGGAAAATCCGTTGACTGAATGTGATCATCCTCGAACCCGAGGGGCAGATAAATGCCGGTGATTTCATCTTCCGATCCGCCAAGGGGTTTTAACAGAACAAGGTTTTCATCATTGGACGGCAGAACGATCCAGTCCCTGCTTCTGACCCTGACCAGCGAACCTGTTTTGAATTCCATTATCTTACCTTTGTAAAAATATCGGATCGCCTTTGAACCAGCGCCTCCAGGCTGTGTGTATAGTAATATACAATGACCTGATCCCCCCTGTTGAAGATCGCGGCCCGCTGCTCCCGGTCTTTTTTCTTCACTTCCGGATCATCATGGGGGGTTCCGTCACAAAAAACCCACACATTGGGCGCATAGAAAAAATCCGGCCGGCAATAAATGCCATCAACCTGTTTCTGGGCCGCGTCCGGAAGACGCATGCCATTATTATAGATGTATTGGATAAATGCCAGTTCCGTGGATGAATTGGGATCAATACCGGCAAGAATCTGTCTGTATTGATCGTTATAATCCCTGAATGCATTGTTGGTGATGATTTCCAATTTGCAGCACTTCAGTTTCTCCAGTGCCTCTTGAATGGAAAATCGATTGATTTCATTATGAAACCTTTGGTTGTAATAACTCAAAAGATCATTATACGAGGCTTCATCCGTGTACTCGGTATCATCATACCGGCAGAGGTTTATGGCCTCTGCAATGACCCGATGATACACATCCCTGTTTTCGATAAACTGGGAAAGTACCCCAAGGCTGCCTTCAGCGGATTCGTACAGAAAAATATTGGGGTTTTGTTTGTCTCCCATAAGTTCGGCCCCGATTTCATTGGGCTCCACCTGAAACACATTTTCTACCGCCCGTTTCAGGGCGTATTGCAGCGTGATGACACCTGACCGATCCAGGGCCAACGCCTTGATGGGTTCGATATACAGGGCGTCTGCCGTATCAAAGGCAACCAGTTTCACTCTTCTCACCGGTTCGGCATTCTCGACGGCATGCTCATATTTTTCCTTTTTCCATGCACAGGTTTTTAATCCAATCAAAAACCCGTCTTCTTTTGAACGCCGCCATTTGGTATTTATCTGCACGAGGCGGGCGCAAGGCAGGTATCGAATATTCAAAAATTCCGATTCATCATCTTTGATTTTCGCCATGCGGATGCTATCCAGCCCGCCTGCGGGCATATGAAAATAGGTTTTGACATCAAATCCCCTGGAAAGCCGCTCCTCTTCCTCACAGGATATGCGGTCCATTTCTCTGGTGCGGGTTTCGCACATCTCGAACAGGTCGGTATAAATTTCTATTTGGGCATTATCACTGATGGAGACATTGCTGAAAGGACATACATCAAAGCCATATTCATCATCCATCAAAATATAGCCGGAATTTTTGCTGACTTTGGCTTTCTTGAGGTTTAAATCCGCTTCATGCGTCAACAACTGTTCAATCTGGTATTTGGCCCCCTTGTGATAGATGATGTTGCGGGGACCGAATTCCCTTAAGGCAATGAACCTGGGCCTGGATATGTATTCGCCGGAATCCCCGATGGGAATATAGGTTCGAATGGGTAGCCGGGTAAAATTATATCCCGGCAAAAAGCCTTCCGATGCGAGATACCGGTAAGGGTAAAATTCTGACAGGCTGCTGTAAGAAATTTTGTTCTCCAGAAGATCCCTCTGCCTGATGGCCTGGGCGACATTCTGTTTTGCCTCTTTCATTTCATCGGACGTGCTGACGTATAATCCGCTTTCAATGATGCGATTGGCTTTTGAAAGCTGATTCTGGACAGCCCCATATAGTTTGCGCCATCGATCAAGGGATCGATCAAACATATCCGGTGCCGTCCGGATGGCTCTGGTGATCCATTCCGAATTGAGCCAGGCAAGGGCCGAAGGATATAAGATTCTGATATCGTACAGGGCTTTTTCAAACAGCCTTTTGATTTCATCTTGTTTGTAAAAATCCAGATTGAGGTATTCCCGAACCTCCGCCAAAATTGGAAAACAGGTCTGCTCATCCCTTTCCATCAAATCGATGAGGCTTTGATTTAACTGATACAGATTGGCTTTGGCCAGAAAAACGGAATGCAGATGGGATTCCAGCAGCTCCGGGTTTGTCAGATCAATTTTGGGAGGAGCCACCACACCGGAAACAAGGTCTGATGCATGGTTGAAATAATGGCTGTCATGAGGGGAATACACCGAACAGCTTGTAAAGACCACAGCCGCCTGGCCGCTTCTGCCAGCCCGTCCGCTTCGCTGAGCGTAATTGGCAGGATTGGGCGGGACATTCCTCATGTGAACGACATTCAAGTCGGCTATGTCAATGCCCAATTCCATTGTGGGGGAGCAGAAAAGGGCGCTGTATTGGCCTGAGCGAAAATTTTCTTCCCGTTCAATCCGGTCTTCATTGTTCAACTGACCGGTATGTTCTTTGCCGATCAGTTTTTTCTTATTTAAAAAATCCATTTTGTAAAGCTTCTGGTAAAATGAATTGGGCCGATTCTCATAGGCTGCGTATGACCGGATTTTTACATAATCCGGCTTGACCGTGGCACCGTCACCAATCTTCCATAAAATTTGATCAATCCGAAGTTGATAAATATGGGTTTCTTTATTCTGGTTGTTCCTGGCAACCGATTCTCTCAACCAGCCGGCCTCGGTCAGCAATTTCAACAAAGAAACAATAAAATCATGATAGCCCCCTTGCTTGAATTGAATTCCCATCTGCTGGGATTCATAGCGCAGGTACTTCCCAAGATCACTTGCCGGGCCGATGCTTTTTGGAAACAGGCCTGAAGCTCTCATAACGGGTTCATAGGTCATGGAAGCCGGGAATTCGATATTTTCATTAAAATCAAATGCCCAGGGCTGTTTTAACCTTTCGCGCATCTCCTTGCTTTTCACACTGATGGCGTTTTGTGTAAGATACTCCTCACTGTGCAGCGCGTATGATTTTCTGAAAAATTCCAAAATCTGATAAATGACGTCTATCCGTTTCTCTTTTGAAAGAGATTCAATAAAGGGAATTCCTTTCCAGCTTTCGTCCTGCGAACAATTTTCTTGAAGGTTTTTATAGTCAATCTCCAAAAGCGCGCACTGTTCCAGGTTTGGCAGCACAACGCGCCAGCCGCGCCGTAAATCATGGAGCGCCCGATACATCAGGTAATTCTTGAAGGCTTTTTCATTGTCCTGGATAGCGCCTGCAAATCGGGTGGACGGATTGGCCGCATAGTCTTTCGGTGGAAGGTTCAATGCGTCAAAAATAGCCTGATCCAGATTCGTGAAATCAAGCACGTTGTTTTTTGCAAGGGCCTGATAAATGGCCGACCGGAGCCGGATGACCTGAAGGTAATCATTGAAATGGCCTGCCTGGAGAGCAGCATCCTGGCGGTTGTCTGTAAAACTGAGCAGTTTCTGATCACTGAAGCCGAACCCGTTTTCTTCCAGTTGGTTTAAAATCGAAAAGGACAGAACCGTTGTTGAGGTGCTTCTTCCTTCACTGCTCAGACGGGTTAATTTGGTTCTTTCGCTGGTTTGCGGGTTGTACTGCGCACCGCATGTGGGATCGAAAAGCAGCTTGGCCTGCATGAACCAGCCAACAAACGGATATTCATCTGATTCTGAATAATTGCCTTTTTGATCATAAAAAATTTTTTTGGGTAATTTTTTACTGTATTTCTTTTGAATCCTGTAATTGCCGAGTTTATCTACTTGAACCCAGGCATCTGGAAGTTTTTCCAAATCTTTCTCTGGATTCCAAACATCCATGTCTGTGACCAGATATCCGGAAGCAATATCTTTCTCCTCATCGGTCAATATTTCTCCAAACTCACGGGGTGTTAACACCTGATTGGCGCTGTCCATATCCACACAGATGAACTCGCTGCCGGATATACGGCTGAACACAACCGGATATATTGGGATACGGCCTTCGCCCCGCCCTTTATGATTCAAAGGATCAAGGCTGATCAACCGCTTTTCCTTGTCATCAAGGGAAACATAAACCGTTCCGGTCTGGGATATTAACTGGTGAATTTTGTAAGGAAGGTATGCATTCCTTTTGTTCTCAAGTTTTTCATTTATATTTGAAATCCACTTTAATTGTTTTTGCAACTGGGATTTGCACATATCTTTTTCAATGCCGGAATCCTCGCCAAGCCAATCAATGATTTGAGAAAACGACATGGGGCGATTCCGAACCAGAAAGCCGCTATTCATCGTGAGAGCAATTTTGTTTTCAAGCCAGATGCTGAAACTGGACCTTCTGAGACTTTCTTCGTCGGCATTCGGGTCGATTTCCGCCTGCAATGCCGACATAAGGGTATTTTGATCCGGAATTTCATTTGAATAATCAAAGCATCTGGCCAGATATTCATTGATCACCTGATCGGGAGAAAACGGTTTGCCGAATAGAATCCGGGCGACATCAGCTACTTTTTGCCTTTGTTCACTAATTGTTCCTTCCGATACCATTGTTGCCGATGTGCCGATACAGGTAACTGACATTGTGCATTGGGCCTGAATTCTTCTGATGAGCAGCGCAACATCCGACCCCTGCCTGCCCCTGTAGGTGTGAAGTTCATCAAAAACGAGGTATTTAAGATTTTCAAAAATTGAATTCCTGATGATTTCCTCGTGAGACCGGGTTAGAATCAGCTCCATCATCATATAATTGGTAAGGATGATATCCGGCAGCTCTTTTTTAATCAGCTCTCTTTTTTCCGAATCCTCCTGTCCGGTGTATTTCGCGAACGTAATCGGGAAATCCTTTCCGGTAATGGATTCATAATTGTTCTGATATTTTTTAATCTCCTGATGCTGGGAATTGATCAGGGCGTTCATCGGGTAAATAATGACCGCCTTAATGCCGTTGCCGGTTTTGTTTTTTAACAGGTAATCAAAGATCGTTCCCAGGTAGGTTAAGGATTTCCCGGACCCTGTTCCGGACATGACAACAAAATCGAATCCATCAATCCCCTTTTTGATTGCCTCAACCTGATGCGTGTACAGTTCATAGCCTTTAAAGATATTTTCCATATCTTTGTGAAGGATGCCCTGATCACAAAGGCTTTGAATGGATTCTCCATGCTCGTAGGACGGGTTGAATTGAATCAATGGCTCCGGCCAGAACTTGCCTCGATCAATTTCTTCTTCAACTTTTTGCCGGATTCGATCATCTTTGATATGGATGAAGCTGCTGACAAACTGCTTATAGTCATCCATGATTTTTTTATGGATGTTGAAGATGTCTATGGTGTTTATCACTGAATCCTCTTGAATTGTAATATTGATCCAGATTATTGAGCGGCCTTATTCAAATCACCAAACGTAAGCCAATCTATGTCTCCGTCGTCTGAGCTATCGGGCTTGGTTTTATGGAATTCGAGATAAAGGTTTTGTGTATCGTTCGGGGATTGACGATAAATGGCTATCCCCACCTTGCTGCCTTCCCAAAATCATTATTTTAAAAACTATATTGGCCCATTAAACCAGGAAGGGAGTAATCTATCGCCCGTGTTGGTTAACTCTACGCTATGCGTTTTCATTAAGCTTGATCTTCTCCTTTCCGGCCTTCAATGTTAGGCTGTGCGACACGGCTTTTTGCGTTTGAATCAGTGATTTGTTTGGATTTTACACCAGTTATATGCAATTGGTGAACCTTATCATCGCCAAATGGATTTGATTCCAATTCGACCAAACAAGCTAATTCAACCTCTGGTTTTAGCATAGAATAAATGTAATCGACGTAATTTTGAGATCCATCAATTGTAAAACTATACTCACCAGGGGGAACAGGCTGATTCTGATCCTTCACAGATAATCTACCAACATTTTTATATTTATTGAAATCGTAAATTTCGCATAATAATCTAATGGTTTCTTTTTCTATTCTTGTTGGAATATCAAAAATATTTCTATCATTTTTGCCAATAAAAATATCTGGTTTTTCTTGTCCACTTTGACCGGCAGAGATTTCATCCAACTTTTTAGGATCAATTAAATGAGCTAAATGTTGATAATTTGGAAGGGCTGATTCACCTATTTGTATTACCGGAGCATAGTAGTTATTTACAGTATTACCTGTTTTTACAGTTACAGCACCATTATTTTTAAAAACATATTGTGGTTTTTCGCCATTTTGTACAGAGCCGCATACGACTTTTAGAAAGTTAAATGTATCCTTTGTATATTCCCATATGTTTTGCGGTCCTAATGTTCCTACGAATGGTAGCGCCAGTTGTACCCCTGTCAAAATAATCTCGAACGTAGCAACAAGAGAACCTCTCGAAAAACTACTGGCTTTCAGTTGAAATACATTTCTGTCACGGCTGCTCATCTTTTTTGAACCAACCGCAACCAAGTATGTTTTGTCGAGAACTGCTTGAAAAGAGTCTAAAGACGCCACCGCTATATGTAGCGGTATGCCATCCTTCAGAGCAGGCCCATCTACCTTGTATTCAAGCATGATAGTTTTTCCCTTTATCCAAACGGTAAGCTTTAGGGCAGACAAAACTCTGTTGCCGCCAGATAACAAATATAATTTCTTGCTGGCGCTTTTTGAAGCCTCCTGCCTCTGATAAATGCATCAGCAGTATCCATGCTTTTCCCGGCCAAACATCTGTGCAGAGGCAATGATATTTTATGACTAATTTATCAAGGTTTTAACACAGTTGGTCCCGAACCTATGTCGGTGCAACGACATAGGTTAATTATTTAATATATTTATCAATATTCTGGCAGTCAAAAAGTTTTGCCCCTCGAATCACAACCGGTCAATGGTTGTCTGAATCTCCTGCATCAGTCCGATCAGGGATTCCCGGATCGTGTTTTTTTCTTCATCGGGCCAGGTGGAGGAATCATCTGTTGCCAGGTTTTCCCGGATATTCTGAATCAGTCGGCTCAATGCAGATGTCCCACCACATCCCTGCTGCCGTACCGTTTTGCCAGAATCCTGCTTCTGGCTTTTTTCCTTGTACTTTTCCCACGCGGTCGTCATACCACGCGCCTGTTTCTTGCGGGCAATTTCTATAAGCGTGCTTCGGCTGACGGTCTTGTTGCCCCGGCATTCATCCCGAATTTTCTGGGGCAGCCGGTTCAGCGTCAAAATTTCGGTCACAGTGCTTCGAGCCTTGCCAATGACCCCTGCAAGGGCTTCCTGGGTATAGCCATGATCCTTCATGATCTTGTCCAGAGCTTCGGCCTCTTCCACAGCAGTCAGGTTTTCCCGAAGCATGTTTTCCACCAGTGATATCTCGGCATGATTGGCATCGATAAATAGTGCCGGAACAGCGGTCAGACCCGCCTTCCGGGAAGCCTCCAGACGACGCTCGCCAGCAACCAGAATCGGGGAACCGGAATCATCCACCCGGAACAGAAGGGGTTCCAGTACCCCATGCCTTGCAATGGATGCGGCCAGTTCTGCCAGTGCATCCGGGTCCATGTATTTTCTGGGCTGATCCGGATCTGTTGTAATGTCGGTCACAGCCAGTGTGTAGAGTTTTCCTCTCTGATATTTGGCCATATAAATTTCCTTCTGATATCACACAGATTTTGATGAGTCCGCAGCCAGTTTCTGCCGCCGTATATATCGCTCTGCCACTAACATCACCTCATTCCCGGCTCGGTTTTCGGTATCCCTTATCCCTTTAAAAGTCAACCATTACCTGTTTCAGCCGGAACAGGTCAGCCTTTTGGATGAAGAGGAAAACGATTTTTTGGTGTTGCTGGAAAAATTGAGCGGGATCTGGCTCGGCTTACCGTGAAAAATAGTGGCCAGTTGTCAGTGATTAGTGGACAGTGGGCAGTGCCTATCGGTCGGGCTGCCTTCCTGCTGCCTGTTTTCCCTTTACCATTTTCACTCATGGGGGTGAATCCAGGAGTTTCACCCCCATGAGTGAAATGGATGGATGGAAAAGGATGCCCTGATTTCAGGAGTCGGGAGTTTGAAACATCCGCGTCAGAGAGGGGGTTATGAATCAGGCTTGATGCAGAATTTTCAAACAGGCCCTGCTTCTGATGGCTGGTCGAACAGGGTGAAATAGACCTGCCCATCCTTTTTGCAGCCAGTGGCCAGTTCCATATGTCTCAATGTTGCAAAATTGGAACGGAATTCTTCTTCGGAGATACCCAGATCGCTGCAAATCTGCTCCATCGTCAGGGGGCCTCCGGCTTTGATATGGTCAAATATCCGCTGTTGATCTGCAGTCAGACCCGGGGCCTGTGATATGGTGTTTTTTGCGCTATGGACAGCCCACGGATCACATGTCCGGATAATTGTCACGCTATCCAGATAGCAGTCTTCACAGAGAGATCGTCCCGCGTGTTCATAACGGTCACTTTCGGAAATTACAGTCGTACATTTTTCACATTTCATCTTTGATTATGTCCATAATTGAATGGTTATCAGGCGGATGGAAAATTGAATTCCAGGATAATCATCATAAACGCGTGGATCAATCGATCGCCGATCCAACAAATATCCGTTGAAAAGGATTTTCTTTAAGAGACATCAAATTATTCGGTGAATCCTCTTTCCATCATTTCCACTGCTTTTCTGAAGCATGCCATGCCCGTTTTCATTTTTCGAAAACCCAATTTTTCATAAAATGCTTCTTTGCCCGGGGAAGCGTACAAAATGACATTGCCATGCGGGAGTCTGTTCAGAATCTGTTTGATGATGGTTTTTCCAATTCCGCTGTTCTGAAATTCGGATACGACAGCCACATCATAGATGGCGGATTGATACGCACCGTCGGAAATGGCCCGGCCAAACCCGATCAGCGTGTTGTTCCTGTAGATGAATACGGCCGTATGACTGTTTTCAAAGGCCTTTCGGTGTATATCGGGATCATGATGCGCCATTCCGACCCGTTTGAGTGTTTCCGCCACCCAAACCCAGTCCACTTTGGAACATTCGAAATCAATCTTTGTCTGTATCATCGTCATCACTTTGTAAAAAATTCCTGTTTACAATTCGGTATATGGGAAACCCCGTGATCCGGATTCACATCATGAAAACCGGATCCACATCGATGGCCACATGAACCTGTCTGGCCTGAAACAACTGTGGACATGAAGCTCGTGTTTGATGGATAAACTGGTGAAGGCCTTTCATGTTCACAGCCTTCAGCAGTATCTGATAGCGGTACCGCTTTTCCAGCTTGGGCAGAAACGCCTCGACCGGGCCCAATATTTCAATGTCCTCAAATCCGCCTTTTTGAATTTTTTCCAGCCCATCACCCAGTTCCCGGGCGTGGCGACGGGTTTCTTCCATATCCCTGCCCGAAACTATGATCTGAATCAACCGGGAAAACGGGGGATATTTCAGAGCATTCCGAAATGCCAGTTCCTGCCTGTAAAACCCGTCAAAGTCCTGATGGATGGCGGACTGAACACTGAAGTGTTCCGGAGCATAGCTCTGAAGAATCACCCGACCCGGTCGCTCCCCCCTTCCGGCCCGTCCGGAAACCTGGGACAGCAGTTGAAAGGTTCGCTCCGAAGCCCGAAAATCCGGAAAATTGAGGGACTGATCCGCACTGATGACACCCACCAGCGTGATATCGGAAAAATCATGTCCTTTGGTGATCATCTGGGTTCCGATTAGAATATCGATTTCCCGGTTTTTCAGATTCTTGAGAATCTGTAACAGCGCGCCTTTTTTGCTGACCGTATCCCGATCCATGCGGGCCACTCTGGCCTGTGGAAACAGGGCCTTGATACCCGCCTCGATTTTTTCGGTCCCCATTCCCATGTTCTTGAGTTTTCGGCCTCCGCATGCGGGACATGACGCGGTGGATGGCGCTGTAAATCCGCAGTAGTGACATCGGTATTCGCCGTCTGCCTGGTGAAGGGTCATGGAAATATGGCAGTTTTCGCATCGCAGAACCGCTCCGCAACCGGCACAGATCGACAGACTGGCAAATCCCCGCCGGTTCAGAAACAAAAGGATCTGTTCCTGTCTGGACAGCGTTTCTGACATGGCCTGATGAAGTTCGGTGGAAATGAGCCGGTGGATGCCGGTTTCATGTCGTTTCGTAGTCATGTTGACGACATCGATGACCGGAAGCGATCGTTCCGCCACCCGCTTTTTCATGCGGATTTCAGCCAGTTTGCCAATGGAGACATTGTAGCAGGACTGAACAGACGGGGTTGCGGACCCCAGTATCACCACGCTGTTTTCCAGTTTGGCCCGAACCAGGGCCATATCCCGTGCATGATACCGCAGGCCATTGTCCTGTTTATAGGATGGATCGTGCTCTTCATCCACAATGATCAATCCGGATTTTTCAAACGGTGCAAACAGGGCCGATCTGGCGCCGATGGCAACAGGCGCCTGGTGGTCAAGAATCCGTCGCCACTGGTCATACCGTTCTCCGGCATTCAGGCCGCTGTGCAATATGGCCACCTGTTGCCCGAACCGGGCGCGAAAGCGGCGTTCAATCTGGGATATCAGTGCAATTTCCGGAACCATCACGATGACCGGCAGATTGTTTTCCAATGCGGCCTGGGTCACGCGAAGATATACCTCGGTTTTTCCACTTCCGGTAATACCGTTCAACAGGAATGCCTGATAGGTTTTTCCCAGGAACTCCGTGATTCGTGACACGGCTGCAAGCTGTTCATCCATCAGAACCGGCCGGGTATCGCGTTCAATTGTATCCCCGAATGGATCACGGTAGATGGGTTTTTTATGGACTTCGATGTATCCCCTGCCTGTCAGCAGTTCGATCTGTTTCCGGCTGATGGGCATCATTTTCCGGAACGCAACCAGCGAAATTTCACCCAACCCGGACAGGGTTTCCATAATCCGCAGATGGGACCGTGAAAGCCCATCATAAGGGACCGGACCGGATGCATATTTCAGAAACACATCCTGTTTTACCCGAACGACGCCGGGCTTCAGCCGGTATTCCTTCCGGATGTATCCCTGTCTCTCCATCGCATGGATCAGGGCTGTCGGCATATCCGGGCCGATTTTCTCCACCAGTTGCCGGAAGGTTTTTTCTTCCTGACACAGAAACTGAAGAATGTCCTTCTGGGATGGATTGAGCGTGTTTTGGGTAAGTCTGTTGCGGCCCGCTTCGGTAATTTGAAAGAGGCTGATATCCTGCGGGTTCAGCCCGCCGGGCAATGCCGTTTGAATGACTTCGCCAATGGGATGAATGTAGTAATCCGAAATCCATTGATAAAACCGGATCATGGATTCCGGAAACAGGGGGGAATGGTCCAGAACATCCAGTATATGTCGAATGTTGTGGGGAGGCGTGGCTGCCGGGGAAAGGCATTTCAGGATATATCCGGTCACCCGCCTGCGCCCAAAAGGCGCCAGAACCCGTTTGCCGGGCCCTGCCATGTCCACCAGATGGTCTGGAACGCTGTAAGTATAGGTGGCATACACCGGAAGTGCGACGGCGACATCGATGAAATGATTTTCCATCAAACCATTCGGTTACGCGGCAGGGGGCTGGGATTGGAATGACGGATCGGCGGATTGCCTGACAATGTACTTTTTGATTCGGTTTCCATCCATTTCCTTGACGACAATCGTAAACGGTGTCATGGCGATTTCTTCATTTTCGTGCGGAATCCGGCCGATTCGACTCAGTATGAATCCGGAAAATGTGTCATATTCCGGGGAATCGGGAATGTCCATTGGAATGGTTTCATTCACCTTGTCAATTTCGGCCTTGCCCAGCACAATCCATTCGTGAGGCTTGATCCTGACGATATGCGGTTCATCCAGATCGGTTTCATCACTGATCTCTCCAACAATTTCTTCCAGAACATCTTCCAGGGATATCAGACCGGAGACGCCGCCATGCTCGTCGATCACGATGGCAATATGGTTTTTACGTTTTTTGAACTGACGCAACAGCGAGTCCAGTTTCTTGTTTTCCGGCACAAAATACGGTTCCCGCATGATTTCCCGGATGTCCATCGGCTCGCTGCAAAGTGACTGGCGGGAAAACAGATCCTTGATATTGATAACCCCGACCACATGATCCATATCATCGTCAATAACCGGTATCCGGGTGAAACCGGAATCGATGATGGCTTTCAGATCGAGGGGGGTGTTGATATCGATGACGAACATGTCTGCACGGGGCGTCATGATTTCCGAGCAGTTGGTATCATCGAATCTGAAAATATTGTGAATGAGTTCTTTTTCCGCTTCCTTGATTTCCCCCTCTTCTTCCACCAGTTCAACATAGGTCAGAAGTTCCTCCTCGGACATGCTGGCCGGTGGATGAATTTTCTGGGTGATCTGGGGAATGAAATTCAGGATTTTGATGAGTGGAAACAGGACAATGGAGAGCCAGTATATCGGATAAACCGCCAAACGGGCAACCAGAACATTGTTTTGTGTGGCAATGGATTTGGGCAGGATTTCTCCAAACACCAGAATTGAAAGTGTCATGACGCCAATGGCCACCCCGATGGCGCCATGGGGAACCGTCTTCAACGCCAGGGCCGTGGCCAACACTGATGCACTGATATTTACCAGCGTGTTGCAGATCAGAAGAGTGGTCAGGAGCTTATGCGGTTGCGCTTTCATTTGCCAGATCAGGAGATAAATCCGTTCCCCGCTTCTGGAGAGATGAACCGCCTTTGTTCTGCTGATGGAAAAAAAAGCGGTTGTGGCGGCAGAAAAAAAACCGGATAAAAAAAGAAGGATAATCAGAACAATGATATCAGACGTCATATGTCAGCCTGCTCCAGATACAGGCATGAAGCAGGTCATACCGGTACAGCTTTTTAGATAAAGAAAAAGGCAAGAGTCAATCATCAGTGAAATCAATAAAATGATTCCATGATATTGCGTCTCTTGCCGATGTTTGAAATAAGTCGCCATGAAGACCAATATGCCGGACCCGTTACCGACCAGGCGGTTCGAAAGTCCTTGCCCCCTTTTCAAATCGTCTGATTGACCGGAATGGGAAATATGTATGGCAGTAACCGCTCATGGTCAAACACCTATTCTTCATGGCACTGGATGCAACCGGTCGGTCCGGTTTTCATCAGTTTGGGTTTCATGACGGATACAGACAGTTCAATTTCTTTGTTTTTGGCTTTGATGTTTTTATGGCAACCGATGCATTGTGCGTGATACGCGTTTTTATAATATTGTATGTCGTCATCGGATTTGGCTCCCTTGACCTTCTTGGGCGCCTGGTCCAGATCATGGCAACCCGATGTCATACAGCCCTGAACCTGTTCTGATCCATCCCAGGTATGATGGCACTGTTTGCAGGAATAGTCAAAATGGCTGGAATGGGGAAAGCGGACCGATGGCCGGATGGATTCAACCGAGTCCGGGGCCTTGAGTTCAATATCTCCCATGGGAATGCACATGTCGTCTTTCGTTTCTTTTCCACTGATGGCGCCCGCGGTCAAAAAACAGACAATCATCGCTGTGACCATCAACCACATGAATTTAAATCCCTTTTTCTGCATTCTTTTCTCCCTTGATCAGATGGTTCAAAAAATATGTCCGGGTGACAATCCAAATTGCATTTTGCATATGCTGTTAAATTGGAGTCCATAACATGTTTATCCTGAAGAATCAAATATGAAATTGAATTGTCTGATGGTTGAATCATGTGAATGGATTTTGGCATGGATGAAGAAGCCTGCTTGAAAATGATGTCTGAATGCCATACAATATCAGAATATTTTTGGACAGGATTGACAGGATCAACAGGATTTTGGGGGGTGCAAGCTTCATTGTCGTGGCCGTTTTCCGTGAAAATGGGATAAACGTTTTGAGTGTTGAGTTTTGGGTTAAACGGTACATGTCAGTTTCATAGATGGGGTGAATCCAATCGGAATAATTCATGATCGTTTCGCACGAAAATAGCATTCAGGGGAATGCTTTCCTCTGTTCGTAGTGTGCCCGTAAGGGCATTTAACAAACGCCTTACGGCGTCACTACGAACAGGCCTGAACCATCATCACGGCCCGAAATTTTGAAATAACTCATTCACATTTACCATAAAAATACATTTGTCTTGGAAAGGGAAAAAAAATGACCAAACCGCATGACTGGTATGGATGGCAGGGAACCATTCTTCGTGTAAACATGACAACTGCGACCATAACCCGGGAAACCATGGACCCCGGGGTCGCCAGAGACTATATCGGCGGCAGGGGATGGGGAATTTATTATCTGCTCAAAGAAGTCAATCCGACATGTGATCCGCTGGGGCCGGATAACAAAATGATTCTGAGCTGTGGTCCGCTGACCGGAACACTGGCGCCGACCGGCGCCAGATACATGATCACCACCAAATCCCCCCTGACCGGCGCGATTACCGTTTCCAACTCCGGCGGACAGTTCCCGACAGAGATGAGACGGGCCGGATATGATCTGATCATTCTGGAAGGCCGGGCAAATGCACCGCTCTATTTGTGGATTGATGGAAAAACCGCTGAACTGCGGTCTGCTTCCCATATCTGGGGAAAAGACACGCATGAAACCGATGACATATTGCGCGCGGAGACCGATGAAAAAGCCAAAACAGCCGTAATTGGACCCGGCGGAGAAAACGGGGTACTGTTTGCATCCGTCATGAATGATCGGGACCGGGCAGCCGGACGCGGCGGGGTAGGGGCCGTCATGGGCAGCAAAAATCTGAAGGGAATTGTCGTTCGGGGCCGGGGCGATGTTTCGCTGGCGGATGAACAGACATTTAAATCGGTCAATACGGCTTACCGGAACAAATTCAAGGAGGCCACCCAAAAAACCCCCCCGGCGCTTCGGGTTCACGGCACGGCAATTACGGCTGCGGTCACCAATGCCTGCGGCGTTTTCCCGACCCGGAATTTTCAGACCGGACAGTTTGAGGGATGGGAACAGATTTATGGTGAAACCCTTACCAAAAAATACCTGGTCAAGGCCCGACCCTGTTTCAGTTGCCCCATTGCCTGCGGCCGCGTCACCCGGATTCCGGATGGCCCGTATCAGGGAGAAGGCGAAGGGCCGGAATATGAAACCGTTTATGCACTGGGATCGGATTGCGGTGTCAGTGATCTGGCGGCCCTGACCAAAGCCAACTATTTGTGCAATGAACTGGGGGTGGACACCATCAGCATGGGATCGGCTGTGGCTTGCGCCATGGAAATGGTTGAAAAAGGGTATCTGAATGAATCCATTGTCGGAAGACCGCTGAAATGGGGGGATGGTGCGGCCCTGGTGGATCTGGTGAGACAAACCGCCTATCGTCAGGGATTTGGCGACCAACTGGCAGAAGGCAGTCTGAGATTGGGCAGCCGCTACGGGCATCCCGAACTGGCGATGGTCTCAAAGGGCATGGATTTTGCCGGATATGATCCCCGAGGGGCACAGGGGCTGGGACTCAATTATGCCACATCGCCCATGGGCGCCTCCCACATGCGCGGTGACACGGTGTATGCCGAACTTTTGGGTGTTCCCTATCCCATCGATCCCCTGAGCTGGCACGACAAATCCGAGATGGTGGCCAAGTGGCAGAATATTTTCAGCGTCATCGATGCCGCCGGTCTGTGTGTATTTTTTACGGTGCGGTATCTGACCGATGGCACACTGGATCTGCGTCCAACCGGTATTCTGGAACTGCTGAATGCGGCAACCGGCGCCAATTATTCCCTTGAGGAGCTGGAACTGGCCGGAGAACGGATTTTCAATGCGGAACGACTGTTTTTATCCCGGGCCGGTTTTGACCGGAAGCAGGATTCGCTTCCCCCAAGAATCACGTCCGAGCCGCTTCCGGATGGCGCCTCAAAAGGCATGGTCTGTCATCTCGAGGAGATGCTGGATCCCTATTATGCCTTTCGGGGATGGACACCGGACGGGGTTCCGACAGACATCAAGCTGACGGAACTGGGGTTGGGATAGGGACAAGACTGAAGGATGAAGGATGAAGGGCATACAGCGGGTAGGCCAGGGTGTCGCGGCTCTTTGCGACTCCCTGACATTCAGCCCAAAATGGCATTCTTGCAATGTCAGGCAGGCCAAAAAACCGGCCACCCTGACCTACCAACAGAAGGCTGAAGGTACGGCATACGGCATTCCGGCGGAACAGCCGTCAGGCGGTCAGGGTCGTTCACCCCCATCTATGAAAACGACATATACCTTTTTATTCTGAATTCTGAATTCTGTTTTTCCATTTTCACGGTAAATGAACATCCTCAGCCAGATCAACTGACACAAATTTTTCATTTTCTTCAGGAGGAACCATGCCGATTCATCCACTGGCCGGAAAACCGGCTCCCGATCATATTCGCGTCCATGTTCCCCGACTGATCAGCGCCTATTATATCCGGCATCCGGATTCGGCCATTCCCTCCCAGCGGGTGGAATTTGGAACCTCCGGACATCGGGGATCATCTTTTTCCAAGAGTTTCAACGAGGACCATATCCTGGCCACCACCCAGGCCATCTGCAATTACCGAAAAGGGCAGGGCATCACCGGACCGCTGTTTCTGGGCAAAGACACCCATGCCCTGTCCGAGCCCAGTTTTGCCTCGGCCGTGGAAGTGCTGGCCGCAAACGGGGTCGAGACCATGATTCAGTCCGGGGGCGGTTATACCCCGACACCGGTCATTTCCCATGCCATACTCTGCTGGAACCGGCAGAAACAGGCAACGGCCGATGGCATTGTCATTACCCCCTCCCACAATCCGCCGGAGGATGGCGGCATCAAATACAATCCCCCGCACGGCGGGCCGGCGGATTCGGATGCCACCCGATGGATTCAGAACCGGGCCAATGCGCTGATGCAGCAACCGGGTTTCGATATTGCCCGGCTGCCGTATGAAACGGCGCTGGCGTGTGGCTGCATTCATGAAATCGACTTCATCACACCCTATGTTGCGGATCTCTCATCCATTGTCGATATGGATGTGATCGCAAAATCCGGGATACGGCTGGGAGTCGATCCCCTGGGGGGGGCGGCCGTGGCGTTCTGGGAACCGATTGCCGATCGCTACCGGCTGAATCTTCAGGTGGTCAATCCGGCGGTTGACCCCACATTTGGATTTATGACCGTGGACAAGGATGGCAAAATCCGGATGGACTGCTCCTCGCCGTATGCCATGGCCGGGTTGATCGCATTGAAAAACAATTATGATCTGGCCTTTGGAAATGATCCGGATGTGGACCGGCATGGCATTGTTACACCCGACGGCGGCCTCATGAACCCCAACCATTATCTGGCGGTTGCCATTCAATATCTGTTTCAGAACCGGCCGGACTGGCCGCAACAGGTTGCCATCGGCAAGACCCTGGTCAGCAGTGCCATGATCGATCGGGTGGCCCGTGACATCGGACGAAAACTGATCGAGGTTCCGGTGGGTTTCAAATGGTTTGTGGCCGGATTGATGGATGGAACACTGGGATTTGGTGGTGAAGAAAGCGCCGGGGCATCCTTTTTAAGAAAGAACGGACAGGTATGGACAACAGACAAGGATGGCATCATCATGAATCTGTTGGCGGCTGAAATTACGGCCAAAACCGGAAAAACCCCCAGCCGGCATTATCAGGATTTGATCAGCCGGTTTGGTGAGCCGGTTTATGAACGACTGGATGAACCGGCAGATCCGGCACAAAAAGCGGCGCTGATCAAACTGTCTCCGGATCAGATCAAAACTCCGAATTTGGCCGGAGATCCGATACTGGCCAAAATCACCCGGGCGCCCGGAAATGATCAGCCCATTGGCGGTCTGAAGGTGATAACGGAAAACGGATGGTTTGCGGCCCGGCCTTCGGGAACGGAAAATATTTACAAAATCTATGCAGAAAGCTTCAGGGGCCGGGATCATCTGATTCAGATACAACAGGAAGCCCGGCAGATTGTGGCGGCGGTTCTGGCGTGAGGGCATTACCCTTCAGCCTTCGGTCTTCAGTCCAATCCACTGATCCGGAAACATCAGAAAAGGAACGTCGTGACAGATTCCGGTTTACCAATCCCCTTATGAGAGGCTATTTCTTTATCATTGCGGCTGCCGTGCAATGGGGCATGATCGGACCATTTGCCCGCCTGGCCTTTCAGGAAGGTGTCCCCCCCATGGAAGTGGCGTTCTGGCGGGCGCTGTTGACCTGGTTCATGTTTGCCTTTCATGCAGCCATTACGGGTCAGACCCGACTGAAACGGGAAGACGTGTGGATGGTCGTCATTTTTGGACTGAGCGGCGTCTCCCTGTTTTACGGGGCCTATCAGATGGCGGTCAAACAGGGCGGCGCAGCCCTGGCATCGGTTCTGCTGTACACGGCTCCGGCTTGGGTCACGCTGCTGGCCTGGATATTTTTCCGGGAAAAAATAACGCCGGTCAAGCTGGTGTCACTGATATTGACCCTGGTCGGCGTTGCCGCCATTTCCTGGACCGGAAAAACCGGAGAGGGGCAGTCCATTTCCCTGGCCGCACTGCTGTTTGGCCTGTTGTCCGGATTTTGCTACAGCCTGTATTACATTTTTGGCCGTCATTTTTCCGGACGCTACAGCTCGCCCAATCTTTTTCTGTATCTTTTGCCTATCGGCATCCTGGGCCTGATGCCCTGGGTCACATTTTCCCATAAAAGCCCCACTGCATGGATGGCGCTGGTTTTTCTGGCAGTGGTATCCACCTACGGCGCCAACTTCTGTTATTATGCCAGCCTGAAATATCTGGAGGCGTCCCGGGCATCTATTATGGCAACGCTTGAACCGGTCATTACCGTCATTGTCGCCTGGGTCTGGTGGCAGGAATCCATGAATGTCCCGTCCCTGATTGGATGCGCCATGATTCTGGTTGCGGTTGTGATGGTGGTGGCCGAAAAAAAGGCGACACGTTCCTGAGATGGAAATTCTTTACACCATTGCCCCCATATTTGTCATCATCCTCCTGGGATGGCTGGCCAAACGATGGGGTTTCATTCCGGTTGAATTTTTTGCGCCGGCCAACCGACTGGTGTTTTATCTGGCCATTCCCGCAATCATTTTCCGGTCCATTTCCCGGGCAAAGCTTCGCCAGGAATTCGACCTGATGACCCTGTCCATCACCCTGCTGGCGGTTCTGACTGTCTTTCTTCTGGCATGGGGCGTCGCCGCAATGGTTCAGGTAAAGCATCGGGCGCTTCTGGGAACCTTTGTGCAGACCACATCTCATGGCAATCTGGGTTATATCGGTTTGGCGGTGGCATTTTATGCCCTGGGTGAGGAGGGGCTGGTCAAAGCCAGTATTTTTGCCGGGTTTATCATGATTCTTCAGAACATTCTGGCCGTGTTCATTCTTCAGTTTTATTCCAGCCGCCCGAATGTCAAAGGCAACACCCCGACGATGCTCTTAAAGATCATCGGAAATCCCGTCATCGTGGCGTCCATGGCCGGCATGCTGGTATCGGCCACCGGAACACCCATTCCGCGGATTCTGGATCAGAGCCTTCAGATACTGGCCGGCATGTCACTGCCCCTGGCCCTTCTCATTATCGGGGCTTCCCTCAGTTTTCATCTGGTCAGGGACCGGATTTTTCCGGTTCTGGGATCCGCTGTCCTCAAATTGATTGCCATGCCGGCAGTCGGATATGCCGGATTCCTGATGGCGGGTACGCCGGTGCAGCAATGCCTTCCGGCCCTGATCCTGCTGGCTGCCCCCACCGCGACCATCTGCTATGTCATGGCCAAGGAAATTGACGGGGATATCGACTTTGCAGCCGCCGCCATATCCGTCAACACCCTGCTTTCTGCCCTGTCTTATATGCTTTGGCTGCATATCGCTCGATAGGTTGCCCAATAATCCGGGGTGTCCGCAACGCGCCCTTGCCCGATGGTTTCCATGGTTGCATTGACAATGACAGGTCACTGCCCGGATTTATTGAGAAGTTACGGTAATCAGAAATATCTTAATGATATTGCTGATAAATTATGATATGAAACCGTGACGGATTTCCAGAGGAAAACAGGCCATGTCCAAAATTCTGATCATCGATGATGACCACATGGTGTGTGATATTCTTGCAAGTTTTTTTGAGACCATGGGGCATACCGCCGAGCAGAGTTATACGGGCGCCCGTGGTCTGGATAAAGCCAATGAGACATCATTTGATCTCGTGTTTCTGGATGTCCGGCTTCCGGATGGAAACGGGCTGCAAAGAATTTCGGATATTCGAAACACGCCGTCCACACCCGAGGTGATCATCATTACCGGAGAAGGGTGTGTAGATAGCGCGAATCTGGCCATGAAAAGCGGCGCCTGGGATTATCTCCAAAAACCGCTTTCCACAGAAAAAGTCAGATTGTCTGTTGTCCGGGCGCCACAGTACCGGAAAGAAAAAATCGCCGCGTTGACCGCACGCGTTTTGAAAAGAAACAATATCGTCGGAACAAGTCCGGCGCTTCAACCGTGTCTGGAGCAGGTCGCCAAAGCCGGTAAATCAACCATCTCTGTTCTGATAACCGGAGAATCCGGCGCTGGAAAAGAGCTGTTTGCCCGGGCGATTCATGAAAACAGCCCGCGCGCCGATCATCCGTTTGTCGTCATGGATTGTACGACTCTGCCGGAAACCCTGGCGGAAAGCGTGCTTTTCGGTCATGCCAAAGGTTCGTTTACCGGCGCAGATGCAGACAAGAATGGCCTGTTTAATCTGGCGGACGGTGGACACTGTTTTTGGATGAAGTGGGCGATCTTCCCCACAGTATTCAAAGCGTTTTTCTTCGGGTGCTTCAGGAAAAAAATTCAGGCCGATTGGAAAAAACATCGCGGTCAGCAGTGATTTCAGGCTGGTGGCCGCAACAACCGTGATCTGGATAAGATGGTCCAAACCGGCCAGTTCAGAAGATATCTCCTTTTTCGCCTGAAGTCCCTGACCATTCATCTGCCGCCGTTAAGAGACCGTCTCGCCGATCTTCCGGACTTGACGCTGTATGCGTTGTCCCGAAGCTGCCGACAAAACAATATTCCGGTCAAAGACATCTCTCCGGAATTTTACGCCAACCTGATGGCCTATCCATGGCCGGGAAATATCCGTGAACTTTTTCATGCACTGGAAAGCGCGGTGGTCACGGCCATGGATGTCCCCACGCTTTATTCCATTCATCTGCCGATGGAAATTCGCACGAAGCTGGCTTTCGCCTGTTATGAGATCGATCATTCCATCAGGCAGGAAAACGCCAGTATCCATCACTCGCCACAGTCATTTCCCTGCCTGAAAGAGTTGATTGAATCGGTTGAAAAAAAATATCTTCTGGATTTAATCAATCATACCGGAGGAGACATCTCCAAAATTTGCCGGGTATCCGGTGTATCCCGATCAAACATCTACATGCGTCTGAAAAAATATGGTATTGCCAGGCATTTCTGACGATTGAAACCGTATCGTGAAAATCCCCTGTATTGTCACCTTTTTCGCGAACCGGTTTCTACACTGAATATCAATATTTTGTTATTTTGGAATTAATCCCGAATTCAAGACAAAATCTTTGTGCCGGGATATTTTCCTTGCAAAAAGATCGCCCATTTTGACCCAATAATGTTGACGGAAAGCGTAGAGACAAGGCATGCCTTGTCTCTACAGATGNNGATTGTGACCGTTCAAAGTATATTCATGGATTAACAGGGGAAACAGCCATGAAAACATTCACTGCCTCGACCGAAGACGAAAAAGAGACTCTGCAGAATCTGAAGCTGAATGAATTGAACAACAGACTGAAACGGATTGTGCAGTCCACCCGGTCACTGGCAGCATGCTCATCCTTCGATCAGACCATCCAGCAGTTTTTGGCGGAAATTGCTCAAAATGTGGGTAGCCGGGGAGGAAGCATATACCTGGTAAAGAATGGCTCCCTGGTATTGCAGACGGCACTGGATCCCGGGCATGCCGAACTGTCATTTCATTGCCGCCCCCGGCGGCATCGGTTTTCGGCAGGGCCATTGACCGAAAATCGGCCATTCTGGTGCAAAATATTGCCATGGAGAAAGACATCAATCCCTGCGGATGGACGAAATACCAGGATGGATCTCTCCTGGCGTTTCCGTTTTTCGAAAACCAGGAACAACTCATTGGAATGATTTCTCTGCATAACACGGATTGCCCTCCGTTTACCCTTCAGGATATGGAAATCGGCTCTATTCTGGCCGCACACAGTTGTGAAATTATCAAAGCCGGTTTGTATATGGAAGCACTTGCCCAAAGCGAAGCCAAATACCGTGATTTGACGGAAAACATCCGGGATGTTTCGCTCTTCACATTGGATGCAACGGGGATTGTGACCTATATCAGCCCTTCTGTTCAGTCCGTTACCGGGTATCGTCAGGAGGATTTTCCGGGGAAGGATTATCGAAATAATTTTTTGGCCGAAGAAGGCGTTTGTTTAACCGATTCGTTTGCCAGAAACAGTCAGGGCGAGGCTTCCCGCGGGATATGCGGGCTGAGAACCCCTGACGGTGAATTGAGGTGGATTCGAATATCATCCTGGCCGATCTGGAAAAAAAACTGCTTTGCCGGAAGCCAGGGAACACTGACCGATATGACGGAGATAAAAATCGTTCAGGAAAAGATTGAAAACAATATTCAGGAAATGGCCACAGTGAACAATCTGGGCCGGGAAATGGGCCAAAACCTGTCTGTTGATCATATTGTGGATGTTGCCATGAATCATCTGGCCAAGGCCATTAAAACCGATGCCGTCATGTTTTTTATGGCGGATGGAAACCGGCTGACTTTTAAAAAATCGCTCCCGGAAAATGTGTTCGGAGACGAAAAGCTTCTTCCCGATCACCGTCCGGGAATGTGCTTGTGCGGATTGGCTGCAATGAAACATCAGGCATTGTATTCCACCGATATCCATATTGATCCTCGTTGTGTCTTTGAGGAATGCAAACTGGCCGGTTTTTATTCCCTGTCTGCGCTTCCCCTGATTCAGGCGAATGAACTGATCGGTATCATTGTGGTTTGATCCAAAACCAGGCGGGATTTTGAGGCGCAATCTGCGTTTCTGGAAGCGATCAGCCGTGAAATTGCCATTGGTCTCCATAATGCGCTGCTCTATGAAAAGGCCCAGGCTGACGCCATCGAGCTTCAAACGCGTCTGCGCCATATCCAGAATATGGAACAAGAAAAAGAACGGCTGATGATTCAGCTTCAGCATGCCCAAAAAATGGAGGCAATTGGGACCCTTGCAGGTGGAATCGCCCATGATTTCAATAATATTCTCACACCCATCATCATGGGAACAGAAATGACGCAACGGTATGTCGGTGCGGACAGCCCGGCAAGCGCCATGATCGAAAAGACACTCACCGCAGCGGGCCAGGCCAGATATCTGGTTCAGCATATTCTGACATTCAGCCGACAAAATGATATCCATATCAGTCCACTGCGGATAGGCCCGATCATCCGGGAAATCATCAAAATGGCCCGGGCCATTTTGCCGGCAACAATAGAAATTCAGCAGGATCTGAAACCGGAAAACGATCTGGTTTGGGCCAACCCGACACAAGTTCACCAGGTGGTCATGAATCTGATCACCAATGCGGCGCACGCCATGCGGATTTCGGGCGGGAAGCTGTCGATCTCGCTGAAAAATCAGTCTGTGAATGTATCCGGTTTTTGACCCGTTTTTTACAACCAGGGAAAGGGGAGAAGGCACGGGGCTTGGATTATCCATTATTCATGGCATCGTGAAAAATTGCGACGGTATGATTGCGGCAGACAGTAAAATTGGAAAAGGAACTGTTTTTACGGTTCTTCTCCCGGTTATCAATCAACCCCATGAAGAAAAGTCGAGCGAAAGCATAGCCATTCCAACCGGGCATGAGCGGATACTTCTGATTGATGACGAACCCTTTATTGTGGAAATTGTCTCGGCCATGCTCCAGGATATCGGATACCGGGTGGATGGCCGAAATGACGCTGAAGAAGCCCTGCATGTCTTTTCATCGCATCCGGAAAACTATGATCTGATCATCATGGACATGACCACGCCCGGAATGACCGGAATCCGTCCTTCCGGAGAACCTGTCCCCGGAGGCAGTGAAACCATCCTGCTGGTGGAAAACGAACCGGCCATTTTGACAATGACCCGTATGATGCTGGAACGAAAAGGCTATACGGTTCTGACCGCATGCACACCCGGCGATGCCATGACTGTGGCCAAAGACCATGACGGGGACATTCACCTGCTCATGACCGATATCATCATGCCGGAGATGAACGGCCGGGACCTGGCCACGAATCTGTTGGGCATATATCCGAAAATCAAACTCCTGTTCATGTCCGGCTATGCCGCAAATATCATCGCCGATCAGGGGGGTGCTGGACGCGGGTGTCTTCGGTGCAGGTATTCATGGTTGCCCAAATCTCTGCCGCTTTGCACTGCGCACGCGATACAGGCGCTCCGTAAAACCGCCTTCGCTCTCAAAATCCCGCGCCAGTCGCTCGACCTGCCGGTCGAGAAGGGAACAGGCCACCGCCAGTAGCACCAGAGCGGCATTGGCGGAGAGCTCGGGGTAGACTTTGGTTGACAACGTGGACTTTGTGGACTCGGCTGAGGGTTCCTGGCCCTGTCCACCCTGTCCAGATTGTCCACGGTGTCCATTTCGCTTTGCCACCTCCACCACCCAGGCCGCCACTTCGTCAGCGATTCCACTGCGCCGGTCGATCAGCTCCTGCCGGAGCGGGTTCTCCCGCTCCCATTGCGGCAGCCCCCGCTGGCGCAAAAAATCCTCATAGTCGAGCTTNNACCGCGCCGCCTGGACCATCTGATCCTTTGTCCGACTGAAGGGATCAATATATCTATCGCAAAACCGCACCGTCATGTCATACACCAGTTGCGCCATCTGAAAACTCTTCAGCTTCCGGTAGCCGCCATGCTTTGGGATCAGGTCAGACATGGCAAGTCTCCTCTCTCGCGCCCCGGATGAAGGAGGCCATGAGGGGCAGCAAAACAGAAAATATTAAATAGAAAAGCTACATCATCTGTAGAAGGGCAAATGTCAAGCGCCACCCTGAAATTCTTGCGGAAACTTCCATGGCCGACAATGGTCATCCTCAAATTTGTCTGGTTCCCNNGGGAACCAGACAAATTTGAGGATGATAACGGATTTGGGGAGAAAGCGATTATCCAGGAAATAAACTGGAAAGGGATTTGGTCGCATAGCCGGTGGCTTCAGCCACCGGAATGGATTAAAAAAATCGGATGGATGCGATCAGCCGGTCTGCGGTTTCTTTGGCGTCGCCCGGCAGAAATATTGTCTTTTCATGATCGTAAAGCGGGTTTCCGACACCGGAATAACCTGGTTTTCTGTCATAATTACAAATGATTATCTGTTTCGCTTCCTGTGCGTTCAAAATCGGCATGCCCGATATGGGCGTTCCATCCATATGGATGGCCGACGGATTGACCACTTCACACGCGCCAACCACCAGGACAAGGTCGGTTGATGGAAATTCGGGATTGATGGCCTCCATTTCCACCAGCATATCGTATTCGACACCGGCTTCTGCCAGGAGGACATTCATATGCCCGGGCATTCGTCCGGCAACCGGGTGAATGGCATATCTGACATCCTTTCCCATGGAAATCAATTTGTCGGCAAGGGCCACAACATCCATTTGTGCCTGGCTGAGGGCCATGCCATACCCGGGGATCACGATGATATTTTGGGCGCTTTTCAACAGATCGACCGCTGTGGGCAATCTGTCATCCGCGCCGGTCATCCGGGTCGGGGCAACCTCCGACTGACTGCTTGTGAGCTTTGATGAACTGGTCTGTTTTTTGAAAGGTGGAAAGAAAATCCGGACCAATTTCGTTACCATTCAATACAAAGGTGCTTGCCTGACACCAGAGGGTCTCCCGGAAATTTCGGGATGTGTATTCATCCGCGTCGATACGGATTCTGGCACAGGCATTTTCCGGATATTGCCAGGCGGCTGGAATCAGTTCAACCGCGCGCCGCATGATCCAGGGCAGGGACACATCCTGGTTNNATTGAGTTCCTTTATCCGTTCGGCAAGGGCGTGTGATGTGGAAGGTACAGGAGCTGGTTTAGATATATGGTCAGTCATCATTTTAAAGTGTCATATTCAGGGGCGGTTGATCTTGCAGTTAGTTCAGATCAACAGACAACAGGGAGGGGATAATACTTTTGGGGTCATCGTGGAACTGTGTGAAAAAGCCGGTAGTGTCATTTCGAATGCTGTTCAAAAAATCTAAATAGGAGCAAAGGCACAAGGCACGCCTGCCGGGAACGGCAAATCATGATATAGCTTTCAAGATAAAGATTTTGGGTGCGTTATCGGTCGGGGATGGCCGAGAAAAGCCTATCCCCTCCCTGCTGCCTTCCNNAATCATTATCTTAAAAGCTATAGATGTATGCCAAAACCGTTTTATCGGTGCTGCTGGAGAGCATTGATGCCATTGTGGAACAAGCATCCAGACAAATTCACACAACTTTGTGTCTCTGCGCCTTTGCCACTTTGCCGCTTTTTCACATGACTGAAAATTTCACGCTAATCTGCGATGATCCTACTTTTTTATATATCCCCGATAACGTATCCAAAATCTTTATAAACAGGCTTTAGAAATAAGCGAAATGTAGGTGCTGCCTCGCGAAATTTGTTTTCTGAAAGTCTGTATGTTGAAGGCAATATTCTTTACTGACACGGGCTGCGCATCGTTTCAAACAATGACCAGTTCCAAATCGGGGTACAGTTTTTTCAGATTGGGCAGGGATTTTTCCTGCCAGGGAATTTTTTTGCTGCCGGCCACGCTGAGTGCGATATTGCCTTCGTTGCGGACAAGGATGGTAAATTTTGCCAGTACATTGATGCCGGAACTGTTCAGAAACTTCAAATCCGTCAAGTCCAGCCTTAAAGCAGGCGGTTTTTCCGCAAGAATGTTTTCCAACATGTTCTTTATCGGATCATACATGGGGCCATTCAACCGAAAACTGCCTTCCAGGGCAATCGTGTTGCGGGTTTGGTCATACCAGACGCGGTAATCGGGTGATGTGATTTCAATCATTGTCAATCCTTTCGTTGTACAGGCAACCAGGCTTGCGTTTCAATGGCTGCAATGGTCTCAACCTGATCGCGGAACGCCCAGCCGAAACGCACGCCATAATCGTTCATCATGGTTAAATAGCCCAGACCGGAGATATTGTTTTCCGGATTCATCGCATTATGTTCGATGCGTTCCAGCAGCAGGTCCTGCGGATTGCCTTCCAGCAGCCCGGAAATCACGGTTTCCAGGTGATGGCGTGCGGACAGGGTGGCGGAATTGAAAGCCCATAAAAGCAAATCGGAGCGGGTCATCATGGCGCGTAACGTCAATGTGCCGTCGCAACCAAATTTGCTGGCATTTTCCAGTAATTCGTTGACGACATAATTGACACTGAAGGTCAGCTCATCGCGCCCGACCAGGCCGCCATCGGATTCAGCCGGAAAGAACGATTCGAAATACGCTGCAACCGCATTGGCCGTCATGTCGCAATGCGCCCACTGAAATGGCATCATGGGCTGGTTGCCAAAGAATGCCTCAAAATAATGGGTGCTGTGTTCGGGAATGTGATAATGACCCAGGGTTTTCATGGGATATTCCATCCTATTTGATTCTCTTGACAACAAGCAGGGTAATATCGTCAAAGATTACGTGATTGTCAATAAACTGAATCACATCTGCCACGATACCCTCCTGAATGAGCGCCGCATCCAGGGACAGCCGCTTTTGCAGACAATTGCAGAGGCGTTCCATTCCGTACTGCTCGCTCTCACTGTTTTCAGCCTCGGTAATGCCGTCGGTGATGAGCAGCAACACATCACCCGGACCAAAATCCACGCGTTGTGTGGCCACGAATGCGCTGATATCCGGCACCAAACCAATGGGCAGACCCAGATCGATGGTATTGAATCGCTCGATCCGGCCATCGCTTCGCCCGACAATCAGTTCTTCATGCTGGCCGGACAATGTCAGCACATCACCCTGAAAATCCAGAAAGCACAGGGAGAGACTCTTGTCCGTGTTGATCCGCTCGATATTCTGATATAAAACCTGATTGAGAAGGGTCAGGAAGCGTACCGGGTCATAGGCGCCCGATTCCAGCAGCGAGCGGGCGATGCTTTGCACCATGAGCATCAGGACCCCGCTTTCCAGACCATGACCGGTTACATCGCCCATGCCGATTTTGATCAGATCCCGATGACGCAACACATCATAATAATCGCCGCCGACCTCATCTGCAGGACGCATGAAACCGGAAATGTCGAGTTGCGGATCAATGGCATCCAGTTCCGCCTGTTTGGGCAGCACCATCATCTGCAGGCGGCGGGCGACATCCAGTTCGGCGCCCAGGCGCAGATTGTCCGCCTTCAGTCGTTTGTTCAGCAACTGAACCTCGGCGTTTGCCTGCTCCAGTTCACTGGTTCGCTTGCGCACCAGATTTTCCAGGTTGGTGGTGTAGAGCTGTATCTCATCCGCCATTCCGTTAAACACGGTTGCCAACTGTCCCACTTCATCATGGCTTCCGACAGTGACGCGTACGGCATAATCCTTGCTTTGCAGGCGTCTCGCGGCATTGGCCAGGTCGCTCACCCCCCGGGTCATGCGTTTCGAGAGCAGGAGTGCACTCAAAATTGCGGCAAACAGGCTGATGATACCAACCAGACCATAGCTCCGCAGGATACCATGCAGGGTATTTTCGATTTCCGACTGGGCAGCCGTCAACGACTCATAAATTTCACTTTCAGGAACAACAAACCCGAGGGTCCAGTACTCGTCCCGAATATGGGCTGCTGGCGAAACGCCGGCGTTTTCGCGGTATTCCCACATCCGGACAGGTGGCAGGCGCAACAGGGTCAGCATGTACGGAACATCCTGTCCCTGAGCATGGAGCATCAGTTGCTGGCTGTACACCAGATCATCCTGCGGCAGTTGAAGACTTTTGACGTTTGGTTGTGAACTTTGGGTCAGCTCGCGTTTTTTTACATTGACGCCCAGTTGACTGGTCATCATCTTCAGCCCGAGAACCGATTCGCCGGACTCGTTGATGGCCATGACATTGCCATCGGATTGTGTGATAAAGGCAAACCCGCTTTGGGCCAGTTTGACATCACGAACCAGGTCAATGATGTCTTCCAGTGAAAAATCCATGCCTGCGGCGCCGGCAAAGGAGGCGGTTTTGTCGGGATGCCATTTCCAGACCGGATGAAACAGGCTGACGATGATGCCGCCGCCTGCCGCGTCCTGATAGGGCGGGGTGGTGGTCACGGTTCGGCGCAGGTCTTCTGGCGACATGGTTTTGGGTAACTCCCGCCAGCAGTCCACGATGCCGGGGAAAAAATAATCCCAAAAATCCGCCGATGTGCTGCCAGGATAGTTTTTGTCAAATTCGGCGGCCATGTCGCAATAGTGACTCAATCGCAAAAAGGATTGCTGATGGGGGCCAACCATATACATGTAAAGTTTGCTGGCCCCGTTGTCGGTCATGGTCGGCAGCAGCAGGTCCAGCACCGCGGTATCCTGAACCGAGGCCAGCATGTCAGGACCGGGATTGCCATCACTTTCCAGAAGCGGCTTCCAGAGAGTGACGACAGAGCGTGCCGGGGGCTCGTTCTGCGCCCAGACGGGCTCGTTTTCGCGTACTTTGGTAATCAGACGGCTGCTGAATGCCGTGGTTTGAGCAAGGGTGGCTCCCAGCATTCGCGCATCTTCCGGGTTGTCCACCAAAACCTGCATCACATCCGCCACCACCTGCGTTTCCGAAAAGGCCTGTTCCAGAATCAGCCGGGTCCGTTCGCCAATGGTTCGTATATAATTCGAGAGGTATTCATTACTGGCGGCTGTCAGGCCCTGCTCTATTTTGACAGACGCATCCTGACCCAGTTTGGTGAAATTGCGTACGGCAAAAATCCCGCTCAGAATCAGCGCCAGAAGAACCCCACCGGCGGCCACGAGAAAAAATTTGACCCGAAAACTGCTTCTGCGTCCCCCGTATTGTTTTTTGGCAACTGATTCGTTCATTGGTTTACCGTGAAAATCGCTTCAGTATTGAGAAATGAGAATTGTGTATTGAGAGGCCGCCAGACCGTCCAACGGCGGCTCTGCCTGAATGCGGTACGCCCTTCATCCTTCATCCTTTTTCACCCCGGTTTTTGACCGGATGCGGCCCAGATCGGCCACCCCCCGAAACCTTTTTCATGTGTTACCGAGCGCACGTGCGCCGCAAAGCCTTCACGCAATCGTTGACAATACGCGTCATCCTTTCCGGCATTCCGTGCAAGCTGGTCGATTGCATACGTTTCCCAGCTTCGGATAACATCGGCAAAGTCGGAGCCGTTGGTGTTGCAACTGGTCAGTATGAGGGGCTCCACATAAATATCCGCAAGCCCGGCTTCTGTCATGTAGGCCCGCATTTTGGGACCAAATTCCAGGTCCATGCTAAGGGCGCCATACAGGCCGGATGTTTCCCGGTAGGTCCAGGCAATCGCATCGGCATTGGGATAACCGAAACAGCGGGAATATGTTTCGTTGATGAGATAAATTCTGCCGCCGGGCCTGCAGATGCGCAACAGCTCGCGCAAAATGGTTTCGGGTTTGTCAAAAATCTGCAGGGCGAGACGGCATGAGACAAAATCGAACCGGTTGTCTGCCAGCAGCAAATTGCTTGCATCGCCATAAATGAACTCCAGGTTTGACAGATGGAATTCTTTGGCCAAATCCCTTGCATAGATCAGGGATGACTGGGAATGGTCCACGCCAACAACCAGTTTTGGAGCAAAGTGGCGCGCCACCTGCATGGCAAAGCTGCCGATTCCGCAACAGATATCGGCAACCTTCATCTGAGGGGACAATCCGTGGCGGGCCAGAATGTGCTGTTCCTGTTCCCAGATGATTTTGGCCTGCGTCTGGAGCACCGGAATGAAAGAAGCGTCTTCCACTGCAGCCTGTCCCGGATAAAATTGCCTGTCATACTGCTCCATGCTGAAGTTTTCCCCCAGCAGCGAAATCAAGACACGAAAACGCCTTTCTGTCCACGGGATGACACTGGAAACAATGATTTTCACGCACAGGTCGGGTCTGTTTTTTTTCACCCAGCACAGCATATCCAGCAGCGCACTGAAAGCGGGTGAATTCATTCGGAGCAACCGTTTGCAATTGATATAAAGTGTTCCCCTGACCGAGGATGCAGCAGAACGCATAAGGATTTTGGCGCTTTCTGTCGCGGCACTGTCACGCGGCAACCAGGTTCCAGTCAGGATCAGTTCCTGACGATGCTCGTCAAATGTGATGACAGGATGGGGGGGCATTGCGGTTTTCCGATTTCTGTTTTCTATTTGTTCAGGTCCATATGCACAACCAGGCAAATCAGGCCTTTTTGGCTTCCGTTTTCAACGGCCAAACGCACGCCGTAATCGGCGGCAATTTCATACAGGCAAATGTTGCGCGTATCTGCCGACGAAACATGAAACAGCAACTGTTCATATAAACGGACCGGGTCCTGGTTCGCCAGTGTGGAAACAATATCTTCGTACATCGAACGGGTGGCGGAATCCACGGCAAATTCTGCGCGGAATACCGTTGCCATGTCCTCCTCAGTCAACTGCAACGTCAGGGAACCCCGGCCGGAATTATGATAGAATATCGTCTCGAGCACCTCATTGATGATCGTGGAAAGCATATTGGAGAACGCAAACGGATCCGCTTTGGCCAAACTGAAGGATTCTGCCAAAAAATTGGAGAACTGATCACATCTGCGCCAATCGGCAACAAAGCCTGGCATGTCGCAGCACAACCGAATTGCTGCCGGCATCGTCATGGAATCTGCCATCTGGGTCATAGGTATCCTTGTCGACAATCGTCATCAAATAATTTTTGGACAGGATTTTCAGGATTTACAGGATAATGAAAATGGTATTCTTCAGGCGGATTTGCATGACATATCCTGCAGCCTGTCATCCATTCTGGCTGCGATGAACATCCCGATTTCAATCAGAAATCCAGGATAATCATTGAAAAATCATCATCAAATGCATTTCGACCCTGAACCGCGCGCAAATCGGTAACCAGGCCGTTCATGTCAGGATGGTCCTGCGGGCCATATCGGGCGATCATGTCGGACAATTCTTTCAGGGAAAACATGCCGCCCGAAACCTTTTGCAACTCATACACGCCATCGCTGAACACAAATATCCGGCTGCCTGGCGTAACCGGCATGGTCTGATCCCGATACGTGAAATCCGGGATCATGCCGATAATGGGTTGGAAAGGGGTGAATTTCATGATTTCCCCGGTCTGTCCGGAAACGGGTGTTATCAGGATGGCCGGGTTATGCCCGCCGCCGGCAAATCTCAATTGGTGACTCACCAGATTATATACGCCATACCACAGGGTCAAAAACATCTCGTTCTGTTTGGAGATGTCAAACACGGTATTCATGGCCGTCAACACCTGGTCCGGACATCGAAAATCGATGCCCGAAAGTGTTTCGCCACGCAACGTGTTGATGGCCGTGACAGAGAGCAGGGCCGCACCGACGCCGTGGCCGCAAACGTCCAGCAGATACACGGCCAGATGCTCCGAATCAATCCAGTGATAGCCAAACGAATCTCCGCCCAACTCCGATGACGGAATAAAAAGCCATTCCGCACGCACGGGTTCGTTCATGGGTTCCGGCAGAAGCGCCATGACATATCGGAGCGCCTGATTGAGTTCCTCCTGCAATCGTGCCTGGATTTTTTCGAGCGCGATGTTTTTTTCCGCCAGTTCATCCTCGATCGCTTCACCATGTTCCGTCGTGGTGTCATACAGCATTTCAAGGTCTGCCATGTCGCGCTTCAGTTGGGCATTTTCAGCCCGCAGCCGTGTCAGTTCTTCCTGTGGTGTTTCCGGTATGGGATTGTCGTCTGTCTCTGAATGGGTCATTGTTTCAAGCATGCTGCCTGTTGATGTGTCGCTTCCAAGATAAAGATTTTGGGTGCGTTATCTTGAAAGCTATATTTACCGCAATTCATAACATTTGTCAGATGAAACAGCGGATGCAAGTTGGTCATGATATAGCGGAATTTCTGTAAATGCAATTTTCAAATTTGAAATATTTATCCGGAAAACAGTGTATCTTGAACCGGATCAGAAAATATAGGCCAGGCGGAGATAAATCCAGTCGCCACTGGCATAGTTTTCCGAGTCAACATCATGCATCCAGCGGATACCGGCGGTCAGTTTTTCCGACAGGGTATAGGACAGGTTGAGGCCAAGCTTGACATTCATGGGTTCGGTGTCAGGCAAGGTGATGTCGCCATAAGCCGCATCATCGATCCCGATCCAGTAGGCGGCGTTGATGCCGACGCGGAATGCATCGGTGATTCCATAATGGACCACGGTTTCGAGTTCAATGGCATCGGGTTCATCATATTTCAGTTTGTCGCTTTCGGTAAACTGAAAATAGTTGATGTTGAAATCGATTCCGAATTTGTTGGGATACCATCCAATGGCGATTTGATGCTGGAACCACCAGGCATCCCGGCCGAGATTGACCGCATTGTTTTCATCGAAATCGCCTGTGGGGAGAAAAATGAATTCCCAAAAGGACAGATACAGTTTTGAATTGTGATTTTCATACAGATAGATGAATGGGGAAACCGCAATATCACCAAGGCCGAATTCATTGTTGGCGCTGTCAAGGCTGACATGGGCAACGGGAATATATGCATTGAATCCATATGACAGCCTGTCGGCGATTTGTCCCATGAAATATACGGGTCGAAGGGCCACGTAACTCTGATCGTAGCCCAATTCCGACTCGTTGCCCTCGTTGTCTGCAATGTCCGGGAGATGGAGCTGTCCGAAATAGCTGAACAACCCGAAGGTTCCCGGGGGTGCGGAGATAGCGTCATAGGGGTCGATTACATCCGCTGAAGCCGATGCCGCAAAACAAAAAACAACCAGGGCAACAAACGCCAAAAAAAAACGCCTTTTCATAACCGCCTTCTCCTTAAAAAATATGATTTTCATAGCGGATCAACGTGAAAACGCATGACAGGCTCATTTTCCCCTGAAATTGGCTTCACGCCGCTCCATAAAGGACATGACCCCCTCGATGGCATCCTCACTTTCCATGACCGGTTTCAGATCCGGTATCAGCCGGGCAAATGCCGCATGTGATCCCTCAGCTTCAGCAATCCGTGCGGAGTTCAGTGCTGCCATGACACCCAGCGGTGCACATTTTGATATGGCTGTTGCAATTTCAAGGGCGCGGTCGAGTACCTGCTCCGGCTCGGTCAGTTCCTGAACCAGGCCCAGCCGAAGCGCCTCGGCGCCGGTCATTTCATCGCCGGTCAACAGATACCGCATGGCATTGCCCCAGCCAATCTCCCGAAAAAGACGGATTGTGCCGCCGCCCACCGGATAGATGCCGCGCCGGACTTCCAGCAGGGCAATGCGGGCATCGGTGGATGCCACGCGGATATCCTGGGCCAGAAGCAGCTCAAACCCGATGGTAAAGCAGATGCCCTGAATGGCCATGACAACCGGTTTTTTGCATCTTTTGCCGGCGTCAATGCCCAGGGGATGAATGCAGCCATCCGGTATGGTCCATTTGCCGCTGGAAAGCAATGGCGCCCACTTATCAAGTTCCAGTCCGGATGTAAAGTATTTCCCGTGGGCAAAGAGGACGCCGCAGCGAAGCTCGGGATTCCGGTCAAGTTCGCCATAGGCATGCGCCAGTTCTTCGTACATTTCCAGGTCAAATGCGTTTCGTTTTTTCAGGCGGTTGAGGCCCATCATGAAAACATTTCCGCGGGTTTCAACCGTTATTCTGGTATAGTCAGCCATGTTATCCTTTTCTGAATGGAAAAATCAGTGGTCAGTGATTAGTGGTCAGCATGGTGTCAGGGAGCCGCAAAAAGCCGCGGCACCCTGACCTACCTGCTTTTTACCATTTTCATACATGGGGGTGATCGCCCAGGAATGATTCATGATCGTTTACCGTGAAAATACATCATCATCCATGACCGGTGTAGGGCGGCATTTTATATGCCGCCTGACCGCTTTGCCGTTATCCGGGTCAATCCGGATTCCGGCTATCGATAAAAACCCGGAAAAGGTAACATTTTCAACACGGAGACGAAAGAGAAAGTCGAAGGGCCGGGCGCAATATTCAGAAACCGGATGTCGGGGTTTCCTGCACGACGAATGTGAAAAGAGCCTGTTCCGGTTGAATGTGGAGACAGAGAATATTCATATTGACAGTATGACATCATCTTTCGTATTATGACGCCTCATTCTAACAAACTATCATCTGGATCATTTTATTACTCGATTATCAAGTTTTTTTCG
>DFZE01000214.1:46763-56444 GCA_002382065.1 Desulfobacteraceae bacterium UBA4064
TTCACCTTTCACCTTTCACCTTTTTGCTGTACTGGCCGGAATGATGATCGATGTCTAACGGGCTTTGTGCATACAGGGTTTTGTGATGGAAAAAAAAACAACGACACGGCGTGAACGCCAGAAATTGGTCCAGCGTCAGGAAATGCTTGCCGCTGCCCTGCTCCTGTTTTCGGAAAAGGGGTATCATAATGTATCCATGCACGAAATTGCGGCCAAATCCGAATTTGCAATCGGAACGCTTTACAAGTTTTTCAGCAACAAGGAAGACTTGTACAAGGCCCTGATGCTGGAACAGGCAGACCGGTTTCAGGCGACACTTTCCAACGCCATAAACGATCCGGGTGATGAAGTCTCACGGTTGGGCCGGATTGTTCAGGCCAAGGGCGAACTGTTTCGGGACAATGCCGCCACCATTCGTCTCTATTTTGCCGAAACCAGTGGCATCAGCTTCAACATTATGGCCGGAATTGACCGGGATATCCGGGAGCGCCGGGAAAATTTTCTTCACCGGATGGCTGAAATATTCAAATCCGGAATTGATACCGGCATATTTCAGAAAATTGCCGACCCCTACATTCTGGCTGTCGCGCTTGACAGCCTGTGCAATGCATTTCTGTTTCTCTGGCTGGAAAATCCCGATAAATTTCCGTATCCGGAAAATCCGGATACCATTTTGAATATTCTTTTCAAGGGGCTGATTCATACTACAGGATTCAATCAGCCCGAAGACATTTGACTGCAACCCTGTGGAGGATTTGTCGATGCGTTCCCGTAAATTCATTTTTGGCCTGCCGTTATGGCGTGTGGCGCTGTCATGTTTGTTGTTGTGTTCCAGTCTTGTTGCCTGCAAGCAAAAACCGGCGCCGCCGCCTCCGCCAGTGCCCGAGGTTTCCGTGATGACGGTCACGGCCCGGAAAATCACCCTGACAACGGAGTTGCCGGGCCGTATTGCCGTGTTTCGCATTGCGGAAATCAGACCCCAGGCAAATGGGCTGATTTTGAAACGGCTGTTTGTTGAAGGCGGGGATGTCAAGGCGGGTCAGGTTCTATATGAAATCGATCCGGCGCCGTTTCAGGCGGCTCTGGAAAATGCCAAAGCCGCTTTTGGCAGGGCAGAGGCCAATGTACCCGCCATCCGGTTACGGGCCCAGCGTTTCAACGACCTGTTGGCTGACAATGCGGTCAGTCAGCAGGATTACGATGACGCGTCTGCGGCACTGAAGCAGGTCGAGGCCGATGTCGCCTACTGGAAAGCAACTGTCAGATCGGCAGAGATCAATCTCGGATATACAACGGTCAAAGCGCCGATTTCCGGACGGATCGGCAAAACCAATGTCACCGAAGGCGCCATTGTGACCGCCTATCAGCCGGTTCAGTTGGCATCCATTCAGCAACTGGATCCCATCTATGTGGATGCGTCCCAGGCCACGGCGGAACTGCTGCGCCTGAAGCGGCGCTTGGCTGACGGACGGCTCAACCAGAACGGTTCGGATCAGGGAAAGGTTCAGTTGATGTTGGAAGACAACACCGTCTACCCCTTTCAAGGCGTTTTTCAGTTCCGGGATGTGTCCGTGGATCCGACAACGGGTTCTGTCATGGTGCGTATTGCCTTTCCCAATCCCGAAATGGCGCTGTTGCCCGGCATGTTCGTTCGGGTTGTGGTCAAAGAAGGCATCAAGGATGCGGCCATTCTGATTCCACAGCAGACCGTTGTTCGCGATCCCAAGGGAAATCCCATGGTATTGACCGTTTCCGCAGAAGGCAAGGTTGAGCAGATCAAAGTGATTCTCGACCGCTGTATTGAGGACCAATGGCTGATTGCATCGGGACTTGAGCCGGGTGACAAAATTATTGTCGAAGGCATCCAGAAGGCCCGGCCCGGGACGGTTGTCCGAATCGCCCAGGCCGGAAACACCTCCAAGACGGCAGAACCCGCGCCGAATACGGCCAACACCGGAAAATCCAACTGACGGAGACATGACATGCTATCACGATTTTTTCTGGATCGGCCGGTTTTTGCCTGGGTCATCGCCATTGCCATCATGGTGGTGGGAGGGTTATCCATTTATAACCTGCCCATTTCCCAATACCCGCCGATTTCACCGCCTTCCATTTATATCTCCGCATTCTATCCCGGCGCATCCGCAGAAACGGTAGAAAACAGCGTGACACAGGTTATCGAACAAAAGATGACCGGTCTGGAATCCATGCTGTACATGTCGGCCACCAGCGATTCATCGGGAACAGCCAGGCTTGAACTGACCTTTGCCCCGGGAACTGATCCGGATGTGGCCTGGTCCAAGGTTCAGAACAAATTGCAACTGGCCATGTCGAGCCTTCCTGAAGTGGTTCAAACCCGGGGGGTATCGGTCGGAAAGGCCATGCGGAACTGGCTGATCATTGTCGCACTGATATCCGAAGACGGCAGTATGGAGGGGAACGATCTCCGGGATTATGCCCAGTCCAGCCTGGAAAAGGTTCTGGCCCGAGTGCCGGGTGTGGGCGAGGTGGAGAATTTCGGCACCCAGTATGCCATGCGCATCTGGCTGAATCTGGACAAGCTGACCGAGTACAATCTGACCATGGCCGATGTCGTTGTGGCCCTGAGATCGTACAATGTGGAGGTCTCGGCCGGACAGTTCGGGGGTACACCGGCCGTTACCGGTCAACGCCTGAACGCATCCATCATGGTCCAGAGCATGCTCAAAACGCCTGAGGAATTTGGCGAAATCCCCATTCGCTTCACGCCAGACGGATCTGTGATACGGATCAGGGATATCGGCCGAACAGAAATCGGTACCGAAGTGTATGATATCGAGGGGTACTATAACGGCAAACCTTCCGCCGGAATGGCCATTCGGCAGGCAGCCGGGGCCAATGCCCTGGATACGGCCAATGCCGTCAAACAGAAAATGGAAGAGATGAGCCGGTATTTTCCGCCCGGAATGAAGGTGGTCTATCCCTACGATACCACCCCGTTTACCCAGGTTGCCATTCAGGAAGTGGCCAAAACCCTTTTTGAAGCGGTTTTTCTGGTTTTTATCATCATGTATCTCTTCATGGGAACCATCCGGGCCACCCTGATTCCCACCATAGCGGTTCCGGTCGTCCTTTTGGGAACCTTTGCCGCTCTCAATTTTTTCGGATTTTCCATCAACATGCTGACCATGTTTGCCATGGTTTTGGCCATCGGCCTTCTGGTGGATGACGCCATTGTGGTTGTGGAGAATGTCGAACGGATCATGGCCGAGGAGGGGCTTTCACCCCGCGAGGCCACGGCCAAATCCATGACCCAGATCACCAGCGCACTGATCGGCATCGGCCTGGTCCTTTCCGCCGTGTTTGGCCCGATGATTTTTTTCAAGGGATCGACTGGTGTCATTTATCGGCAGTTTTCGGTGACCATCATCGCCGCCATGCTGCTCTCGGTGGTGGTGGCCCTGATTCTGACACCGGTTTTGTGCGCCACATTTCTCAAGCCGGTTCGGGCAGGGCATGAACCCTCGGACAATGCGGTTTTTTTTCTGAGACCGTTTTTCAAATGGTTTGACCGGTTCTTTTTCGGGATGAGAGACCGGTATGTTCGCATGGTCGGCCGGTCGTTTTCCCGAAAAACCCGTTATATCTTCATTTATATAATCATTGTGGCCTGTGTGAATGTTCTGTTGCTGAAAATGCCGACCGCTTATCTCCCGGATGAAGATCAGGGGATTCTGCTGGTTCAGATGATACTTCCGGCCAACGCAACCCTGGAACAGACTCTGGATGTTCTCAAAAACAAGGTCAAACCGCATTTTCTGGAAACGGAAAAAGAGGCGGTGGAATCCATCATGACAGTTGCCGGAATCAGTTTCGGCGGTCGCGGGCAGAACATGGGGTTGTCGTTTGTCCGAATGAAGGATTGGGAGGTCCGAAACCGGCCGGATTTGAAAGTCGGGGCAGTGGCCGGCCGGGCCATGAAAGCCTTTTCTCAGATTCGGGAGGCCATGGTATTTGCGTTCCCGCCGCCACCGGTCATCGAGCTGGGGAATGCCACCGGATTTGATTTTCAGTTGCAGGACAGGGGGGGCGTGGGGCACGCAGCCCTGCTTTCCGCCAGAAATCAGCTTTTGGGAATGGCAGCCCAGGATCCGAACCTGACACGCGTCCGGCCCAACGGCATGGAAGATGTGCCCCAGTACCGCATTGACGTGGACTGGGAAAAGGCCGGGACACTGGGAGTTCCAATCAGCGTCATTCACCATACCATTTCTGCGGCATTCGGGAGCGCCTATGTCAATGATTTCATACAGGGCGAGCGGGTCAAACGGGTATTTGTTCAGGCAGACGCCCCGTTCCGGATGCTGCCGCAAGATCTGCAAAAACTGTATGTTCGAAACACCGCCGGAAAAATGGTGCCGTTTTCCGCCTTTGCCACGGGGCGGTGGTCGTCCGGTTCTCCCAAACTGGAGCGCTTCAATGCGTTTCCATCCATCAATATCTGGGGTGAACCCGGTCCCGGAAAAAGCTCCGGAGAGGCCATGAAGGCCATGGAGACGCTGGCAGCCAAATTGCCGCGCGGGATCGGATATGACTGGACCGGCCTTTCCTATCAGGAACGCATGGCCACGTCCCAGGCCCCGCTGTTGTATGCCTTTTCCATTCTGGTCATATTTCTGTGTGTGGCGGCGCTGTATGAAAGCTGGGCCGTTCCCATTGCCAACCTGCTGATGCTTCCGCTGGGGCTTTTGGGCGCCACCCTGGCGGCCTGGATGCGCGGATTTCCCAATGATGTCTATTTTCAGATCGGCTTTTTGACGACTCTGGGTCTGACCACCAAAAATGCCATTCTCATCATCCAGTTTGCCAAGGAGCGGATCGCTCATGGTGAGGATGCGATCTCGGCCACCCTGGAAGCGGCCCGTCTGCGATTGCGGCCGGTCATCATGACATCACTGGCTTTTTTCTTTGGTGTTCTGCCGTTGGCCATCGCATCCGGCGCCGGGGCCGGCGCCATGAGAGCCATTGGCACGGCCGTGGCCGGCGGCATGCTCTCGGCCACGTTCATCGATCTGTTTTTCATTCCGCTTTTCTTTATTCTGATTTATCAGTTTTTTAAAGGAAAGCAGAAATCCGCCCCTGATAATCCGGCCGGAGCCAACGACAATCCGGAGGTCATGATATGAACAGAATTGTGTCAGCGATTGTTTTTTCACTGGTTCTCATATCCGGGTGTTCCCTGACACCGGCGTATCACCCACCCGAGGCCCCAATCCCCCAAACCTGGCCGGAGGGGGATGCCTATGGCCTCGAAGCGACCGGCACACAACATCTGCTTGCACCGAATTTGGGCTGGAATGTGTTTTTCACCGATCCCGGGCTTCAGCAGATTATTCAAACCGCTCTCGACAACAACCGGGATATGCAACTGTCACTTCTGAACGTAAAAAAAGCGGCTGCGCTGTATGGCATTCAAAAAGCCGAGCTGTTTCCATCGGTCAATACCACTGGCGGCATGAACCGGCAGCGGATTCCTGCTGATCTCACAACATCCGGGCTGCCCAACACCACGGAAATATACAGTGTCAATCTGGGCATCGCTTCCTGGGAAATTGATTTTTTTGGCCGGATCCGCAGTCTGGAAGACCGGGCGCTGGAAATCTACATGGAAACCGAGGAAGCCCGGCGCAGTGTACAGATTGTGCTGATTTCGGCAACCGCCGGAGCCTGGCTGAACCTGGCGGCAGACCGTGAAAAAAGAAATCTGGCCGAAATCACGCTTCAGACCCAACAGGATATTCTGTCCCTGATTCAACGGCGTTACCGGGCAGGTCTGGCCAATGACGTGGATGTGAATCGGGCGCAAACCCAGGTGGATGTGGCCCGGGGTGATATCGCCCTGTTTACCCAACGGATTGCCCTGGATGAAAATGCGTTGAGCCTGCTTTTGGGAAAGCCTGTACCTGCCGATGTTCTTTCGGTGAACCTGAGCGAGATTCTGGCGCCCGGAACCTTTCATTCCGGGTTATCTTCCGATATCCTGCTGAAACGGCCGGATATTCTGGCGGCCGAACATCGTCTGAAGGCCGCCAATGCCAATATCGGAGCGGCCCGGGCGGCCCTTTTCCCCCGCATTTCCCTGACCACCACCCTGGGAACCGCCAGCTCTGATCTGAGCGGGCTTTTTGGTTCGAGTTCGGCAACCTGGGGTTTTGTGCCCCAGATTACGGCCCCCATTTTTGACGCCCGACTGTGGTCAGCCTATGATGCGGCCCGAATTGAAAACGAAATTTCACTGAAACTGTATGAAAAAGCCATTCAAACCGCTTTCCGGGAAGTGGCGGATGCCCTGGCTGTCAATGGCACGGTCGGTGAGCAGCTTGCGGCCCAGGCGTCCCTGGTGAATGCAACCGAAACCATTTATCGTCTGGCCAATGCCCGGTATGACAAGGGGATTGACAGCTATCTGAGTGTTCTGGATGCCCAGCGGTCCATGTATGCCGCCAGGCAGGGGCTGGTGACGCTCCGGCTGTTGGAATTCTCCGCCCGCGTAAAACTGTATGCGGTGCTGGGCGGCGGTGCATGAAACCGGTCTTTCGTTGTTCTTGACAGGATATGAGGCTGGTGTTATCCAAAAAAGAGGATATAAATTTGGAATTGACCTTTGAATGGCATGAGGGAAAAGCCAAAGAGAGTCTCAAAAAGCACAAATTCAGTTTTGAAGAGGCAAAGACAATATTTGGTGATCCATTTTTGATGACATATCCTGACCTGGATCATTCTGAAAGTGAACAACGGTACATCAATATTGGTACTTCTTCAAAAGACAGACTGCTGGTTGTTATTCACACAGAGCGAGGGGAAAATATCCGAATTATCAGTTGTCGCAAGGCAATTACACGTGAAAGGACAGTCTATGAAGAAGGAAAATCCCAAACAGTCACAGGAGGATAAGGACGATATCCGGGCAGAATATGATTTCAAAAGTATGACTGGTGGTGTACGGGGAAAGTATTATAAAGCCTATCGTGCAGGCCATACAGTGAAGATTCACAAAGCTGATGGAACAACTCTCGTGCAACACTTCAAACTCGAAGATGGTGCAGTGATGCTTGAACCAGATATACGAGAGTATTTTCCGGATTCAGAATCTGTAAATACGGCTTTGCGGTGTTTAATTCCGCTACTTTCCCCAAAGCATTGCGTCAAGGTGAAGCGTGCCTAACTTATTTGGAAATATCTGAAATTTCAAATTTGAAATCTGAAATACCATAGCGGATTGATGTTGACCCGGGTCAGGCTCACATGAGGAGACCGCATGATGAAAGAAACGGATAAAAACATGGAATCCATCCTCCTGGTTGACGATCAACTGGCCAACCTTCAGGTGCTTTTCCATACCCTGGAAAATCTCGGGTGCAAGCTTTTGATCGCAAAAAACGGCGAGGCGGCCCTGGCGATTGCCCAAAAAATGCGTCCGGATCTGATTCTGTTGGACATCATGATGCCGGGAATTGACGGATTTGAAGTATGCAGACGGTTGAAAATGAATCCGGACACAGAAAAAATCCCCGTGATTTTTCTGTCTGCGCTGGATGAGACCGGCGACAAGGTCCGCGGCCTTCAGCTTGGGGCCGTGGATTATGTTGCCAAGCCCTTTCAGGTTGAGGAAGTCATTGCCCGTGTCAATACCCATTTGACGATCCACCGCCTGAACCGGGAGGTACAAAAGCAACGGGATGAACTGGAGCATGAGCTTCAGATTGTATCGCAACTGCAACGAAATCTGTTGCCCGAACGGCTGCCGGCAATTGACGGATTGAAACTGGCGGTTCATTATGAAACCAGCCGGTATACGGGCGGAGATTATTACGATTTTGCCGTGTTGCCCGATGACCGGTTGGCCATTCTGGTGGCGGATGCCGAAGGTCACAGCGCACCGGCTACGGTCATGATGGCCATGACCTGCGCCCTGTTCCGCTCCTGTACGGACTGCCTGGACAAGCCGGACCAGATGCTCTTCTATATCAATGAAAACCTGTGCAAAGTCAACCGCGGCAGTTTTGTCACGGCCATCTATGCCATTTATGACGTCCGGCGCCGAACGCTGAAAATGGCCCGCGCCGGTAATCCGCTTCCGGTTCTCTACCGGCCATCGGAGAAAACCGCCACTGAAATTTTCTGTGAGGGCGTATTGCTGATGGGGCTGGAGCCCTATTCCGAGGTTCCGATTACCGAAATCACGCTTCAACCCGGCGATCAACTGTTGTTTTATACCGATGGCGTCACCGAGCGTTTCAGCGAAACTGGGGAACTCTACGGAACGAACCGACTGTTGCAGCAGTTTGGAACGGTCCACTCCGATGATCCGGCAGACATCCTCAGAGGAATTATGGACGATCTGTCGCAATTTGCCGGAATTCTGCCGGCAGACGATGATCAGGCGATGCTGATTATGGTGGCTGAATAAGGCTGTCGGAAAGGATATGGGGCACTGCCGTGAAATCAACCAGACAAGCGAAAAAATCACCCGCAAAAAACAGGCGGGCCGGCAAGTGTCCGGCAACTGCCAAAAGAGTCGATGTTCCGTTGACGGAACTCTTTGATTTGCAGCAACTGGGCCAGATACTGGCAGATTTCTGCAACGCCGTCGGGATTGCTTCCGCCATCATTGACCTCGAGGGCAATGTACTGACTTCGGCGCGCTGGCAGCGTATCTGTACCGATTTTCACCGGGTTGACAGACGGACATGCTCCCGCTGTATCGAAAGTGACATCAAACTGGCTGCAAATCTCCAGGAAGGCAAACCCTTTGCGATTTACTCCTGCGAGAACGGCTTGACCGACGCGGCTTGCCCGATCATGATCGAGGGCAGGCATGTCGCCAATGTTTTTGTGGGGCAGTTTCTCTTGGCCCCGCCAGACAGGGATCATTTCCTGCAGCAGGCGAAGGAATTCGGATTTGACACGACCGGTTACCTGAAAGCCCTGGATGAGGTTCCAATCGTTTCCGAAGACAAACTCCCGGTCATATTGGGGTTTCTGAGCGGATTTGCCCGACTTGTGGCCTCGCTCAGCCTGGAGCGGATCAGGGCGCTGGAGGCTGAAAAAGCCTGCAACCTTCGCGTCGACAGCACCGAGCAGACCAAAAGGCAATTGACACGCTACAAGATCCTTCTGGAAAAACAGGTGGCGGAGCGGACTGAGAAACTCAAACAGTCCGAAGAGTACAGCCAACTGATTTTGCAGTCGGTGGGGGAAGGTATTTTCGGCACCGATACCCGGGGTCGATGCACCTTTATCAATGAATCCGGCCAGAAGATGCTGGGATATTCGGCAGACGAAATCCTGGGTCAATCCGTACACGATGTGTTCCATCATTCAAACGCCGACGGCACCCCCCACATAGAGAAAGACTGCCCGATTTATCTGGCCTTTACGAATGGGAAAAGCAGTTTCCGAAGGGATGAGGTGTTCTGGCGCAAGGATGGCGTCTATATCGATGTTTCCTATACCAGTGTGCCGAACCGGAAAGATGATGCGATTATCGGTTCCGTTGTGGTGTTCCGGGATATCACGGCGCGAAAAAAGGCCGAAGACGCGCAGCAGGAGAGCGAATACCGCCTTCAGACAGTTCTGAGTTCGACAAATGAAGGGTTCTGGTGGATAAACAACGATGCGGTGACATTGACTGTAAATGAT
>DFZE01000214.1:56601-61644 GCA_002382065.1 Desulfobacteraceae bacterium UBA4064
CTGATCGAGGCCCGAAACCGGGCGGAATCCGCCACCCGGGCAAAAGGAGAATTTCTGGCCAACATGAGTCATGAAATCCGCACCCCAATGAATGCGGTTCTGGGGATGACGCACCTGGTCCTCAAGACCGATCTGACGCCCAAACAACGGGACTATCTGAACAAAATTCAGCTTTCCGCCAATTCCCTGCTGGGTGTCATCAATGACATTCTGGATTTTTCCAAGATCGAGGCCGGAAAGATGAACATGGAGTCCATTACCTTCAATCTGGATGAGGTACTGGAAAATCTGGCCAGCCTGATTACGGTGAAGGCCCAGGAAAAAGAGGGGATCGAGGTTTTATTCGCCACTGATGTCAATGTGCCTCGCTTTCTGGTGGGAGATCCCCTGCGTTTGGGGCAGGTCTTGATCAACTTGGCCAACAATGCGGTCAAATTTACCGATCATGGTGAAATTGTGGTTTCCACCGAACTGGTCAGTCAGAAGAAGAATACTGTTGAAATCCGGTTTTCCGTGCGGGATACGGGCATTGGCCTGAGTGAAGACCAGATTCAGCGGTTGTTTGCCTCTTTCAGCCAGGCAGACACCTCGATTACCCGTAAATATGGTGGAACCGGTCTGGGACTGACCATTTGCCAGCGTCTGGTAAAGATGATGGGAGGGCGAATCTGGGTTGAGAGTGCCCTTGGCGTTGGCAGCACCTTTTTCTTTACCGCGTTTTTTGAAATCGTCAAGGAAAGTGGTCAGACCTGCCATATCCCCCCCCCTGATCTGAGGGGCATGAATGTACTGGTTGTCGATGACAACCCCACATCCCGGGAAATTTTTCAGAAGATGCTGGAGTCCTTTTCCTTCAGGGTCACCCTGGTGGCATCGGGTGAAGAGGGATTGCAGGAGATCGAAAAGTCCATTGGTGAAGAACCCTATGACATTGTGGTCATGGACTGGAAATTGACGGGTATGGACGGGATCGAGGCCTCCAAACGGATCAAACAAAACCGGAAATTGACCCGGGCGCCGGTCATTGTTCTGGTCAGCGCCTATGGACGGGAAGAAATCATGTGGCGGGCCAATGCTGCCGGACTGGATGGATTTCTGATCAAACCCATCAGCCCATCGGTGATGTTTGATACCATCATGCATGCACTGTCAACAGACCCGTCAAAATTGTCATTATCAATCGGGCAACAAAAACAGGCCAAAGACACCCTGAAAGGTCTTGAAGGCGCCCGGGTCCTGATTGTTGAAGACAACGAGATCAACCAGCAGGTCGCCATGGAGATCCTTGCCGATGCCGGTATTGTCGTGACCCTGGCTGTTAACGGCCAGGAGGCTGTCAACATGCTGGATACCGATCATTTTGATGCCGTACTGATGGATGTTCAGATGCCGGTTATGGATGGATATACCGCAACCCGGATCATTCGCCGGGATCCGCGCTTCCGGAATCTGCCCATCATTGCCATGACGGCGCATGCCATGACAGGTGACCAGGAAAAGAGTGTCGCGACAGGCATGAATGATCATATCAACAAACCCATCGACCCGCCTCAGCTCTTTGCAACGCTGTCCCGATGGATTTCAGCCGCATCGGATTCCGCCAGGGCAGACATGACCATGACGGTAACCGGGAAGGATGTCATCAAATCAGAGGCTGAACCGGCGCCAACACCATCCGGGGAGCCGCCGTTTCCGGATTCTCTGCAGGGATTTGATCTTTCGGAAGGGTTAAACCGGTTGCGGGACAACCGGGTGCTTTATCGCAAGCTGTTGACGGATTTTTCCACCCGGTACATGCAGACGGCCGGTGACATTCGTCAGGCACTGAATGCCGGAGATTACGGCAGGGTTCACCGGGTGACACACGATATCAAGGGACTGGCCGGTAATCTGGCGGCGCATGAACTGCATGTTGCAGCCACCCAACTGGATAATCTGGTCAAACATGCGGACAAAAAAAATCCGCCACCACAAAATGACGTCGATGCGGCATTTGTCAACTTTGAATCGAAGATGAATCAGGCCCTGCAATCGGTCAAAACCATGTTATCTCATGGGCCAGCGCCGGTTTCGGCATCGACAGTTGAACCAACATTCGACGAACAACTGCCGCCTGATCTGGCCAAAGAGGCGGCTGAACGCCTGCGTGAGGCTGTGGAAATGGGTGATATATCCGGGCTGACTGCCATTGTTGATGAGATATCCGCCCGTTCTGTCAACTTTGCCCCATATCGGATGAAAATCGCACAACTCATTGAAGATTTTGATTTTGAAGGCATTCTTACACTGACGCGGGAACTGGATAGGGTGACAGGTGACGGGCTGTTGTGTAACTGCCTTACGGTCTGACGGTNNACAGTCGGACGGTCAATCCCTTTGATAATCCCCATGTTCCGGGCCTGATGCAGCAGCGTTTCCGGTTTTCCATCTCCCGCAATTTGGCCCTTTTCCATTAAAATCAGACGGGTCGCCGGCTTTATGAACCAGTCCAGATCATGGGACGAGACAAAAATGGTGATGCCTGCCGCATGCAGGTCGATGATGTGGGAAAGAATCTGAAGCGTTCCGGAATAATCCAGATTGGCAAAAGGCTCATCAAAAACCAGAATGCGGGGGGTCATTGCCAGAACACCGGCAATGGCCAGTCTTTTTTTTTCGCCGCCGGAAAGCCGGTGCGGACGGCTGTCCCCCAGATGTTGCAACCCGACTTTCTCCAGCGCCGCCATCACCCGGCGATGAATCTCATCCCGGCTCAACCCCAGATTTTCAGGTCCGAACGCCACATCGGCATAGACCGTTTCCCCCACAATCTGGCTGTCTGCATCCTGAAACACCATTCCGACTTGTTTTCGGGCGTTTAATATATTCTGTTTGACCGGAACCCCGTCAATGAAAACCGCGCCACGTGAAGGCATCAAAAGACCATTCAGATGTTTGATCAGCGTGGTTTTTCCGGAACCGTTCAGACCGGCCAGAATCACAAATTCTCCGGAATCGACGGACAGGCTGATATCCTTCAGACCGGTTTGACCATTTGAAAACCGGTGGCTCAGATTGCGGATGTCAATGATGGACATGGGGATGAGGTATCACAAAAAAGAAAATCCTATGCAGACCGGATAACGGTTCGAATGGCGCGGTGAATGGAAACGGCAGCGGCAATTTTGATGGCATCACCGGGCAGAAACGGGAAACATCCAACGGTCAATGCCTTGATCCAGGACATGCCGGTCAGGGTTTTCAGCCAGATTAGGCCGGGGACATAAATCATGGCCGCGCCTCCGATCATGGCAAAGATCAGAACAATGGGGCGGGTTCCCAGTTTTTCCACGGTTTTTCCAACGATATAGACGGCGGGAAGAAAGCCGATCAAATATCCGCCGGTCGGTCCGGCAAAGCGTCCGATGCCCCCGGTTCCGCCTGAAAAAACAGGCAGCCCCACCGCGCCGGCAAACAGATAAATCCCCACACTGGCTGCCCCCCATTTCCCGCCCAAAACCAGTCCGGCCAGAAGCACAAACAGATTCTGAAGAACAATTGGAACCGGGCCAACGGGAATGGCAATGGCAGCACCGGCCGCCATCAGGGATGCAAACAGGGCGGCATAAATGCTCATTCGAAAGGACAGTGTGGCGTCTTCAGGGGAGATGGGTTGCGGATTCATTCTGTTCAAAACAGTCTCCAAAAAGAACGGTTTTCAGGGTTCCATCGGCAATTTCCAGAATCAGCGCACCGGTTTCATCGATATCCCGGGCAATGCCTTCGACCGTCTGATTCTGCATGACGATGCGAACCGGCTTGCCGGGGGTGGAAGACAGTTGCTTCCACTCGGAAACAACCTGTCCAATGTCCATATGGCTCAGATAGTCTTTCAGTTCGTTCAGAAATCGGGTCAGCAGGTCTTTCCGGTTCCAGAATTTTCCGGTCAACAGCAATAGGGAACAGGCATTGGGTTCAACTGTGGTCGGGTTGTTGTTGACATTGAGGCCAATTCCCACATTCAGGTAGGAGACCATATCGGCCTCAGCCTCCATTTCCGACAGCATGCCGCACAGTTTCTGACCATGTACCAGAATATCGTTGGGCCATTTCACCCGGGCATCCACGCCGGTCACGTCCCGGATGGTCCGGCATAACACCAGGGATACCGCAAACATATACCGCATGCCATAAGCCAGCGGTACCTGAGGGCGCAGCACAATGGTCAGATACAGCCCGCCGGTCTCAGACACCCAGACCCGCTTCATTCGGCCTCTGCCTGTTTTCTGACGATCCGCAGTCACAACGGTAAACGGGGCGCATCCATTGCGGGCAAGATCCCTGGCGGTATTCATGGTCGATTCGATTTCCGGAAAATAGTGAATCAGAAATTCCTGTTCCGGAAATTCCCACGGATAGGGTGTATCCGGAGAATCAACCAGCCTGTGTCCCCTGGGAGAAGATTCAATGGTATAGCCGGCCTCCTGCAGCTTTTGAATATGCTTCCACACCGATACCCTGGAAATATCCAACTGTTCACTGATGGCTTCTCCGGAAATAAACCCGTCCCGGGATCTGAGAATTTTCAATATGTCGGCTTTCATATTCCTCCATTTGGTTAACTTCAATTAATATAAAGGTTAACGCATAGTCAAGAAAAAATCTGAAAAAATTATCCGCCTCATAGTCGGGCCAGCCGGTTCTTGGCTTTTGTGGCTGGCCGCATTTTCAAAACGAATTGATGATATCAATTTGCGATTCATAATATCAAGAAGACCAGAAAAAAAGCGATATATGACCACAAGTGAAATATAACCTTTTTTGAGGGCGGTTACTGGTGGGCATATAAAAGCCAGATGATTGAAAATCATTAAAAAACGATATGATGGATGGCATACGCTGTATATTGGCAACTTGGCACAAAACATGCAAGATAAAATTTATAAAATTTCAACGCGATTGGATTGCTGTAGATAATTTGGCTGATGGAAAAGAGCAAAGGATCGATTCAGAAATGACCCTGGTCAAAATCATCCTGAATGGGGTGCAATCCCATTTAGTGGC
>DFZE01000029.1 GCA_002382065.1 Desulfobacteraceae bacterium UBA4064
ACAGGGTAAGGGTTTCCGTTCAGACACTATAGACTTTCAGAAAAATAATTTCGCTGCGTTATCGGTCGGGAATGGCCGAGAAAAGGCCTATTCCCTCCCTGCTGTCTTGCGAAATTAATTTTCTGAAAGTCTATACCATAGAAACCATCGGGCACGGTATGGACATCCAGATTATTGCGCAGTTACCGTTATCGGTCGGAGATGGCCGGTAGTTTCAGACGTCAGTCGCCAAAGGCCGATCCCCTCCCGTCCGTCTTACCCTGATCATTATCTTGGATACTGTCGGTTGACGGTATTTTTTCATATTCTTTCCGGCCCAGATAATACCACAACAGGTACAGGGTCAGAATCAGAAAGGATGAGTCTCTCAGAATTTCCCGGCCGGATATGCCGGCGCCGGTGGATTCCGTGGAAAAGCAGCCGCAGGCGATATCAAGGCCCCTGTACAGGTTGAAGGCGATGGCACTCAAAAACGTCACCATCAACAGATNNATATTGACGAGATTGTCCGGCAGGATCTGATAATTGTACACGGCTTCGGCAAAGGCCGCGGGATGCAGGATTTTGTCATAACTGGCGTAAATGAACACGCCGGCCAGAATCAGCCGGGCGGCGACAGCCGTGGTTTTCAGAATTTTTTGATCACGATTCGCCGGCTTTCCGTGTGCGTCATGGGGTTGATTCGTTTCAGGCGATGTTTGACGGGGGGCGCAGGAGTATTCGCAAAACAGGGTCCCGGTCCCACAACATTCGGTTTCGAACTGAAGTACGGGATGATCGATTCCGAACCGGTTCAGCAGCCCGTCCTGTATTCGGCTTTGAAGCCCCTGAATCTGACTGATGGGCTGGTCCGGCACCACCACATGCGCGGAAAACGCCACACCGGTCGAGCCCATTCGCCAGGCATGCAGATAATGCACGCCCGATATCCCGGATTGCCCGGCTAAAAATTCCTGAATTTCCCGAATATCCAGATTCTCGGGTGTGGCATTCATCAGAATGGTGGTGGATTCTTTGAGAATGGACCAGCAGTTTTTCAGGATAAACGCCACAATCAAAAGTGACAGCAGCGGGTCCAGCCAGTTCCAGGGCAGATAGATCAGGATCAGTCCATTGATCAGCACCGCCACCGATGTCAGCATGTCCCCCATCATGTGAAGAAATGCGCCCCGGACATTCACGCTGTCTTTGGAATCCCGATGGAGCAGCCAGGCGGAAAATCCGTTTCCAACAACGCCGACAGCCGCGATAACCATAACCAGTCCGCCGGAAACCACTTCCGGGGATCGCAGCCGCAAAATGGCCTCATATACAATGATGGCGGACGCCCCAAAAAGGATGGCCACATTGAGCAGTGCGGCCAGTATTTCGGCCCGCCGGTATCCAAAGGTGTTTTGAAGGGATGCGCCTTTTTTTCCGATTCGAAGCGCAATGTAGGAAATCAGAATCGCGGCGAAATCGCTGAAATTGTGCGTGGCATCGGAAATCANNGGCCATGCTGTGGGCCGCGATGCCGCCGATGACCTGCACGACCGGAATGATGAAATTCAGGGCCAGGGTGATGAGAAGGCGGACACCGGTTGCGTCTTCGGAAATCTGATGGTGATGATGATTGCATTCGTGGGAATGGTCATCCTGATGGATATGCCCGGTTTCGGCTTCTGTTTGCGATGCATTTTTTTTCATGCGGTCATTCCATTTCACGCTTTTCAACCGGCAACCCCGCATTCTTCCAGACACTCCAGCCATTGACCAGCACATGCACCCGGGTATATCCCAGGCTTTCCAGAAACAGGGCCAGATCCTTGCTCAGGTCGCAGGTGTCACCGTCACAGTAGGTAATGAAGCGGGTATCATCAGGGAGATCGCCAACGACATCCATAAACGTCTGTTCGGCCTCACTCCACGGAAGGCTTTTGGCGCCCTGAATATGGCCGTTATGATATTCGTCCGCAGGCCGGGCGTCCAGAAAAACCGCGCCCTGCGTCTGATGCAGGGCTTTGGCTTCGTCCAGGGAAACCGCCAACTGACGGCCGGTGGGACTGGTCAGACGGGATTCGATGGACCAGTTGCCGATCAGCGGTAATGGCGGTGACCGGAAATGATTGACAGAAACGGCCATGATTCCCGCTGCAAGCAGAATGACAATGAATTGAAAAATTGCCGTCTGGAATGTCACGGCGGCCGATTTCACATGATTCTCATGATGTTCTGTCTGGGAATTAATCTTGGTCATGTCGATTCAACCTTTCCATATATAGGCCGTAGAGACGCAATGCATTGCGTCTCTACAGACAACGCCCATCATTTCCGCCGCCGCAACAGTTTTCCGCCATCTTGGCCTCCTTATTTTTTGATCCAGGCTTTTACGTCTTCTTTTTTGGGAATTTTGCCCACGGATTTGACCTCACCATCCACCACGACAGCCGGGGTTCCGAAAACGCCGTATCCCGCAATTTTCATGATGTCCGTCACCTTTTCGATGTCTGCTGCCACACCGGCCTCGGCAACCGCTTCTCTGACCACTTTTTCCGTTTGCTGGCATTTGGGGCAGCCAGGGCCCAGTACTTTGATTTCCATGTTGATCTCCTTTTTGGATTAAAATTTTTTGTGATAAGTGACAAGTGATGAGTGACAGGTAACGGGTGCACCAAATGCATCCCATCAATTTCATTTATGGATATATCGTTCCGTAAATCATGCCCGCAATGGTGGACAGAACTACAATGATTCCACAAAATGTAAATGTCTTTTTCGCTCCCATAATCCCGATCAGAACCAGCATGTTGGGCAGGGAGAGTGCCGGACCGGCCAAAAGCAATGAAAGAGCCGGGCCGTTTCCCATGCCCGATCCCATCAGCCCCTGAAGAATGGGTACTTCGGTCAGGGTGGCAAAATACATCAGAGCTCCGGCAAGTGATGCAAACAGATTGGCAAAAAGCGAATTGCCGCCCACCAGTTGCTGTATCCAGGCTTCGGGAATCAGGGCCGGATGACCGGGACGTCCCAGTAGAAATCCGGCGACCAGAACTCCAGCGGCCAGCAGCGGAAACACCTGCTTCATGAATCCCCAGGTAGATTCTACCCAGTTTGTCCGTTCTTCTGCATCAAACCAGGATTTGATCATCCAGGCCAGAATGATCAACAGGATGATCGTGATGTACCACTTGGCCGCAAAGATGGCCGGCCACAGTCCGGTCGAGTCGGCAGCGGGTCTGGCAAATGCCGCAAACACCAGAATCAGAACCATGGTCAAGAGATACAGGCCATCCTGGAGCAGGGTTCTGCCTTTTCCCTCTTCATCCGGTATATAAATCTGGCCTGCGGTTCGGGCTTCATCATCTTTCCGAAAAATCATTGACATCAGAAGCCCGGTTACAACGGAAAACAGAACCGCCCCGATGGCCCGGGCCAGTCCCAACCGCCATCCCAATATCTTGGCGGTCATGGCGATTGCCAGAACATTGATGGCGGGACCCGAATACAGAAACGCCGTGGCCGGACCGATTCCGGCTCCCCGGGTGTAGATACCGGCAAACAGCGGCAGAACGGTACAGGAACATACCGCCAGAATGGTTCCGGAAACAGAAGCGACCGAATAAGCCAGCACTTTTTTGGCCTGTGCCCCGAAATATTTCAAAACCGATGCCTGGGATACAAAGACCGCAATGGCCCCGGCAATGAAAAAGGCCGGAATCAGACAGGTCAGCACATGTTCCCTGGCATATTCCTGCAGCATCAGAAATGCCTCCAGCCCGGATTGCCGAATCAGTTCATGATTCCAGGGAACATAATACGCTGCCAGAAAAACGGCAACAATCAATCCCAGTTTTGTTTTCTCCTGCATGCTATTTCCTCCATGATGTGATATTCGTCCGGTGATTTAATCGTCGTCGGAGTCGGCATCGAAAAAAAACCATACCCAATCGATACCGACAGCGATTGGGTTCAGGCAACCATCAGTTTTCCAGGATATTCGGCAATCTTTCGACCCAATTCCGAATTTCGTCCCGAACCCGCCGATAGTGAACACTGGCTTCCTCGATGTTTCTGGCATTTTTCGCCAGAGCCGGGGGATCGTCGAACCCGGCATGCCGGCGGTTGGTTTTACCCGGAAACAGCGGACAGGATTCATGGGCATGATCGCAGAGGGTAATTACATAATCGAAGGGGATTGGTCCCAGACTTTCAATGGATTTTGAGCGGCAGCCGGATATGTCGATACCGATTTCCGCCATACTGAGAATGGCCAGAGGATTGACCGTACCGGGATCGATTCCTGCGGACCAGGGTTCGATGACATCGGATTTCAAATGCCGGGTCAGTCCTTCGGCCATCTGGCTGCGACAGGTATTGCCGGTACACAGAAACAGGATTTTGAGTTTCTGTTTCTGGTTTCGATTGCTGTTTTCATCCGTATCAGAGGCTTGTTGCAAAGGAGATCCGACATCAGAAGCGGTATGGAGCGTTTTCATTCGGGTTCCTTTATTTTTTGATATGGTGTGATGGTGGATATTCGGCAGCCTGGCAATCAGAGCCATAATTTCGGAATCATCCTGAAGCCAGTGTTTCAGTGCGCCCAGCAGCATGGCGGCATACGGAATGCCGGCTGGGCCATGTTCAACGCCGTATGGATTTCGCACACACATGGGCCGGTGTTGGAGCATTTTGATAATTTTGACCCGGCTGGGGTCCGACAATGCTTTCATAACAGTGACGAACTGATTCATATCATCCTTACATATTCTTTTTTATGAATATAAATAAGGTTTGTAATGTTGTCAAACAATATTTTATTGGAATATCAGGTTGGAATATATTCCAGATTTATTATGGGCCGGAAATCGGGACAGGCGGAGCTGGACTGTTGAAAAAGATATTCCGATCTTTTATTGGACTGGGGGAGACCATACCATCCCGGTTGTGGTTTTCGTCTGCGTTACCGGACAAAATGGTCTTTTATAACTGGAGAACATCTTATTGATATAAAAACTGGATGCCGGATCAAGTCCGGCATGACGAAGAACTCTGGAATGTCCAGTGGGCCTTTTCTGTGTCGTCGAAACGGCAGCCGGTCAAGACAGCGCCTTCAAACCGGGTCGATTGTATGGTGGCACCCGACAGATCGAATCCGGTCAGATCGGTGTTCCGCAGATCGGTGCTGTGAAAAAATGCCCGGTTGAATCGTGTATTGATCAGGCAGGCGCCGCTGAAGTCAGCAAAGCTGAGACGGCTGTCACGGAAGTCCGCGGAACTGCACCGAGAATGCCACAGCCAGGTGTTGTGAAGAAATGCGCCGTTGAATCCGGCATTCTCCAGGTCCGCTTCAGAAAGGTCGGTAAATTGAAGATGGGCGCGATCGAAAGACGCTTCACGAAGACAGGCCGCCTTCAGATCGGTCCACTGAAGGGCTGCGTGCTTGAAGCGGCATCCGGTCAGATCAGCTTGAACGAGTCGTGCGGCCCGCAAAATGGTTCCGGATAAATTCGATTCGGCCAGCATGGCGTTTTCAAGTCGGACACACTGAAGATCCAGGTTGGATAAGTCCATTCCGGACAGATCCGCCCGCCGACCGTTTTGGCCTCCGGTATCCAGCCATATCTCGTGGGCATTCAGAATTTGTTTGATGGGTTCGGGGAGGGGCATCAGGATATCCATGGGGTTAGAATGAAGTAAATCCCCAAAAAGCCGATCAATACTCCGGCGCCTTTCCGGAACCAGTTTCCGGCTCCCTGCCAGGCACTGTTTTCCATGACCCGTCTGACCAGTGCGGTCGAGCTGCCGGCAATGACAATGGGAATGCAGTGACCAATGGCAAACAGAAGAATCATGAGGATGCCGGTTGCGATTTTCTGCTGAATGGTGATGACCGCCAGAATCGGGGCGATGAACCCGAAGGTGCAGGAGCCGGACAGGGTGCCGTAGGCCATACCCAGTCCCAGGGCACCCCAGAGCCCCCGAAATTTCAGCCGGTACAGCATGCCGCCGCTCATGGAGCAGCCTTTGACGCCGAACATGCTCAACGCCACCCAGACCAGGATCAGCCCGACCAGAATCTGCCAGTAATTGCCCACATCCCCCAGCATGCGGCCCAGCATGGCGCAAATCACGCCGATGATGGCGATGCTGATGAACAGGCCGGTCGTAAACGAGACGGAATAATGAACCGCCTGCATGGGGTATGTTTCGGTCTCCTGGCCGCCGACATAAGCCACGATCAGCGGAATGGATGCCAGATGGCAGGGACTGAACAGGACACTGACCATGCCCCAGACAAAGCAGCCGAAGAGCGCCAGCCCGGCGCCGGCGCTCATCCAGTCGTTTACGGTCAGAAAAAATGATTCGATCATAACGATGTCCTTCTTTCGACTTATTTCTGAATCCTGAATTCTGGCTTCTGTTACTGCACCCCCAGCTTTTTCAACATGCTGACAATGTCCACTTCGCTCATGAATCCCTCGTGCCGGTAGGTTTCCTTGCCTTCCTTGTCAAAAAATATCTGTGTGGGAATGGCCCGGATTTTATAGCGTTCTGCGGGCTCCCGGTTTTTCCAGACATCGTAAAAGTGAATCAGTGCCCTGCCCTCGTAATCCTTTTTCACTTTATCCAGTATGGGCGCCATCATTTTGCAGGGAACACAACTGACGGCTCCCAGATCGATCATGGTGACCATACCTTTGGCCGGAATCTCGGGTGGATCCGCGGCATAACCGGACATGGGGTTTTGCGGGACGTACCTGAAAATATAAATTTCCTCTCCAGGTGATATTTTCAATAAAAAACCATGTCAAAGATGAAAAACCAGATCGAAATTTATGCTTCCGGTGACAATGAAACCGCGGATTGCTGTTTGTTAATCGGGATATCAAAACCACCGGATAATCTTGAAACGGGTACAGCTATACAGCCAGTGGCCTCGGCATCCAGCCGGAATGATCATTTTGATTTTTCCCCTCCATTCGGCTTATGGGAATGCGATCACGCCAAACCTGCTGATTGCCGCCACCCCCGACCCGGCTATCTCGGCAAATCGGACCCGCAACCGGCTGCCGGATTTCCCACGCCTTCCCGCCGAAAGAAAACCAGAAGTTGACGAAATTGAAACCCCGGATTATGATCAAAACCATCTGACGTTCCCCCGTTGACCGATAATGGCGACAAAAGCAAAAAAAACACAAGGAAAGGAGATTTGATTATGCCCGAGTTTGGATCACCCTTTTCAGGGTTGGCGAACAACAGAAAACTCACGAACGCGGAACTCATCCGAGCAATCCGCTTCATGGTCGCTGCAGAATACGAAGCGATTCAGTTGTATATGCAGCTTGCGGAGTCTACAGACAACCGGCTCGCCATCAAAGTCCTGAAAGACATTGCCGATGAGGAACGCGTCCATGCAGGCGAGTTCCTCCGGCTTCTCCACGAACTTGAGCCGGATGAAGCAAAATTTTATGCCGAAGGTGCAAAAGAAGTGGCAGAAGAAATTGGAGAATTGACGTAAAAATCTGCCCAGTCAGATCGGACAGCGGCAAGGCCGGACTCTTTCCGCTGGTCCGATTCATTGCTGTTTGTGCGTCAGTTACGGTCCCGCAGCATTTTTCGGGCTCTCATGGAAAGGATCGAATGGATGAAAGAAAAGACAACAGAAAATGTGAAAGCGGCATTTCTCGGCGAGGCAAAAGCGTATTTCAGACTCCTGGCGTTTGCTGAAAAGGCTTTGGAGGAGGACATTCCACAGATTGCGCTGCTGTTTCGTGCAATTGCCGAGGCAGAGCGGGTTCATGCAACCCGTCATTTGAACCTGATGAAGGATATGGTTGTATCGGATACGGATACCAATCTGGAAAAATCCTTTCAGCGTGAAAAATCGATCAGTGAAAACGAGTATCCCCGGTTTTTGCTGGAAGCGGAGGAAGAAGGTGAAAAAATGGCTGCGCTTGCCTTTGGTCAGGCCAGGGATGCGGAAACATTTCATGCAAAATTGTATGAACAGGCAATATACCGTGTCATCAGGGACAAGATAAGCGCTTATCATGTTTGTCAGGTCTGCGGCTATGTCACGGACAAAAAAATACCGGACAAGTGTCCGGTGTGTGGCGCCCCGAAGGAAAAATTCAAAACAATCGATGACGAAAAGATGGGCTCATAGCCGACTGACATTCCTGTCTGGCAAAAGGATGCCATCCGGGATATGGCCCGCATTTGTGCTGACCAAAATCGATCCGACCTGTTTGGCTGCGGCTCCGCGTACCGGCCGCAGCGCGCCTGTTTTTCCGTTTTCTTCCCGAATGCCGGCCAGTATGTCTTTTTTCAAAGTATCCCGCCCCAACCCCTTTTATTCCGCCAATCCGCAGGACGGCCTTTCAAAATGGCGACATCGATCCAGGCTCGATACCCGTGAATGAATGTCATTCCTTCACAGGTAATGACTCCAATTCAATATGACTATAATAAAATGTCGTCTATGATTAATTGTTATAGATCGACTATCGATTTGACAAACCAGATGATCTGGTATAGGAAACTTGCCATCAATTCTGGATTGGAATATCATGATGTCGAATTGTGCATCATCTGCACGTTCAAATCGTTTTGCTCAATCATCCCGTTTCAAGGATAATATCATGTTCCGGTTTTTCGGTTTTACCTGAGATAGCTTGAAAAGCGCCACCCGTGTTGGTGGGCCCAGGACAAGACCGAAGGATTGTGTTCAACCTCTTCTGTAGCCGGTTTATCCCCTTCCTTTTGTCTTTCCTGAACATTTTCTGATCGTTTCTTCATCCCCTGTCTACAGGTGTTCCCTGTGGTTCATTATTTTTTATTACAGCGCTCCATAGGAAATGCGGTGTCGGAGATCTGTTTTCAGCGAAAGGCGTACCAGTGATTCAGTTTATTCATCGTGATCCACAGTTTGAAAAGCAACTGGATGTATTGCGCACGGCCGGGAAAAAAGGCGCCATCGCAGCCCGGGAAGCGGAAAAAATCATTCACAGGCTTATTCATGAGCGGCGCTTGCCGTATTCACTGAATGGGGCCACCAAAAGCGGTGAGCTACGCATGCGTCAATGTATCAAATACGATCTGGGTAGAGGCTATCGCATGGTAACCATTCGTCATGAGGACATACTTCATATTTCATTTGTGGGTACACATGACGAATGCAGTCGATGGCTGGAAAACAGAAGACGTCTTCAGCCCATGCTCCTGAAAAACCGGTCCGCACTGATTCCGGTTGAAATTGACGAATTCAATGCCCCAGACGAGACCTCTGCGATGGACGCATTGGCAGGTGAAGAAGAGCCGTTTGAAGCCATCGACGAAAAATACCTGCGCATCATTTTCAGCGGATTGCTCGGCAGACATTCGGATTTACCTGACACCGTACAATCGATCTGTTCAACAAATAACCAAGCATAATCGTTACCAGCATAACCTGTTTATCAAAAAGGAGAACTCATGGGCGAAACGGCAATAACCATTTCAAAAGAAAAAACCAATACCTTTCTGGACAAGGTCAAAGAACTGGTTCCAAACGGAAACCTCAGTCTCTGTCTGACCTGCGGGGCCTGTGCGTCCGGATGTCCGGCAACGGGCCTGGAAAATATGGACCCGAGAAAGTTCCTGAGAATGGCTGTTATGGGGATGGATGAAGAAATCACGGAACATCCCTGGGTCTGGATGTGCAGCATGTGCTATCGCTGCACCTATGCATGCCCCATGCAGATTGATATAGCAGCCCTTGTTTACGAAGCCAGAAAACTGTGGCCACGGGAAAAACGGCCCAAAGGGATTCTGGGCTCCTGCGACATGGCCCTTCGCAATGACAGTTGCAGTGCCATGGGAACCCCGCAAGAGGATTTCCGGTTTGTTGTCGAAGATGTTCTGGAGGATGTGCGGGCCAATCAGCCGGGATGGGAAGATATTCAGGCTCCCATCGACAAACAGGGCGCCCATTTTTTCCTGAGCCAGAATTCCCGGGAGCCGGTCACGGAGCCTGAAGAAATGGTTCCGCTCTGGAAAATCCTGCATCTGGTCGGTGCGGATTGGACGTACAGTTGCACCGGATGGGGCGGCGAGAATTACTGCATGTTTCTGGCCGATGACGCGGGCTGGAAGAAAATCACCAATCTGACGCTTCAAACCGCCAAAGGGCTGGGATGCAAGGTCTATCTAAACACCGAATGCGGTCATTCCACCTTTTCGGTCTGGAAAGGCGCTCAGAAACATCACATCGACACCGGCCTGGAAATCTCTCCCATGGTCAAATATTACGCCCGGTGGATCCGTGAGGGAAAACTCAAGGTCAATTCGGACTGGAACAAGGACCTCAAGGTCAAATTCACGGTACAGGATCCCTGCAACCAGATCCGGAAAAGCTTCGGAGACGAACTGGCCGATGACCTGCGGTTTGTCATCACATCCTGCGTGGGGGAAGAGAATTTCATCGACACCTATCCCAACAAATCCAACAATTACTGCTGTGGCGGCGGCGGCGGGTTTCTCCAGAACGGCTACAAGGATGCCCGGCTGTTTTATGGCCGACTCAAACACGAGCAGATCATGAAAACAGGTGCGCCGTATGTGATCACGCCGTGTCACAACTGCCATGCCCAAATCGATGATCTGGGAAAACAATTGGCAGACGGCAAATACCGGACCCTGCATCTCTGGACCCTGATTGCGCTTTCCCTGGGTATTCTGGCCGAAAACGAACGGGCCTATCTGGGGGATGATCTGGTCGAAGTGAACCTGCCGGGATATTGAGAAAGGAGATTCCCTTTATGACAGACAATCCAATTGGATCCGTCCTGGTCGTCGGCGGCGGTATCGGCGGCATCCAGGCATCCCTGGATCTGGCCAATGCCGGGTTTCTGGTGCATCTGGTTGAAAAATCACCGGCCATCGGCGGTGTGATGAGCGCATTGGACAAGACCTTTCCGACCAATGACTGTTCCATGTGCATTTTGTCCCCCAAACTGGTTGAGGTGGGCCGGCATAAAAACATCCGTATCCATACCCTGGCCGAAATTGAGCGCCTGGAAGGTGACGCCGGAAATTTTACGGCCACGGTTCGGGAACATCCCCGGTACATCGACATGGACAAGTGTATCGCCTGCGGCAAATGCGCGGAAAAATGCCCCCGCAAGGTGGATAATGCCTTCAATCAGGGATTGGGTCACAGAAAAGCAGCCTATGTGCTGTATCCCCAGGCTGTTCCACTGAAATATGCCATCGATGCGGACCACTGCATCTATTTTGAAACAGGCAGATGCCGCGCGTGTGAAAAATTCTGTCCGGCAGATGCCATCGATTTCGGCCAGACAGAAACCACGTATGCGCTGAATATCGGCGCGGTCATCCTGTCCCCCGGCTTTACCCCGTACAGCCCGGCCGGACTGGATCGATACGGGTATAAAAAACTGCCCAATGTCGTGACCAGCATGGAATTCGAGCGGATACTGAGCGCATCCGGTCCCTTCGAGGGGCATCTGGTGCGGCCATCGGATCATCAGGCCCCCCAAAAGATTGCCTGGCTGCAATGCATCGGGTCCCGGGATATCCGGGAGGATGCGCATGGATATTGCTCCGGAATCTGTTGCATGGCCGCCATCAAGGAAGCGCTGATCGCCAAAGAACATGCCGGTGCGGCATTGGACACGGCCATTTTTTATATGGACATGCGAACCCATGGCAAAGGATTTGAACAAACCGGGAACCGGGCCAAAAAAGAATCCGGTGTCCGGTTCATTCAGGCCAGAATCCACAGCATTCAGCCGGCGGATGAAAATCAGAATCTGGAGCTGACCTGGGTGAATGACCAGGGCCAGACCCCGTCCGAAATCTTTGATATGGTGGTGCTGTCTGTGGGGTTGGAGATATCGCCCGAGGTTCGGGCCCTGGCCGGAAAAATCGGCATCGATCTGAATCCGGACGGATTCGCAGCGGTGTCCAGCAGCTCGCCGGTGCAGACTTCCCGGCCGGGTGTGTTTGTCTGTGGTGTTTTTTCCGGTCCCAAGGATATCCCCCAGACCGTCATGGACGCATCGGCAGCGGCATCCGGTACGGCCGCGCTGCTGTCGTCGGCCAGAAACTCCCTGACAGAGGCCAAAAGCCTTCCGCCGGAAGTTCTGGTCATGGGTGAAGCGCCCCGAATCGGTGTGTTTGTCTGTCACTGCGGCACCAACATCGCGGGTGTCGTGGATGTGGCAGAGGTGCGGGAGTATGCCAAAACCCTTCCGCATGTGGTGTTTGCCACCAACAATCTCTTTACCTGCAGCCAGGATACCCAGCAGGCCATGCGGCAGGCCATTCTGGACAACCGGCTGAACCGCGTGGTGGTGGCCGCGTGTACCCCCAGAACCCATGAACCCTTGTTCCAGGAAACCATTCAGGAAGCCGGGCTCAATCCCTATCTGTTCGAGTTTGCCAATATCCGGGATCAGAATGCCTGGGTTCACCAAAAAAACCCCGAAGCCGCCACACAAAAAGCCAAAGATCTGGTGCGCATGGCCGCAGCCAAAGCATCCCTTCTGGAGCCCATCAAGCCGCTGCAGATTGCGGTAAATTCAAACGCACTGGTCATCGGTGCCGGTGTTGCCGGAATGAGCGCAGCCCTGAATCTGGCGGACCAGGGGTTTCATACCATACTGGTCGAACGGGAAGTCAGTCCCGGTGGCCATGCCAAACAGGTACATCAAACCTGGAATGGCGAATCGGTTCCGAACCTGCTGTCCCATCTGATTGATCGGGTGACCCGTCATCCGGACATCGAAAGCCTGACCGGTGCGGACATTCAGCAGATCGATGGATTTGTGGGCAATTTCCGCACCACGGTGAAAACCGGTGCCCAGACCCGTAGCATCGACCATGGCGCCGTGATTCTGGCCACCGGGGGTAGCCCGTTTGAACCACAGGAATATTTGTATGGTCAAAACGATCGGGTCTTCAGGTGGCATGAGCTGGATTATTTTTTTGAACAGTCACCAGAAAAACTGTCCCGGACAAAAAGTGTCGCTTTCATCCAGTGTGTCGGTTCCCGGGAGCCGCAAAGGCCCTACTGCTCCAAAATCTGCTGCACAGCTTCCATTCAAAGCGCCATCGGCCTGAAAGAAAAAAATCCCGACCTGCGGGTGTGTATCCTGTACCGGGATATCCGCACCTTTGGTCAGCGGGAGGCCCTGTATCAGAAAGCCCGGGAAAAGGGCGTGCTATTCATTCAGTATGACCCGGAGAATAAACCGGTTGTCGAGACAGACGACGAGTCTGGTCTGATCATCACGGTTCGGGACAGAATTCTCGATCGGCCCCTGCGGATTTTTGTGGATTATCTCAATCTGGCCACCGCCATTCTACCCACAGAGGGCCAGAAACAGATCGCACAGATGCTGAAGGTTCCGCTCAATGACGAGGGATTTTATCTGGAAGCCCATATCAAACTGAGACCGGTCGATTTTTCCACCGATGGCGTATTTGTCTGTGGTCTGGCCCATTATCCCAAACCCATGGAAGAATCCATTGCCCAGGGTCAGGCGGCGGCAGGGCGGGCAGCCGGCCTCCTGTCTCAAAAATTCATCGATATCGCGCCCATTGTCTCGGTGGTGGATGAAGAAAAATGTATCGGTTGCGGCCTGTGCGAGACCAGTTGTTCCTTTGGTGCCATACGGCTGAAAAAGGTGACCGGCAAGGGCTATCGTGCGGAAAACATATCGGTGCTGTGCAAGGGCTGCGGCGTATGTGCGGCGGCGTGCCCGCAGCATGCCATCGACATGAAACATTTTCGGGATCAGCAGATTCTGGCAGCCATACAGGCCGGAGCCGCTGCATAAAAAACATAGGAGGCGATTTACCATGGAAACTGTTTTTCAGCCCAAAATCCTGGCGTTTTTATGCAACTGGTGTTCGTATGCCGGTGCGGATATGGCCGGGGTATCCCGAATCCAGTATCCCCCGTCCATTCGTGTGATTCGGACCATGTGTTCGGGCCGGGTGGACCCCCTGTTCATCATTCAGGCCCTTCGGGACGGATTTGACGGCGTCATGGTTGCCGGATGTCATATGGGGGACTGTCACTACCAGGATGGAAATGTCTATACCCTGCGGCGGATGAACATGCTGTCCCACCTGCTGGATCTTTCCGGCATCGGCAAAAATCGGGTTCACCTGAGATGGGCCAGTGCGGCAGAAGCCCAACCCTTTGCCGATTATGTATCGGAAGTGACCGGCATCATATCCGGTCTGGGCCGTTTTGATTCAAAAATTCACCAACTGAAGCTGGATGCGTTGCATCGGTCTTTGTCCACCCAGCGGTTGCGATGGCTGGTGGGAATCGACCGCCAGGTCACGGAACGATGCAATGTATATGGGAAAAAAACCGATCCGGTTTATTTTCAGCAGGTTTTGCAAGAGGCTGTCGTTGCGGAATATCAGAAGGCCCTGATTCACGAAACCCTGTCCAAGAGTCCGGTAAGCATCAGGGAAATGTCAGAAACGACCGGGTTGCCGGTTTATACGGTTTCGCTTCGTCTGAATGATCTGGAACGCGCGTCTCTGGTCAATCTTGCCGGTCATGAGGGGACGACACCCCGGTTTGCACTGGCGGCGTAAAAACGTGAGGGCGTAGGGGCGAACCTGCGTGTTCGCCCAATACGTTATGGGCAGACACACAGGTCTGCCCATACGATTTCACGCCCTAACGAATACAGTTAGATTACAACATAGAGGATTTCCCATGACAGAAAATACCACTCCATCCCAAATCGGCAGCGTTCTGGTGGTCGGCGCTGGCGTGGCCGGAATTCAGGCATCCCTGGACATGGCCAATGCGGGGTATTATGTCCATCTGGTGGACAATTCGCCGTCAGTCGGCGGCCTGATGGCCCAGTTGGACAAGACCTTTCCCACCAATGACTGTGCCATGTGCATCATTTCCCCGTTTCTGGTGGAAGTGGGCCGTCATCTGAACATCAACATCATTCCCAACAGCGAGGTGGAATCCCTTGAAGGCAATGCCGGGGCGTTCCGGGCCACGGTCAGAAATGATCCGCGTTATATTGACATGGAAAAATGCACGGCCTGCGGTCAATGTCGTCAGGTCTGTCCGGTCACCGCCATCAACGAATTCGACTGCGGGCTGGATCTGCGCCGGGCCACTTATATCAAATATCCCCAGGCCGTTCCCCTGGCCTATACCATTGACCGATCCATCTGTATCGGATGCGGATTGTGTGAAAAGGCCTGTCTGGCAGAAGCCATCACCTACAGCGACAGCCCCAGACGCACCACGCTGGATGTCGGGGCCGTGGTTCTGGCCATGGGAAACGAGGTGTTCGATCCATCCGGACTGACCCCTTATGCCTATACCCGGCATCCGAATATCGTCACCAGCCTGGAATTCGAGCGGATTCTTTCGGCGTCCGGCCCCTACAAAGGGCATTTGATGCGGCCCTATGACCGGGAAACCCCTTCAAAAATCGCCTGGCTGCAATGTGTGGGATCACGGGACATCAAACCGTCCGGGCACCGCTACTGCTCGTCTGTCTGCTGCATGTATTCCATCAAACAAAGCATCATCGCCATGGAGCATGCCGAAACCCCGCTGGAAACAGCCATTTTCTACATGGACATGCGCACCTATGGCAAGGATTTTGATAAATATCAGGTTCGGGCCGGGGATGAGAAAGGTGTCCGTTTTGTGCGCGCCCGTGTTCATACGATCGAACCCGTGGAAAACGGCGATTTGAAGCTTCGTATCGTTCAGGAATCCGGAAACATGACCGAAGAAGTCTTCAATATGGTGGTACTGGCCTGCAGCCTGAACCCGTCCAGCCAGGCGGTTCTTCTGGCCAACCGGCTGGGGATCGATCTGAATGCCCATTCGTATGCCAAAACCTCTGATTTTAATCCGGTCACGACCAGTCGGGACGGGGTATATGTCTGCGGGTCATTTCAGGGGCCAAAGGACATTCCCCAGTCCGTCATGGAGGCATCGGCCGCAGCCAGTGGCGCCACACAACTGTTGTCCGCAGTCCGGTGGAGTCAGACAAAAATCCGGGACCTTCCCCCGGAAACGGATTTTTCCGGGCAGGATCCCCGTATCGGCGTGTTTGTGTGCAACTGCGGTATCAATATTGGCGGTGTGGCCGATGTGCCAGCGGTGCGGGAGTATGCCAGAACCCTTCCCCATGTGGTTCATGTGGAAGACAACCTCTTTACCTGCTCCCAGGATACCCAGGAAAAAATGAAACAGGTGATTGTGGAACATGCCATCAACCGGGTGGTGGTGGCCTCCTGTTCCCCCCGGACCCACGAGCCCCTGTTTCAGGAAACCATCCGGGAAGCCGGGCTGAACAAATACCTGTTCGAAATGGCCAACATCCGGGACCAGAACACCTGGGTACACATGAAAACTCCGGAAAAGGCAACGGCCAAGGCCAAAGACCTGGTCCGAATGGCCGTCGCCAAGGCGGCGTATGTGGAGCCCCTGCCCCAGGTGATTCTGGGCGTTACCCATGCGGTTCTGGTGGTGGGTGGAGGAGTGGCCGGAATGGAAGCGGCCCTGGGCGTGGCCCGTCAGGGATATCAGGCATTTCTGGTGGAGAGAAGCAACCGGTTGGGCGGTGTTGCCCGCCAGTTGCAGCATACCTGGCAGGGCCAGTCGGTTCCGGCGTATCTGGATCAGTTGATCGCGGATGTCAACAACCACGACCGGATTGACGTGTTTCTGGAAACCGATGTAGTTCATGTCACCGGCACCATCGGCAATTTTGTCACCACGCTTCGGCTCCAAAATCACAGCGAACAGCCCCGGATCATCGAACATGGGGCAGCGATTCTGGCCACGGGCGGAAAAGAATATCAGCCCACGGAATATCTGCATGGAAAACATCCGGCCATCCTGACCCATCTGGAGATGGATGCTGCGCTGGCCGGCCAGACAACCGAATTTCGGAATGCTCAAGTGGCCGTATTCATCCAATGCGTTGGCTCCAGAACTCCGGATCGGCCCTATTGCAGCCGCGTCTGCTGTACCCACAGCCTGAAAACCGCGCTTCATCTGCGATCCCTGAACGCCGGGATGAAAATTTTCATTTTGTATCGGGACATCCGGTCGTACGGCCTGCGTGAGGATATGTATCATCAGGCCCGTGAAGCCGGCATTCAGTTCATCCGGTTTGATACCGACAATCCGCCGGAACTGTTCCTGACACCCGATCCGGATGCCGGTTTCGGAAAATTGAATTTGCGGATCACCGACCATATCCTGAATCGCCCCATCGAAATGAATCCGGATCTCGTTATTCTGGCATCCGCGATTCTGCCCAATGAAAACAAAAAACTCTTTGAGGCATTCAAGGTTCCCACCAATGCCGATGGATTTCTGGTCGAGGCCCATGCCAAGCTGCGTCCGGTGGATTTTGCCTCCGAAGGCCTGTTTCTGGCCGGACTTGCCCACAGCCCCAAATCCATCGATGAAAGCATTGCCCAGGCCCGGGCAGCGGTTTCCCGGACCATGGCCATTGTATCCCGCGAGGGAATTCTGGTGGGCAGTGTCATCGCATCCATCAACCCGGAGCGATGTGCCGTTTGTCTGACCTGCGTACGAACCTGCCCGTATGGCATTCCCAGAATCGATCCGGAAAAAGGTCATGCGGTCATCGAGGCGGCGGAATGTCATGGTTGCGGGGTGTGTGTATCGGAATGCCCGGGCAAGGCCATCACCCTGAAACATTTTACGGATGAACAGATCAACGCCAAGACCCACGCGCTGTTTTGTGCATGATAAAGGAGAATCACATGTCCGAAGTGTACGAGCCGACGCTGATTGCGTTCTGCTGTAAATATTGTGCGTATGCCGCTGCGGATCTGGCCGGTTCCATGCGACTGTCCTATCCCAGCAACGTTAAAATTACGCAGGTACCGTGTACCGGCCGGGTGGATATCATTCATCTGTTGAAAGCCATCGAAAATAGTGCGGACGGGGTATATGTGGCCGGCTGTATGGAAGGCGACTGTCATTTTGTTTCCGGAAATTTAAAAGCCAGAAAACGGGTGGAATATGTCAAAAAAACACTGACCGAGCTGGGTATCGAGCCGGAACGGGTGGAAATGTTCAATCTGAGCTCGGCCATGGGGCCGCGCTTTGCGGAAATTGCTATTGACATGACGGATCGAATCAAAAAACTGGGACCCAGCCCGGTTAAAAGAGGTGACACATGATTGTTGCGGATCGAAAACCGCTGAACGAGATACTGGATATGGTCAAACGCTGTAACCGGATTCTGGTTGTCGGATGCAAGGGTTGCGTGACCGTCTGCAATGTTGGTGGCCTGAAAGAGGTGCAGATTCTGGCAACCAGCCTGAAAATCGCCCGGAAAATCGGAGGCTTTCCCCTGGTCGTGGATGAAATGGTGCTGGAGCGCCAGTGCGACACGGAATATATCGCCATAATCAAGGAAACGGTGACCGATTATGATGCCGTGGTATCCATGGCCTGTGGCGTCGGCCCCCAGTTTTTGTCCGAAGCCTATCCGGAACAAAAATTTTATCCGGCCGTCAATACCACGTTTTTTGGCGGTGCGGTTTCCCATGGCATCTGGGAAGAACGGTGTGCCGGATGCGGGACCTGCGTCATTCATTATTTTGACGGGCTGTGTCCGGTGGCCCGGTGCTCAAAAAGCCTTTTGAACGGCCCGTGCGGCGGGTCCGATCATGGCAAATGCGAGATATCCAGGGAGGTGGACTGCATCTGGGATAAAATTGTGCGCAAGAAAGTGGAACAGGGCCGGCTGGATGACCTTCTGGATGTGGTTCCGGCCAAAAACTGGCAAAGCGCCAGGGACGGCGGACCGCGAAGAAGCCGAAGGGAGGAGTTGATTCAAAATGGATGATTTCAAATCAGGAAGCAATCTGGAAAAGGTGCTGAAGGCCGGTCATTTTGCCCTGACCGGGGAATGTGGTCCGCCCAGAGGCGCCAATGTGGCCCATCTGAAGGAAAAATTCGGTCATTTGAAAGGCATGGTGGATGCGGTCAACCTGACCGATAATCAGACTGCGGTTGTCCGGTTGTCCAGTTGGGCCGCATCCGCCATCATGGTTCAGGAAGGGTTGGAGCCCAATTTTCAGATGGTGTGCCGGGACCGGAACCGTCTGGCCATGCAGTCCGATATTTTGGGGGTGTATAGCCTGGGGGTGCGGAACATGCTGTGCCTTTCCGGAGATCATCAGAAATTCGGCAACCATCCCCAGGCCAAAAATGTCTATGACATCGATTCCATGCAGCTCATCAGCCTGGTCAGGAAAATGCGGGACGAGGGTCAGTTTTTCAATGGCGAGCCTATCGATGAGTCGCCAAAGCTCTTTATCGGTGCGGCAGCCAATCCCTTTGCCGAACCCTTTGATTTCCGGGTGTACCGGCTGGCCAAAAAAATTGCCGCGGGTGCGGATTTCATTCAGACCCAGTGCATCTACAACATGGACCGGTTTCGAAAATTCATGAGCCAGGCGGTCGATATGGGTCTGACGGAAAAATGCTTCATTCTGGCCGGAGTCACCCCCATGAAAACCGTGGGTATGGCCAACTACATGGCCAAGTCCGTGCCGGGCATGGATGTGCCGGAATCCCTGATCAAACGGCTGAAAGGTGCGGAAAAAGGCAAGGTGGCGGAAGAAGGCATCCGGTTCTGCCTGGAACAGATCGAAGAATTCAAAACCATGAAAGGGGTGGCCGGGGTCCATCTGATGGCCATCGAATGGGAACACCGGGTTCCGGAAATTGCGGAAAGAGCCGGACTGCTGCCCCGGCCTGTGATGGCTGCCGGCCTGGAGGTGAACAAATGAACACCAAACCCGTTGGATCGGTCATGGTGGTTGGCGGGGGTGTGGCCGGAATTCAGGCATCCCTGGATCTGGCGGATTCCGGCTACTATGTTTACCTGGTTGAAAAAACACCTGCCATTGGTGGGGTCATGGCCCAACTGGACAAAACATTTCCGACAACCGACTGCTCCATGTGCATCCTGGCCCCCTATCTGGTCACCGCCGGCCGTCATCCCAACATTGAACTGGTACCATTTGCCGAAGTCATGGACGTTACCGGACAACCCGGAAACTTTACGGTCAGGGTCAAAAAAAAGGCCAGAAGTATCATCACGGATCGCTGCACCGGTTGCCGCGCCTGCGTGGACAACTGCCCGGTGACGTGCTGTGAAGCATAATTCAACAATCAGCACGTAAAACCTGAAACGTTTTTCAAAAGGATCATGCCATGCCAACACTCTGGCAACCCAAAATCATCACATTTCTCTGTAACTGGTGTACCTATGGCGCGGCCGACCTGGCTGGAGTCAGCCGACTGGAATATCCGCCCCACATCCGCATCATCCGGGTCCCGTGCAGCGGCCGCATCAGCCCCAAATTCATTTTAAACGCCTTTACCCAGGGCGCGGATGGCGTATGGGTTTCCGGATGTCATCCCGGAGACTGTCATTACATTGAGGGCAATTTCTATGCCCGCCGCAAATTCGCCCTGTTCAAGAACCTTCTGGAGCATATGGGCATCGAACCCGATCGGCTTCATTTTTCCTGGATATCCTCGGCGGAAGCCACCAAATTTTCGGATGTGGCGTGGGAGGTTTGCAAGGCTGTCGAGGCGTTGGGGCCGTTCGACCGTATGATCAGGCATCCGGCAAAGATGATACCCTTGTCTGATGCCCGTTCCTGCTGATCGGGATTATGATCAGACTGTTGTCACTAACCAGAAGGCATTATCTAATTGGAATCGAATTCCGTCAACCATTCAAGTGCACCTTTCGGCCGAGACATAACGGCCACCACAAATCATAATGTCAACCCGTTTCAACAAACAAGGAGGAATGTATGAAAATCAACCGGTTTTTCAGTATCCGTGCATGTATCGTCGCATTGATGATCTCATCAATTTTGGTATCCGCTGCGGCAGCAGAAGACATCCTGGCAAAAATTGAAAGTTCCGGTGTCGTGAAAATGGGATTCCGGGAAGGGTCTGTGCCGTTTGGCTATATTGACAGCAAAACGGAATGGGTCGGTTTTGGTCTGGATATCGGATATGAAATTCACAAGGCACTGGAACAGAAATTCAACAAACCGATCAAGCTGGAAAAAATTGCGATCAACCCCAAAACCCGCATTCCGCTGGTGGTGAATGGCACAGTGGATATCGGCATTGGTTCCACTACCATCACACTCGAACGGGAGAATGTAATTGATTTCAGTCTGCCATATTTTCTGACCGGAACCCAGTTGCTGGTTCCCAAAGACAGCACCATTCAGGATTTCAAGGATCTGGCGGGTAAACGGGTGGGGATGGGAAGCGGCTCCACAGCCAACATCAAAGGCCTGGACCAGGCAATTGCCAGCGGCCTGATTCAGCCGGCCTGTGAAAAACTGCTTTTTGAGGAACACAACAAGGGGTTTCTGGCCCTTCAGCAGGGAAAAATCAATGCCTATTTTACCGATGCCAGTATCCTGGCCGGCATGAAGGCCAAATCACCGAATCCGGCGGACTGGAAGATTGTGGGAAATTATCTGACATACGAACCGTATGGCATTCTGATGCCGGAAAAACAGGGCAAGTGGCGGGACTTTGTCAATGCGACCCTGGTCCGGCTTTTCAAAAACGGCCGGTTTGAGGAAATCTACACCAAATGGTTTGGCCCCAATGGCGAAGTGCCGCTTCCCATGAGTGCAGAATACAAACTCATGCTGAAATCATTGTCATTCCCGGACTGATTTTTCCGATTATTTCAACACATGTGGCTGCCGTCAGATCCAATTCGTTGTGACCTGACGGCGCCAGACAGTTTTTCGATATGGGGATATTGAATTATACATTTGACTGGAGCGTTCTGTTTCGGGAGCCATATGGCGCAATGATGCTGCATGGCATCTTTCTGACCCTGTGCCTGTCCATCCTGGCATGGATGATCGCACTGGTGCTGGGAATCCTGATCGGAATCTGCCGGATTCAATCCATAAAATGGCTTCGGTTTGTTGGATCGGCCTATGTGCAGGTTGTCCGGAATGTGCCGTTGCTGGTTCATGTATTTCTCTGGTATTCCTTAGCGCTAATCAAAACTGA
>DFZE01000129.1 GCA_002382065.1 Desulfobacteraceae bacterium UBA4064
TCATTTTTCTTCCGGTATTTTTTGTGGTAATCCGGATTGGCGTCTCGCCACACTTTTTGTGCGTTCCTCTGATTGGCTTTGTAATCCGGATCGGAAGCCATTTTCTGTTCCTGCCAAATGCGTTTTCGAACTTTTTGGCAGGCAGGGGAATTACAGTATGTTCGATTCGGGTTACGTAAAGGGGTATCCAGAATTTTGCCGCAATTGATACAACATGGTTTTTTCATTAACAGTCCTTCTGAATAAGGAAATCAGATGATGGGCTGTTAAATCATGTGGAAAAATTTTGCGAGGGGTATGATAAAAAAAGGAAAGAGAAATACAGGTCAGATTTTGCGGGCATAAACCATTAAGGTTTAAATTTGGGTAATATCTGGTGGGTCAGTTTTGATTAGCGCTAAGGGAACGGGGTGGGTTCCGTCAGGCGGGTCTTTTCTTTTCCATTGCCTGCTTTTGTAGAAACCGTCATCACCTTCGAACCCAATTTTCTGATGGAATATGTGGTCAGCAAGGGCAGTCCTATCAAAAATCATACCGGCCGAATGGAATTCTCAGAAGAGGGGGGAGTAACCAGGCTCTGTTATTTTATCGACTTTGATCCAAGGCTGCCCTTCATGCTCCTCGGCCCTGTTTTGAAATCGGCTATTGAAAAGCCCATACGAAAAAGCCTGGAAAAACTTTCTAAACGCTATGCCCCATGAAATCTATTGGTTCGTCCCCCCGATATGTGCCGAAATCCTGGTGGAATCCGAGATAATCGATCTGGCCGATGCCAACGGCATTCAGCCGGAAAACACGTTTCATTCAGACATTATATCGCCTGTTGCCATTTCATCAGATTCTGGTGAATGAACTGAATGACCTCCTGATGGGCATCGGTTCCCCGTCCCTGTATCCATATGGGTTTTCCAAAAGCGATATGGACGGGTTTTGAGGGAATGATGGGCCCTATATCAGAAAGGAGCGACCCCTCTTTCCAGGCATCCGTCAATACCGCCAGAGGGATGACCGGCACGCCGGCACGTTGCGCCAGCTTGATGCCAATGGTGTTGAATTGGCCGGGATCGAATACCTGAACCCGGGTGGTCTGGGGAAAAACAATGATCGAGACGCCCCGGTTCAGACGGTCGGTTCCCTGTTCCATAACGGTTTTCAAATCCTGCCTGGGATTTGTCCGGGTCACGGCAATGGGGTCACGGGCCCGGATGACCGGGCCGAATATCGGGTAGTCCAAAAGGCTCTGCTTGACAATGAATGTCACCCGCCGTCTGGGATGGATTATACCCGGCAATATGGCGGTTTCCAGAACGCTCATGTGATTGCCGATGATGACACAGGGCGTATTCAATCCGGAAAGCTGGTCCATGCCCGTGATATCAAACACCACCCCTGCCTGCTCCAGTGCCTGCAATACATCCATGCTGCTTTGTATCCATGCGGCGCCATCATATTGTCCCCGCTGAGCGCTCCGGCTGGCATGCCAGACAATGGGAAAGAAATACCGGTAAAAAACGATCGATGGAAAGGATTTGGAAAACCGGGAAACCGGTTCCGGAGGGGAATGATAATCCGAATGGATATAGGGTGTCTGGTTCATCGGTACTTGATATGTTGAATTAAAAAATTGGCGATATTTTTCGAACCGACACCAGACGCTCCGCCAGCGATCCCCGTTTTGCCCCCTGACCCAGAGACAGATCGCTTACGGCCACCCGATTGATTCGAACGGTTTGATCCACTGTTTCAAATGGTATCCGGTAGGCATAGGTCGAATGAATCACATAATGCCGATCATCCACATACCCCAGATACAGCATGATATGTCCCTTCAGATACAACAGGGTGATACCGCCTTCTGCGTGACGCATCAGGGCATGGTTCCGTGACGGGATATCAACCAATTCGGAGAATGCCGCGATCTGCTGCCCGATTTTGGCCTGATCCGAAGAATTTCTGGGCATTCGAATACCGGTGGTGGCCAGAACTTCCTGGATAAACCGGGAGCAGTCCTGCTCGCCATACATGCCCCCCCATCCATAAGGCGCATTCAGCAATTCAAATGCCTGCAGAATCAGGTTACGGGGGGTTGCAGCCAGAAATCCCGGTTGCACCGTCGCGGCCCGGACATAACCGGTTTCTGAAATCAGGCCCCCGTCAGGATTCCGCAACGGAATGCTGACGGGGGCCGATGAATCGGCATGACCAGCCAGGGGCAGGCAGACACCCATTCGAACCGTTTCATGATAGCCAGTCAATTCGGGGTTTCGAAATATATCCGTCTTGGCCCGGATAACAACAACAAACCGTTCGGGCCGATCCCAGGCAAGGGCGTCTTCCCGCCCGCAGTTGGCAAAGGATTCGGCCCGTACCCAGCCGCCGCTGATTCCTGCGTGGGCATAAACCCATCTGCCATCGACTGATTCGTGAAGAATTCGAACCGGTGTTCCCAGATACATGGCGCTGTTCTGCAGTTCATCAAAATCACTGTCACCCGGTTCGCTGTAAACCGGATCATCGGTCGGGAGAACCCGCTGATCACAATACCGGATGACAATACCGTAGCGGACCGGAATTTCCGATCCGATTTCCGGAATGGCCATTTCGGCCTGTCGTGAATTCAGCCATTCCGGAGAAATAACCTGCCCGGAACCATTGTAAAATGGTTTTCGCCTCAGTTTGGAAAGCTCTTTTTCCAGTTCTGCCTTCAATACAGCGCCGGATCGCAGTGCCTGTTCATCCAGAATATCGTCCGATACTTTCAAGCTGAAGATATGGCGGTTCAACGCTTTGATCTGATTTTGATCCAGAATGACGGTATCGGGGGCCGGATGACGGCTGATCCAGAATCCCGGCGTCTGCATCTCTCGGCTGGTGTGCGGCAGATGCGTGGGGCCCGGAACTGACATTCCGGCCTGTGGCGCCGCACAGGCAAACAGCCACAGAAGTGACACCGCCAGGCCCATCAATACGATTTGTTTCCAGCATATCCGATAAACCAATGTTACCCAGCCCCTTTCATCCTTCACCCTTCATCCTTTATCTATCCCACCCACAAATACATGAAGCATCCAATATAGAGGATCACGACAGCGGAAACAATCAGCATTCGAACAAACGATAACCCGGAAGCGGATTTCAGGGCATGAAACACAATTGTCAGCGCAAACGCGGATGCCGCAAACAGATACAGGTAAAGCAACCCGCCTGACAGCTTGACCTGGGTCGCCGCAACAACCGGCGCCATGGGCCACAGGGATATCCAGGCCATTCCGAGTGCCAGATAAACCGGCAAAAACAGCGTTGAGCCACCGAATCCCCTGCAAAAGACCCATGCAAACAATGCCATGCCGCCATGAATCAGAAAAGCGACTGAAATTCCCATCAATACCAGCGTCATGCGAATATGCAATGACAGTGGCTCGGGCGATTGGGAGGCCAGAAGATATTGGCTGAAATAAATGGCGCTGATACCATAGATCAGTCCAAAAACCGACACATTGATCGCAGTGTACCAAAGTGACAGCCTGTTTTGTATGATAACCTCGCGGTAAACGTTTTCCTCAAATCGAAGAATGCGGATCATGTGCTGGATATAGTTCATATGTTGCCGTTTCTGTAATGATATACCGTGAAAATAGAGCATTCCGGTGAAAGGCGCTTTCCATTCGGACATTAAATTATAACAATAATCAATCAGGAATCAAAATAAAAAAGGGGAGCTGGATGTATCCATTTCCCCTTTGATTACACACACTGACGATGAATCGGATTTGTTACGACCAGGGTTGAAGCCCCCAGATGGTGATAAATAGACAGACTACAGCAATAACGGACGGCCATACAACGCCATTATACCGGGTTTCATCATAATCGCCCCAGCCGTGAATCCGGTCGATGACCTTTTTGTCTTCCAGTGTCGGGGCCCAGGCTTTGAGCGCGGGCATCCGGTTAAACACAAGGGACAGCAGAATGAACAGGGTAAAGGACAACGGCACCGTCACCAAGCCGCCGGACATGCCCAGCGCCGCTGAAATACCTTTTCCCACCACAATACCCGGGAACACATGCGGTGAAATAATGATAAAAATCAGACCGCAGATGTTGGCGGAAACGATCAGGGCCAGCTTGTTGGCTTCTTTCCACCAGACACCCAGAAGAATTCCCGGCGTTGCCGTGGATGCCAGAAGACCGAATGCCCACAGAATACTGGTGACCAGAAACTTGGGCGGTTTGAAAGCCAGAAGAACGGCGATAACCCCACCCATGGCCAGCGCTACAAATCCCCATTTGATCCGGGTCTTGCTGTCCATGCTCGGCGCCATAATGCTTAAAAGGTCATTGCCGACAAGACCGGAAATGGCCATCAGGTTCCCGCCGACCGTTGACAGGCCGGCTGCCAGTGCGCCACCCATAACAAACGCGGCAACCCAAACGGGGTTATAAAAAACATTTAGAATCAGGAGGGTCTGGTCTGCCTTTGCAATGGTTTTTCCGGTTGTTGCCACAAAATAGTTTCCGGCAAAGCCGCTGGTATAGGTTCCAGAAAAAAGAAGCCCCAGAAACAATACAAACCACACAACCGCCCACCGGGCATTCTTGACACTGGACGAGGTGAACACGCGCATGGCCAGATGGGGCAGCGCGACCGGCCCCAGTGTAAATGCCGGAATCAGCGCAAAATACCATCTGATATCATATTTCATGTCAAAAAAAGTGGGCAGAACTTTCAACATGGCCGGGACCATGTCGCCGTATGCCAGGGGGGGAAACCACCAGCCCGATGATCCCATGCTTTTCATGATCGCGCCCATGGGAACGATCATGGCAATGGTCATGAGGACCATCTGAAACGCGGCATTATAGGATGCGCCATACATGCCGCCCAGGGTGATGTAGCCAACGGTTGCAATACCGGCGATGACCAGAGCGATGTTGTAGGGAATACCGAACAGCATTTCAAAGGCCTGCCCCAGACCGATCATCTGACCCAGCGCATACATGATCATGATCAGAATCATCCAGCAGGCAATGGTCAGCGTGGCGCCTTTGCCATACCGGGCCTTGATGAACACGCCCGGGGTAAAGGCTTTCATTCTGCGCAGGCTGGTGCCATACAGAAGCGTCAGCAGGGGAATGGAGATGGCCCACTGGATCCAGAGATAAACAAACGGCACCTGCAGTTTTGCGATCAGTGCGATGACCCCCAGAAAGGTGGCCAGGCTGGCCCAGGTGGCAGCCATGCCCAGTCCATTGGTCACCGGGCCGATTTTAAAACCCGCAGCATAGAAATCTTCTTCACTGGTCGTCATTTTGCTGGAATACCAGCCAATCAGATAGCAGATGGCAAACAGAATGACGACAACAACAACGCCGATCCAGACATTGGTGATTGCAAATTCATTTCCCATGATCACACGCTCCCTTTTGTCTTGTCTGTCATGACTTGCTGCCCCTGGGTTTTGGCATAGGCTTCCATGTCGTCATCAAACTGATTGCAGACAATGGCCATGACAAAACAGACCACCATCATGCCAAACCACCCCATCAGAATGGGAACGATGTATTCGATTGGGAATCCCCACATCATGGCACCCTTCAGACTCGGAAACAGGACAAAAATCGATGCGAAATGCCCGGTCAGCATTAACAGAAAGCTGAAAATAATGGTGATCCAGATTTCCTTTTTATACAGTTTTTCCTTCATGGATGAAGCTCCTTGTATAATGGCATGCGATATGCCGAATCAGCCGCAGGATGTTGGTTGATTCGGCGGCAAAAACCTGATGTTATTTTTTCCCCCATTCGGCGTTTCGAAGCTCGACCCGTCTGATTTTTCCACTGACGGTCTTGGGCAGCGCCGTAACAAAATCGATTCTTCTGGGGTATTTGTAGGGCGCAGTCACTTTTTTGACATATTCCTGAAGCTCTTTGGCCAGCGCATCGCTTGCCGTATAGCCCGGCGCCAGAATGACAAAGGCCTTGACAACTTCGCCGCGGGTTTCATCCGGGCTGGATACGACTGCGGATTCTGCGACAGCCGGGTGCTCGATCAGGGCGCTTTCCACCTCAAAGGGTCCGATACGATATCCCGAGGTCAAAATGACGTCGTCCGCCCGTCCCACAAACCAGAAGTATCCGTCTTCATCCCGATACGCCCGATCGCCGGTGATATACCAGTCTCCTCGGTAGGAGCTTGCGGTTCTTTCCGGCTCTTTCCAGTACTCCTTGAACAGGCCCAGGGGACGGACCGGTTTGACGCGGACCGCAATGTCACCCTCGGTATTGGGCGGAACAATTTTGCCTTCCTCATCGATAACCTGAAGATCAAAACCCGGCATGGGTTTTCCCATGGAACCAAAACGGGGTTCGATACAGGGAAAGCTGCCGCAGAGACAAACGGTTTCGGTCTGGCCGTAACCGTCCCGAATGGTGCATCCGGTAGCCTTTTTCCAGACTTCGATAATTTCCGGGTTCAGAGGTTCACCGGCGCCGACACAGTGGCGCAGCGTGGGGAATTTGTATTCGGACAGCGGTTGAAGAACCAGCATGCGGTAAATGGTCGGGGCGCCGCACACGGTGGTGACGGGGTATTGGGCCAGAAGCTCCAGGGTTTTCTTGGGATCGAAGCGGTCTGTGCAATGAACAAACTGGGCTGCGCCGCAATACCAGGGTCCAAAATAGCTGCTCCATGCAGCCTTTGCCCATCCCGTGTCGCTGATGTTCCAGTGCATATCCTCGGGTCTGAGATCCAGCCAGAACCTGCCGGTGACCTGGTGTCCCAGCGGATACGATGTATGGGTGTGCAGGGCCATTTTGGGAAAGCCAACCGTACCGGAGGTAAAATAGACCAGCGATTCTTCATCCTTGTGCGTTTTCGCGGTTTCAAACTGGTCTGATGCGGCATTGACCGCGTCTGTATAGTACAGCCAGCCATCCCGCTTCTGGCCGACAACGATACGGCATCTCAGGCTTGGGCATTTATCGGCGACCGCTTCCAGTTTGGGGGCGTTGCCGTTGTCGGTGATAAAACAGGCTGCTTTGGAGGTGTTGATGCGGTATTCAATATCTTTGGGGGTAAGCTGGGTGGTTCCGGGGGCAATGACGACGCCCATACGGATACAGGCGGTAAACACTTCCCACCACTCGATGGAGCGGCCCAGAACGATAATCACCACATCGCCCCGTTTGAGTCCATTCTGGCTCAGCACATTGCAGAGTTTTTTCGAGTTTTTGCTGAAATCCATGAAAGTTCGTTTGGCTTCGAGCCCATCATCGTTCACCCAGTGCATCGCCAGTTTGTTGGGATCCTGGTTTGCCCATTTGTCAATGACATCGCCAGCAAAATTGAAATATTCCGGGACTTCCCATTTGAATTCCGCATAGGTTTTATCATAATCCATCATATTGTGTGCCTGACTCATGTTGACTCCTTTTCACCCGATTGTGTAATTATCATTAAAGTTTTTTCACCCTTTTTGGATCCGCCCAAAGAAAGCATCTTGAAACGACCGCATCCCTCCTTTCGACACTGAACAAAAAGTTTGTTCCATGCCTATCCGATTGACACAGGTTGTGGCCTTACGATGGACACCGTCATAGTCAAAAACAACAGCCTTTGACGTAGCCTGTACACTGATTTGATTCCGATGGGACAATTAAACCTGTGTTAACCGGATAGGCATGGTTTGTTCAATTAAATCAAAATGACGTCATATTCTGAACGAGCGCTCAGTCATTTTCGCATATTATTTAACCTAAAACCTGCAATCGTTTTTATCTATTTGATATAATTGAGTATAATCAAAAGCAGGTCTGGCAATGAAATTCAATAACTATTTGATATCATTATCATATCAAAACAGCATTGCAGATTTTAAGTTTAAACCAAATACAGAAAGATGTCAAACTTTATTTAAACGCAATTAGTTAATAAACGATATTCACTGCCCGCAGGCTATGGGCAGTATAGATTTTCAGAAAATTAATTTCGCAAGGCGGCAGGGTGGGGATAGATTTTTTTGTTATCGCTGGCTGAGGATGTACATGACGCAGGCATCATGAAAAATACTGAAGCCACGGTACATTGAAGCGTTTGCTGATCATTTTCTGCAGTTGGGAAACACCGGAAAGGGCGTCTTTCAGCATCATCCGTTCCCGCTTTCGAAGGCTGTACGGATCAATATAGTTGTCCGGCGCTTTCCCCTGTCCAACCTTTTTCATATTTTCCTGAATTTTCATCATCATCAATGCTTCAAAACTGGTTCGGAAGAGTTCGGCGTCATCCCGGGTCAACACCCCTTCCTTTTCCAGCTTCTCCAGCCTGCCAAAGGTTGACGGCTCGCTGATCGACTGATTCAGCGCCAGAATTCTGATGCCGTTGACAATATGGACGATGCCGGCTGTTTTCAGATTCATTTCATCCTTGTGGGGTCCGGATTTTTCCGTAATGAAGGTTCCCAGAAAGCTGACCGGAATTTTGAAGGTTTTATCATCCCGGGCCAGGCGGTGACTGGCGGACAGGGACTGCTGCACCGATTGAAAAATCTGGTTCCACAATTGGGTCGCCAGAGAAAAATTTCCCCAGACCGGGCGATAATCCAGCAGTATGGTCAGACGCCTGGTATCTTCGGCATTCATGGAATGGGCCCATTCATCAACGATTTTCAGCCACGTATTCAATGGTTTTCGCCAGTCCGGATTGGAGGCCATCACCCCCCCCGGACATTTGGAAAATCCGCATTCACTCAGGCTTTCGACAATGCGGCCGGCAAGTGCGGAAAAATACGCCGCCACATGGGTTTCCTGATCCGCCGGTGGATCCGCATAAATGATGGCATTGTCCTGATCGGTTCGGAGTGTCTGTTCGTAACGGGCTGCGCTGCCCATATTGATCCAGCAATAATCAACCGGCGGTCCGCCCCATCCGTCCCGTCGCATGTGTTCTTCGGAAAGTTCCATGATGCGTTGCGTCATTCGTTCATGAAGCTCGGACATGACATCCAGAATCTCGGTCACACTGGCGCGTTCGGCGGCAAGGGTATTCAGAATGTTGTCCACCTCCCGTCCGATCATGGACAACCCCTGAATAGTCTGCTGATTTTCAATATTATGGGTCAGCAGCAACTGCCCGGTACTGCGGGATTTGATCAGATCGACCATGGTGACGATGCCGACCAGATCGCCTCTTTCAAGTACGACAAGATGTTTGGTTTTATTTCGAATCATCGACACCAGGGCCTGGCCGATATAGGCATCCGAATCGATGGCGATCACCTTGCTGTTGACAATCTGCTCTACCCGACAGGTTGAAATATCAAAACGCTGATCGGCAATGATATACTGGACCAGAATTTTCTCGGTCAGGATGCCGCGGGTTTGACGGGTTCGATCCAGAACAACCAGTGCACTGATATCCTTTTCCGCCATAATTTGTGCGGCATGGGTGACGGCATCATTCAGGTCGCATGAAACCACCGGAAAGGACATGATCTCACTGACCCGTTTTCGGAAAAGAGGCGATTCGGCACAACTGTAGGAACCATAGGAATGTTCCGCAACAATCCCTTCATAGAGCAGGCGCATCCGCTCGGCCAGAATTGCATTGAAAAAGCTGGACAGGTCTGTATGCCGGTAAATCAGTTTCTCAAACGATCGCCGATCCAGGAGCAGGCAGGTCAGAGATTCCTTGACACGTGCGGACCCGGGATAGCGCTGCTGGGACAGCACCACGGTTTCGCCAAAAAAATCAAGGGCTTTTCTCAGCCCCACAACGGTTTCAATCCCCCGATCGTTTTTAACGGTGATTTCGACCAGTCCGGAAGCGATGATAAACAGACTGTCCAGACTTTGTTCTCCCTGTCGAAACACGTAGTCGCCCGGGTTGTAGGTTTTGATTTGAATTTTTTCGGCGATTCGATTCAATACGGGTTCTTCCAGTATCTCAAACGGATCGGTGCGCTTTAAAACAGCCGCAATTTCAGGGATGTTCATATCGTTTTTCCAGGTGTCATCATAGGGTCATGAATCATTTGGGAGGTATAGATGAAAAAGGCTGAAGGCTGAAGTACCGCAACCAGCATTCAGGCAAAGCAGCAGCCGCGCGATGGTCTGGCTGTATCTCAATACACAATACCCATATCTCAATACTATCAATTTTCACGGAAAACGATCATGATCAAGGGCCTGATCGCCCCCGTATATGAAAATGAGGGCGAACACGTAGGTTCGCCCCTACCGAATGTATTTTCACGGTAAACGCTCATGAATCATCCTGGATGCTTCACCCCCAGGAATGAAAATGATATTTTCCGAAAAAGCCCCGTAGGGACGACCTGTTTGTAGAAATTGATGCAGTTATTCCA
>DFZE01000015.1 GCA_002382065.1 Desulfobacteraceae bacterium UBA4064
TTTCCCGGAATCCGCACAAATCTGAAAATTCGGGTGCAAAAAAGATATCCCGCGCAATGTTGTATCCGCTGGTGATATCGCTCATGACAACCGGCGACACCCCGGTGATAAACACCCGGTCAAACCCGGTTCCGGATGTGGATGCCTTGACCACCTTGAACAGGGTGCGCAACAGGCCTTCGTCATGAACAAGCGATTCGTACCGGGATCTGGAATCGGCAACCGGCAGCATCATGACCGTGTTGGCAAAGTTGTCGTATTCGTCAATCAGCAGAAAGACCGGGTGTCCGGCGCTTTGGGTCGCACCCAGAAGCGATTCGATGGAGGCCAGCGCATTGTGTGGATTGATTTCGGTCTTCTGCAGATCAAACCCGTTGTCCTGGTAGTAGTGAAGGCATTTTTGAATGCGGACATTGATGTGATCGTATAGGGATTGTTTGATTTGCCCGGCTGTTCCGGTAGGATCGATGCAGGAGAAGTCCCAGCGCAGAATGAAATGGGAGTTGCGAAGCGGTGTGGGATTGGCGCCAATGGCCAGTTTGCCGAAAATGGTTTCAAACGCATCCCGACGGGCAATATCGTAATAGTTTTCCAGCATGGACAAAACCAGGCTTTTCCCGAATCGCCGGGGACGAATGAACAGGGTGGATCGGGTGCGCTCCAACAGGGGGATGGCGCTTGTGCGGTCCCTGTAATAATATCCCTGGGTGATAATTTGCCTGAAATCAGATATGCCGTATGGAAAATTGATCATCAGATTGCTCCCGAATGTCCGCATGTCGATATGGTTTTCAACGCAGTTATCTTTTCCAAAGATCCCTGACCCGCTTCCGGCTCATATCCAGGTACTTGCCCTGCATCTCCGGATCATGACAAAATATTTCCAGGGTAATGGTATCATTGTAACCGGTTGCTTTTAATGAATGGACTGCGTTTTTCCAGTCAACTGTGCCAACACCCAGTGGCATGTGATCATCGGACCGGGACCGGTTATCGGAAAAGTGGACATGCCGGATATGCTTTCCCAGTTCCCTGCAAAAGGCCTCATGATCATCATGGCCGAAGTTGGTGTGACCAAAATCCAGATGCAGGGCCAGGCCCGGTACAGCCGACATAATTTTTCTGAAGGTGGAAACCCGGTCAAACGGGGCTTTATAATTCTCCAGCACCACGGTCAGGCCATAGGATGCCGCCATGTCCACAACGGGTTTCAATGACTGGATGTTTAATGAAACCAGTTCGTTTCTCAGGGCCGGCGGGCAGAAATAGCAGGGATGGATATTCATGATTTTTGCCTCAAGGGCGGAGAACAGCCTGGCACAGCGTTCCAGTTCCATTAGACAGGCCTGCCGGATTTCCGGGACTGGATAGGCATGGGGCAGACAGGGATCGGTATGGCCGGTGACAGACAGGCCGTATAGATCGAGGATTGACCGCAATCTGTCCAAATCAATCCGTGTGGCGTCAGGTCCTTCGATGGTCAAATCCAGAAATTCGAATCCGGCTTTACCGCAGAATACCGCTTCATCATATACCGGTTTTGACGGGTTGTTCATCATGCCAAGTTTCATGGTATGCGCCTTCGGGGCAGGGTTTTACAATCGTGGCATCCGGTTGGGTCTGGTTCATATGCTCCAGGCTCCAGCAGAACCTGAAATTTGGATGAGTTCGCACCATAAATTTGATCATTGATAGACCCGTTTGGATGAGATAAATGAAACGTAAATGATCTGGTCGCAGATTATCACGATTTTTGTGTGAATGTTCAACAAAAACTGTCGGGATCAAGGGAACATCCTATTTTGGTATCTTGAAAGCTATATAGCACCTGAACGGAAACCCTTTCTCTGTATCTTAAAATTCGAAATTCGAAGCGCGAAATCCGAAACAAAACCCCAAATAACAAACCCAACTGTTCAAAACGNNAGTTTTCGTTCAAACACTATATATCGGAACGGGTGACACACATGAAATGGTTTGGCAAAAATTTTTTCTGTCTGGTTTTTTGCGTGTTGATCGGAATCACTGCCCTGGCATCTGCAGCGGCAAATCCGGCTGAAACCGCTGTGTTGGCGACAGACGCCTCAGTTCCGGACAAACCGGACTGGCTGACAGAACTGTCATTGGGGATCCGGGAAAGTTACGATGACAACCTGTTTGGCGTTTCCGGTGACGGCATGCCCAAACGCCATTCCCGGGTTACGTCCCTGTCACCCAAAATCGGGATCGATCTTGCCCGGATCATAAAACAGCAGGACGTATGGCAGGTATTGTCCCTGAATTATGAACCCGATTGGGCGACGTACGACCGGGAATCGGAAGAAAACCATGTCGCCCACCGGTTAGGCAACAAAATCAGGGCCAGGTCCGGAAATCTGTCTTTTGCGCTTGAAAATTCCTTTATCTACATTGATGGCAGCAGCGATGCAGCCATCTACCCAGCTCCGGACAATGTCCGAAGCAGCTACGCCCATGCACTTCCCCGCGAGCGGCGGAAACAGTTTCAGGACCGGATGAAAGTTGAATTTCAACTGGACTGGAACAGCGTCTTCTTTCGCCCGACCGGTTCCCTCCAATATTGGGACATGTTGACGGATCAGCGGGCGATCAGTGGATATCAGAACTGGATTGACCGGTATGATGTCAATGGCGGGATGGACCTGGGCTACCGGATATCTTCACAACTGGCTGTTTTCCTGGGGTATCGTTACGGTCGTCAGTATCAGGGATATCCATTGAACTCGGATTACAGTTCAACCAACGAATACCATCGAACCCTTGTGGGAGTTGAAGGCAATCTTTTCAAATGGCTGACCCTGTCTGTGAGCTGCGGGCCGGATTTTCGAAAATACGATGATTCGGCGCCGGTGAATGAAAAAGATCAGGTCAACTTTTTTGGAGAATCTGCATTGACGGCCAGGCTGTCGGAACATGACACGGTTGCCGTCAAATATAAAGCGACGCGATGGATATCCAGCACCGGGCAGGTTCCCACGTTTGATACCAGTGTTGAACTGGGTTTCCGTCACAAATTCGATGATAAATTGAGCTGGAACCTGAATGGTCTGATCCGGAATTCGGATTACACGGTCGGAAATTATACCACCGGGTCTGCCCCATCCCTGAGAAACGATTGGCTGTATTCTCCTTCGACACGCCTTGCCTATGCCGTCAACACCCATTTTGAGGTGACTATCGGCATCACGGCCAACCTGGGGCGGAATGAACAGGACGGGATCAGCAATGCAGATTACCGGGAATTTGATGAATATGTGAGTATGATCGGGGTATTGGGAAAATTTTAGGAAATGGATCACCATTCATTTTTATCCTGTCGGGCTACCGTGAAAATGGAAAGAAAGTTTTGAGTGTTGAATTTTAAGTTAAAAGCGGTACATGCCATTTTCATGATTGTTTAATTTGAACACGCGTTTGTTCCATCGATCCGGCGGCCGCTTTCAGGATCGAAAGCAAGCAACCGGGACAGGTTTGTCACAGAAATACCAATCTCCTGACCCAAAAACAGCCCCGTCACCTGCGCATCGGATAGTGTCAGGCGAAGTTCCTGATTGCCGGCGGTCACCGTTACCACAGACTTGAATCCCTGGGATTCAATATCCATTACCCGTGCTTTGAAATCACCGTTGTCCGTGTCTTCAATCTGCAAATTTTCCGGACGGATGCCCAGTTCGAAACCCTTTTGTGCCGATTCGGAAAGAAGATTGAAATGGGTCGGCAGTTCCAGAAGGGCTCCGGCAAGGGCAATCCTTTTGTCCCTGCCGTTGGAAACGATTTCCGCCCTTGCCAGATTGATTTGTGGTGAACCGACAAATTCGGCCACTCCCCGGTCGGCCGGGTTTCCATAAATCTCCTGCGGAGGCGCTATCTGGATGATGTGTCCCTGCCGGAGCATGACAATGGTGCCTGCCACCGCAATGGCTTCCTGAAAATCCGGCGTGGCCATCAAAAAGGTGTGACCCAAATCCCGTTGCAGGCGTTTCAATTCGGCCCGCAGATCGATTCGGAGTTTCGCGTCAAGGCTTGAGAGGGGTTCGTCCAGTAACAAAATCCGGGGCCGGGTCACCAGGGTGCGCCCGATGGCCACCCGCTGCAATTCAGAACCGCCAAGTTCCCTGGTGTGGGTGTCGAGGCGATCTTTCATCCCCAAAAGCTCGGCCACTTCATCGACCGCCTTATCGATTTTGTACGACGATTCCCCCCGAACCGAAAGGCCAAAGGCCAGATTTTTCCGGACCGTCATTGTGGTAAAAACGGCATAGTCCTGGAACACCAGGCCGACATTGCGTTTCCCGACCGGGATACTGACCACGGACTTGCCGTCGATTTGAATATCGCCGGAAGAGGGGGACTCGATCCCGACAATCATGTTGAGTGTGGTCGATTTCCCGCAACCCGAAGATCCAAGCAACGCCACGGTTTCCCCGGCGGCAATGCTCAGATCGATACGGTCCACGGCAATCACCGACCCATTGTCGTATTCCTTTTTCAGGGCAACCAGTTCAAGTTTCGGTTTGCTCATTGTTTGATGGCTCCAAAGGTCATGCCTCTGGCGAGATGCGACTGGATCAAAAATCCCGCAATGACAAGGGGGAGCATTGCCAGTACCGCCAGCGCCGCCTGAACGCCGTAGAGGGTGCCGGCCGTCGCTGTCACGTATTTTGCCAGTTGTACCGGAATAGTGTTGATCCGGGTGTAAGAGAGGACCAGGGCGAACATGAATTCCGACCAGTTGAGAATGAAGATGAACATGGTGGTGGCAAAAATGCCTCCCCTGACCAGAGGGATTGTCACCGTCAGGTGGGCGGACACATCCGTGATCGCCCGTCCATCATCGCGGCTTCTTCGATCTCCCGGGGAAGGTCATCCACGAAACTTTTCAGCATCCAGGTGGAGAACGGCAGGGTCACGGCGACATAAATGGCGATCAGGCCGATGTAACTGTCGATCATGCCGATATGGGAAAAAATAATGACAAAGGGCACTGCGATGGCTGCCGGGGGGAACATGCGTCCGGACAGAATGATCAACGGGGTTGCCTGGCTTCCGTTTCCATAGCGGGAGATGCCGATGGCCGAAAACAGTCCAATGACCACTGACAGGGCGGTGGCGATTACCGAGGCCACGATGGATCCCACTACGGCCCCGGTCGCTGCCTGACTGATCCCACCCACCCCATACGCCCGGATTGCTTCCGGATTGAACAGGGTCATGAAATTGATGACCGTGGGCTCGGAAGGCACCCAGATGGCTGGTGAGGCATTCCAGTCCCACAAAACCGGCCTGAAACAGCGAGCCCAGGGTGGGAGACCAGTCGGTGAAACTCATGTACAGCGCCACCAGAAGCGGCATTACCAGCACCAGCAGCGAGACGATCTGACCGGGCAACATCATCAGGGTGCCGATCCTGTCGCTCCCCCGTCGCCGGGTGGGCATGCTTTTTTCCGCCACTCCGGAGACAGCGGTTCTTTCCATGGTTATTTCACGGGTCATGGTCTCACAATCCTTCCTTCAGGCAAGTCGATTTTTCCGGGACAATGTCCGGTTTTCCGGCTGCTTCAAAGTCGCGCATCAGATACATGAGCGGGGCGAAATAGGGTTGCCCGATATCATCGCCGGCATACTGCGGGCCACCCAGCACCACCAGTCCCTGATGGTTGTCCGGACCTGGGGGCAAAATTTCTCCCATGGACGGAGCACAGATGCTCAGTCTGGCCCCATGGCGTTCAAGGCTTCGGCAGAAATTACCACCAGGCGCCTGGTCACTGTTCTGGATAACCAGAATTTGCGGAGCCCTGGCTCCCATTCCCGGGAATCCCATCAGATATCCCTCTCCAGGGCCATCACCCGCACACGCGTCTCGTAATAGGGGGTCCCATTCCCGACCGTGCTGACCTCATCCCGGGTCAGGCGGTTCAACCCGTGTCCCGCCTTCATCCAGCCGCCCCGTTCCGCCACCAGACAATCCGGCCGCAGCCCGGCATCCAGATGCAGTGTTGCCCGCACACGCCCCTGAGGGCTTTCCACCATCACAGAATCCCCCTCGGTCAGGCCCTGCCGGCTGGCCTCATCCGGGTGCAGGCCCACCACCGGAAAAGGGGTGTGCTCTGCCAAGGTTCTTTCCGAGCAGATAAACCCGTGCGGCGCCACGGTGAGCAGTGTGTAGGGATAGCCGGGATCGTGGCCGATCAAACGGCTTTCGTCGAAATCGGTCATGAACTGGAATTTTCCCGAAGGGGTGGGAAACTTCCGGTTTTCATAAGGAACCATGGGTGCGGAAAGCCGGAAAGGGCCTTTCTTCAACGTTTCCAGATCACAGCCCTGGTCCCGGATCGGCGCGCAGATATCGAACAGCCAGTCTTGGGCGCTGCGGCAGAAATCTCCGGCAAAGGAAAAGCGTTGGGCCAGGCGTGAAAACATATCAAAATTGGACAGACATTCGCCGAGCGGTTCGATGGCCTTGTTGACCGGCCCCACATAGTTA
>DFZE01000241.1:0-15411 GCA_002382065.1 Desulfobacteraceae bacterium UBA4064
TGGAATAACTGCATCAATTTCTACAAACAGGTCGTCCCTACGGGGCTTTTTCGGAAAATATCATTTTCATTCCTGGGGGTGAAGCATCCAGGATGATTCATGAGCGTTTACCGTGAAAATACATCGACAGAAAAAAAAACATCGAATATCGAACAAGGAATATCGAAGTTTGAAGTTTTCGGCCGCTCTGCCTGAATGCTGGTTGCGGCGCCTTCAGACTTCAGTCTTCAGCCTAAAAAATGATCATTTACGATGAATTCGGGTGTTTCGGTTTTTGGATGTCAAGTTTGCGCATACGCGCGCGCAGGGTACTTCGGTCAAGCCCAAGGATTGAAGCCGCGCTGTTTTTTCCACCGACTTTCCAATGAGTCTGTTCTAGTGTCTGAAAAATATACTCGCGCTCAACCGCTTCCAGGGTTTTTTGACTGATGGTCAACCCCGGCTTCTTGAGTGAATCAACCAGGCGAAGCTTGGGACCCGATGAGTTGATCACCGCCCGTTCAAGAACATTTTCCAGCTCCCGGACATTGCCGGGCCAGTGATAATCCTGCAACTCCCGCATGACGCCCGCCGGAATCATCTCGATGGTCTTGCCCATGCGTTTGGCAATTTTGTTGACATAAAAATAGGCCAGAAGCGGGATGTCTTCCAGGTGATTCCGGAGAGGTGGCATGGTAATCGGAAAAACGTTTAACCGGTACCAGAGATCTTTTCGGAAACCGCCATTTTTAACTTCTTTTTCCAGATTACGATTTGTGGCGGCAATAATCCGCACATTGACTTTGATGGTATGGGAGCTGCCAAGCCGTTCAAACTCGCCATCCTGAAGCACTCTAAGCAGCTTTGATTGTAATTCCAGCGGCAATTCGCCAATCTCATCCAGAAAAAGGGTCCCGTTGTCTGCAACTTCAAATCGCCCGAGGCGTTTGGATTGCGCATCGGTGAAAGCCCCTTTTTCATGGCCGAACAATTCGCTTTCAATCAGATTTGAGGGAAGCGCTCCGCAATTGACTTTTATCAGAGACCGATTTTTACGCAGACTCAAGCCATGAATGGCCCGTGCAACCAGCTCCTTGCCGGTGCCTGTCTCGCCCAGAACCAACACAGGGGTATCGCTGGCAGCAATTTGATCCACCTTATACAGGACATATTTCAGCGCGTCACTTTGACCGATAATTTCCTCATGGTTATTTTGCAGTTTGATTTCTTCCATCAAATATCCCTGCTCCGCTTCCAGTTGCGTTTTCAGCTTCTTTATTTCCAATAAAGCGGATTGGGCGTACTGTCTTCCCTGTTCTGCGTCGTGCAGGGCATCGGAAAGTTCGGATGTTCGGAGTGACACCTGATGTTCGAGTGTTTCATTGGCATGCAGAAGGGCCTCCTCCATCCGCTTGCGCCCGGTGATGTCGCTGATCACAACGCGGTATGTAAATGGACCGTCATCATCCTGTGTGGTGGTCGTCGTCAGATGCGCCCAGAATGACGTCCCATCCTGTTTCACCATTCGCAGTTCAATCGCCTGCGGTTGCGCGGTTTCCCCCGCGATTGCCTGTTCCGTGTTCTGCAACCGTTCCGAACCGGCCTCAAGGAGCTGTTTGCGGTGCCGGTAGTAAATGTCCTGGTCCTCCTTCTGAATGAACCGCGAGATCGGCTGTTTGATCAGCGCGTTCCGGGTGTTTCCCAGCAATGTTGCAGCGGTGAGATTGGCCTCCAGGATCAGCCCGTCTTCGCTGATGGTGCAATAGCCCACCGGCGCCAGGTCGTACAGATCGAAATATCGCGCCCGCACCGCATCCAGTCTCACCTGCGCGGTTCGCAGTTCCTCGTTTTGCATCTCCAGTTCAATCTGATGCACACGCAGTTCGTGGAGTATCTGATGAATTTCTTCGGAAGACAGGGCTTTCCGGTTTTCCGGCAACCGGGCAGCCTGTTCCCGCGCCATCTCTTCGGCCTGTTTACGCGTGGCTTCCGCTCCAGTGCCGCCCGTGCTGGGGTTCACCTGCTGCTCCTGTTGGGGCACGCGCGCCATGCCCGTACGTGGGGTATCCGTGATTTTCATGGCATATCCCCCTCTTTTTCCGGCGGCATGTTTTTCCCTTCGGTATCCGTGCCATTCCGGATGTTGCGGTCGATGATATCCGTTGATACACCGGTGATGCCAATTATCGCGCCGGCGGTGTCGCGCAGCGGTTCAACAGCCAGATCAAATACAAACGGCTTGCCGTCAAAGGTTGTTTGGATTTTTTGTCGCGTCCCCTTTCCACTTTCCAATACCCGTTGTTTGATGTCTGTCACGATATCAGCCACGTGTTCAGGCAGAAGATCGGCGTCGGTCTTGCCGACAACCCGTGTTGCATCCGATCCCGAAACGGGATGATGAATCCAGGCATAGCGCAGGTCCGGATCCTGATTGAAGACAACAACAGGACAGACACTGAGTGCCAGCCGCAACCGCTCCTCGCTTTTTTCCAGAGCCTCCCGCGCCTTTCGCGTCTGTGTGATGTCAACAAAGGTGATCACCGCGCCTTCGATCACGTTTTCAAGTGTGCGATAGGGCTGGATGTTCATCCGGAACCACTTGCCCTCCGTTGTCTGTACATCCACCGCTTTGGTAATCAATGTGTTCAGCACCTTCTGGGTGTCGGCCACCAGACGGCTGTACCCGACCAGGTTGGAAACGATGTGCGCCACAGGCCTTCCGACATCGCTTTGAATCAGGTTGATGAACATGCTGGCGGCAGGGGTGAATCGCAGGATTTTCAGTCCGTGGTCCACAAAAACGGTGGCGATGCCGGTGCCGGCCAGGAGGTTGTTCATGTCGTTGTTGGCCCGGGACAGATCCGCCACCTTGATTTGCAGTTCGGAGTTGACCGTGGCCAGTTCCTCGTTGACCGATTGCAGTTCTTCCTTGGAGGTCTCCAGTTCTTCGTTGGCGGATTGCAATTCTTCATTTACCGATTGCATCTCCTCGTTGGAGGACTTGAGCTCTTCGTTGGAGGTCTCCAGTTCTTCGTTGGCGGCCTGAAGGTATTCTTTCTTGGCCCTCAGTTCCTGTTTGAGTGCGATGACGCGTGCATCCGCATCTGTGATGGGGTCACCCGCTGCTGAAGGGGTGTGCAGGAAAATCGCCTGTCCTGGGTCAACCGGGTGAGCCGGCTCCAGAATGACCAGATACAGCAGCTCATGTGCCGCATCCGGGCGGGCGGTGTCCACCGGACGGATTGTCAGATTGACCGGCGTGACGCCACCGTTGGTCTTGACGCGCAGCCCCGGGCAGTGCACGATTTCCTGTGTTCTCGAAGCGTTGTGAAGGGATATGGTCAGATCGTGTCGTAACCCGTCCCGGGCCATTTTCAGAATGTTGGTGACGCCAACCTCGCCCGGAGCCGGTTCCAGATACAGGCCGGAGCGTCCATGAAGGTAAAGGACATCACCCCTGCCGTTGACCAGTGCGCCGGCCAGGGCGATGTGCTGCAAGAGCGCCTGCTCGGTCAACTCGCGCAGCGGCAGTTTTCCGGTAAAAGACGTCTTTAAAATGGTCGTCTGAAGCGGTTCGTCCATTGCTGCCATCATGGGTGGAAGGAACCGGCCCGGGAGCAAGCGCTTCACGCCGTTACGATCATCTTTTCGCTGATACAGCTTCGATTTTCGGTCCCTCACGGCAAACAGATCATCGAAATCCCCCATTGTCTCGGATGTGCCCAGAAAGAGAAACCCGCCCGGATTCAGCGCGTAGTGGAACAGGGGAATGAGTTTTTTCTGCAGGTCCTGGCCCAGATAGATCATGAGGTTGCGACAACTGATGAAATCCAGTTTGGAAAAAGGCGGATCCTTGATAAGGTCCTGCTCGGAAAAGACCAGCATGTCACGGATGCTTTTGTGGATGCGGTAGGTGCCGCCGTCGGGATCGGCTACAAAAAAGCGCGACAGCCGTTCCGGCGAAAGGTCGGTGGCGATACTGGCCGGATAGATGCCGGAGCGGGCAATGGCAATGGCCTGACTGTCGATATCCGTGGCAAAGATCTGCAACCTGTAATTCTGTTTCAGTGTTTCCATGTACTCCTGCAGGAGGATGGCAAGGGAATAGGGCTCCTCGCCGGAAGAGCATCCCGCAGACCAGATGCGGATCACGGCATCTGCCGGCTTTCCGGCAAAGAGCTTGGGAACGGCCTTTTCCCCGATCGACTGAAAGGTCTCCGGATCACGGAAGAATTTGGTCACACCGATCAACATGTCGCGAAACAGGGCATCCACATCCTGCGGCGTATGCTGCAAGTACTTCACGTATTCGTCCATGGTTTGGATCTGGTGAACGGCCATGCGCCGTTCTATTCGGCGAAGGATGGTGCTGGGCTTGTACTGGGAAAAATCGTGGCCGGTCTGGGCGCGAAGCAGGATGAATATCTTCTTGAGTGCGTTTTCGGCCCTGGATGGTGGTCCGGGTGCGGTCCGGGGCGGATTGCCGAAGGCATGGGCCACATAGGCCATGAGCTGAACAGGCATCTCGGCCGGCGGAAGCTGGTAGTCCACAAGTCCGGTGGCAATAGCGCTTCTCGGCATGCCATCGTATTCGGTGGAGGCGGGGTTCTGGGCCATGACCATGCCGCCCTCGCCCTTGATGGCCCGAACACCCAGGGTGCCGTCGCTGCCGGTGCCGGAAAGCACGATGCCGATGGCCCGCTCATGCTGGTCCTGGGCCAGGGATCGAAAGAAGAAATCAATGGGCAGGCGCTGGCCGCGGGGAGCGGCAGGTTCGAGCAGTTGAAGCGTTCCGTTCAGAAAGGCCATGTCGCGGTTGGGCGGGATGATATAGGCGCAGTTGGGTTTGACCGGCATGCCATCCTTGACCTCGGAAACCTGCATGCGGGTGTAGCGCTGAATGAGATCGGTGAGGATGCTCTTGTGGTCCGGGGCCAGATGCTGCACCAGAACAAATGCCATACCGGGATCCATGTCTGCGGGCATACCTGAAAAAAAGGCTTCGAAGGCCGCCAACCCCCCGGCGGATGCGCCGATACCAACGACGGGAAAATCGATACCGGATTTTGTAACCATGTCTGGCGCTTCGGCTGTTTTTTCGGGGAACTCCGTTACAATTTCCGGCTTTTTGATTTTCATGCGAGGCGGCGCTATGGCGTTGTTCTTTTTTCTTGAAGTCATGAAAGACTACTCCCTGTTGCGTTATCGGTCGAGGATGGCCTGGTATAGACGCAATTCATTGCGTCTCTACTCCTTCCCAAAATCTTTCTCTTAAAAGCTATAGAACAGCCTCTTCGCCATGCGCCCGGCTTTCGCCGGAATGACGATCCACAAAACTTTATCGTGGATTCCTGATGCAACAACTCTGATTGGCAAACCGGATTTTTTGCAGGAAAAAGATATCAAAATGGCGTATTGCGTTCAATGCAATATACAGCAAATTTTGAAAAAAAAGCTATAGCTTTCAAGATAATGATTTTGGGTGCGTTATCGGTCGGGGATGGCCTGGTATAGACGCAATGCATTGCGTCTCTACTCCTTGAAATATGTCCCGTGGAGAGACAGGTTGAATCCAGAACAATAAACGGCCACAATCAGCGCTTTCGAGCCCCCTAACTTGATGGGGAAGGGAGTTGCAAAAAAGCGCTGTTTGTGACCGTTTGAAGGATACATCATTTCAACAAACGCCGGGATGACGGCACAGATCAACCCGATTATTCTCAATTTCAGAACTGAAAACGCAATCCGGCGCCGATGCGGCCATATTTATCCAGTTCGTCAAATTCATCAAAAGCGGATCGACCTTCAATGAACAGGGAAACGTTTCTCTGGTCCCGCTCCCAAATCTTATATCCGGCATTCAGAATGAAATCCACGCGTTCATCATCGCTGGAATACCAGAAACCGACACCCGCACCCAAATACATCCGTTTGTAATGATAAATTCCGGTCAGATCGACCAAACCCGAATTGGTGTCGTCATCGCCATGAATGACCGGGGCAAATCCGATCATGCCCAGAATGGAAAAGTTATCCCTTAAACGATAGTCGTAACCCACACGAAACAGCAGATAGGTCGCGGGGTCACTCTGATACATCACGCCTACATCGGCAATCAGATGACCGGGGGGTGACGTCACGGCGACCTCCTGGTCTTTCGGTGCTGCCTGAGGGGGGGGAGAGACCTGCGGTTTGGCGACTGGCGCCGGGGCAGCAAGCGCCTGGACAACTGGCGCTGGAGGCAGGGCGGTTATCTGAGACAGCGAGACATTGCCGCATTTAGCCGGAGTTATGAATATATACCGTTTTCCGGATTTTTCAACCGTCACCTGAAATGCCTTGAAGGGCTTTTTCCCGGCCCAGACCACATCCCGGATAACCTTGATCGTCTTGCCTTTTTTAAAAACCATCCACTGAAGTTTTTCACCGGTTTTGACATCGATTGTTTCGATGTTGGACTGATTCGTCTGATTCACGAATCCGTCAAGCAAATCTGCAGCGCCGGCCATTTCAAATCCTTTTTTCAAATCCGGAAGCGTTTTCTTGACCATTTGCTGGAAATCAGCAACCGATTTCATTTCGGGTTCAAAAAACGGACTCTGGCCCAGTTGTTTCAGTTGCGTTTCGGCCTGAACCATGGTGGTGACACCCAGCAGCAACATGGCAGCAAAAATACAGACACCCATTTTCCATCCGGTTTTCATTTTTCTCCTCCTGTCAAACAGTTGTTAAAGAACCCGGCATCCTGCCTTGCCTGCGCTGCAAAATCAGGCAAATCGCCGCTCATTATGGATCCGGGTCAGAATGAGACAACTCACCTTGACTATCGCTTTCAAGGTAAAAACTACAATGCATCACCTCCTGTCCGTGTGAATTTCAAGGACGTTTTCAATAAAGGATTACCAGCCGGCAAAGATTATCCCTGTCCGTATCGAAGGTTTTTTTGAATTCTGATTTTGATGCCCGGGCATTGTAAACCTCAATTACGGCATCGGTAATATCTATCGATAAGGTATATGTCATTTTTAGATATGGGTCTGAAGCTCCCGGAATGGTTCATGATCGTTTACCGTGAAAAAACAGTGTTTATATATGAATCGCGGTGGCCTGGTTCCAAACTCGTCCAATGCCAAGGCATGGAGTGTCAAAACACAATTTTGACACTACCTGATTAACATGACAAACTGTGTGAAATTACATGACCCAAAGTGTCTTCAACGGTATTTTTTGCTTTATGTCAAAATTTCATTTTGACACTCCGATGGGCCAAATTGGAACCAGGGCTTTTGAAGATGCGTTCATTCATGTTATCCGAGAGATGCAATTCAATTTTTGTGCCAGGTTTCCAACACGGTTCAAAACACCATCCATCATTTTGATTTTCATGAATTAACAGTCATTCAAAGATTCCCGGGAATGCCATAAACAGCCACAAAAAAGAGGTTATATATGACCAATGGTCTTATATAGCCTTTTTTCGTCCTGAAAGAGCTTATTTCTGATCTGAAAAGCAATAACTTCTGGATGACAGGACAAAGGACCAGCGGATCAGGTGTGGATGAAAATGATTTTGAGATGTTGGATGGGAAGGGAATTTATGATTTTTGAATGTTGAGTTTGCGCATGCGGGCCCGCAAGGTGCTGCGTTCGAGCCCAAGAATTTCTGACGCACTGTTTTTTCCACCGACTTTCCAACCGGTCTGTATAAGTGTCTGAACAATATAGTCGCGTTCAACCGCTTCCAGTGTTCTGTTACTGATATGTGATTCCTGGTACGAGACTTCAAGTTCATCAACCAGACGCAGCTTGGAGCCCGACGAGTTGATCACCGCCCGTTCAAGGACATTTTCCAGCTCCCGGACATTTCCAGGCCAGCCATAATTCTGTAACGCATCCATTACACTTACCGAAATGCCGTCTATGGTCTTGCCCATCCGTTTGCTGATCTGTTTGACATAAAAATCCACAAGAACCGGTATGTCACCCATGCGATCCCGGAGTGGCGGCATGGTAATCGGAAAAACATTTAACCGGTACCAGAGATCTTCCCGGAAACAGCCCTTTTGCACTTCCTCTTCCAGGTTGCGGTTTGTGGCGGCAATAATCCGCACATCCACTTTGATGGTTTTGGAACTGCCCAGCCGTTCAAATTCGCCATCCTGTAGCACCCTGAGCAGCTTTGACTGTAACTCCAGTGGCAATTCGCCAATTTCATCCAGAAACAGGGTGGCGCCGTCTGCAATCTCAAACCGTCCAAGATGTCTGGTATGAGACCCGGTGAACGCGCCTTTCTCATGACCGAACAATTCGCTTTCGATCAGGTTTGGGGGCAATGCCGCGCAATTGACTTTTACCAGTGCCCGTTTTTTTCGGTGGCTCAGGCCATGAATGGCCCGTGCGATCAGCTCCTTGCCGGTTCCTGTCTCACCCAGAATCAATACGGTGGTATCACTGCCTGCAATTTGCTCCACCTTATAAAGTACGTATTTCAGCGCATCACTTTGCCCGATAATTTTTTCATGATTCTTTTCCAGTTTAATTTCTTCCTGGAGATAGGCTCTTTCCAATTCCAGTTGTTCTTTTAATTTTTTGATTTCGGCAAGACTGGTTTCGGCTGTTTGTTTTCTTTTTACCGCATCTTCCATTGCAACAACCAGCTCGGCCGTCCGCGACCGGACCTGTTGTTCAAGCTCATCGTTTGCTTTTTGGAGCATCAGTTCCATCTTTTTTCGCTCGGTGATATCGACCATGACAACAAGAATGCAGGTGACGCTTTCATTACTGATTAGTGAGTTGGCACTCAATAAAAAGGAAACAAGGCTGTTATCCCGGCGTCTGAACGTGACATCGACTGCCTGGAGGGATTTATCGTTCAGTTCAGACAGGAGAGCAAAGGGCGTCCCGTCAGAATGGCAAAGATGAAATATCTCGTCAAATTTCTGAAAGACCGGGCTTCTGCCGAAAAATTGGTTGGCTGACTGACTGCTACGGATGATACGACCCTGATGGTCGCATAGAACAAATATTTCCGCCGCCTGATTGAGGATTTGAGTTGTGAGCTTTTCCTCTGCCAATATGGCTTCATTGCGTTTTTGTTCCGTCAGATCGGTAATCACCAGGCACATGGCGCCGTGCATATCCACTTGATTCAGGGGACTTGCAGAAAGCAGTACCGGTGCGGAATTTCCATCACCGGTTTGCAGGGTCAATTCCATTTTGCTGTTTTTCGTTAATCCCTGATCAAACAGTGCGTTAAATACGTCAAGGTCTTTTGATGAAATGTATTGGTGGATTGATGCTCCGATTACATTTTCCAGAGGCATTCTGACAATATCGGCAAACCGCCGGTTGCAGAAAAGGATCGTGCCGTCGAAGGCCAGGGTGGCAGCCCCTTCATTCATGGTTTCGACCATGACCCTGTAGGGATGCTCCGCACCCGATAGCGTAAAAATCTGCTCGCCTTCCGCGGTTGTGACAACCAGACCATCCACCTCACCACTCAGGATGGCATGCAGCGTATCCTCGGCTTCGGTCATCCGCAATGTGATATCCTGCAACCTGTCCAGAAGTTGCCGGCGGGTTTTATACACGTTTTTCATGGGTTTGTTCTCATCAATGCCCGGGTTTCAGATCGATTCCAACAAGAAATTTTTTCGTATCCGACATGTCGCCGATGAGCTTCCGTAATGGCAGGGGCAGTTTCTTGATAAGCGTTGGGGTGGCAATGATCTGTTCTTCACTGACCAGTTTATTCTGCTGATAGAGGTCTATCACCTCGAGTTCGTAGCGGCCGTTCAGGTGTTCCTTACACAGTTTCTGGACATTGGCGATTGCCAGAGTTGATTTGGGGGTTAAACCGGAGACATACAGCCGAAGAACATATGTTTCATTACCCCGCTTCGCCGCCGCTGTTTCGAAGTCCTCCGTGCCTGTTTCCCTGCGATTGCTCTTCATACCCGTTACTCCAGAATTGATGTTGGGCGATTTTTGGCCGCCACGCTGACCCTTCCTTTGAGGGAACACTTACAGAATTCAGAATGCAGAATGCAGAAGCCAGAAGAAACAGGGAATGGTCGCTGTTTATAAAAATGATATTTTCCTTATTTATTCTGAATTCTGGCTTCTGAATTCTGTTTTTACCGTTTACAGGCAGATCATCGGGAGGCGGAACGAATGTCAAGCCCCACCAGCACACGCTCGGTATTTGCCAGATCTCCGATAATCTTTTTAAGCGGTGTGGGAAGCTTTCTTACCAGTGTCGGTATGGCGACGATCTGGTCACCTTTGGCAAGCTGGGGCGTTTTTAAAAGGTCTATCACTTCAATACGGTATTTCCACGCAAGATGCTCTTCACAAATTTTCTTTAAATTTTCAAAGGCCGTAATCGATTTCGTGGTCTGACCTGCGACATATAATCGGAGATCCCAGATTTCCCCGGTTGCATCTGTCGTCGCGTTCTTTCTCTTTCCGGGTGATGCATCCATCACATTACGCTCCTTTCCCGCTTCCGTTTCGAACACTTTTCCGTGTTGGCTTCCCCTTGCGAAGAAGCGCCATTTCCGATCGGTCCTCCACCAGAACCATCTGTCTTTTTTGCTCTTCTTCCGCCATCAGGCTCAGCTCTTCGGATTCCGCATCAAATTCGGCGCGAAGAGCTGCAATTCTGGCTTCCAGTAACGTTTTCTTGCGCTTTTGATCGCGGGCTTTCCGATCCGCTTCACACCGGCGTGACAGCTCGGCGGCATTTTCCCGGGCATCCTGAACAGCCCGGGCGCTGCCAGTCAACACCATGCCGGAACCGGTATAAACATCGACAAGGCCAACACCCTGGTCCGTGAGCAGGAACTCCTGTATCTGGTTGGAGTGCGGCATACCGCGGGACTTCAAAATGTAGAGACCCCGGTTGCGTTCACCATTGAGTTCGATATCCCGCAAGAGAAGCCACGTATCGATCATGGACGATATCTCTTCGCTGGTGTGTTCCAGGTTGCCTCCAAAATGGGTGAGATCTGTCAGAAAAGTGGATATCTTTTTCATCTTCAGATAATCGATCAGTCGCGTCAAAATGGATTTGACCTCTGACGCGGTTCCCGCCGAGCTCAGATTGCTGATCGGGTCGATAATAAAAACCTGTGGATCGTACGAATTGATTACATTGAGGAAGGTGACCAGATGCATCTCAAGTCCGTAAAGTGACGGCCTGGCGGAATGGAACTTGAGAAGACCCTCCTTGACCCACCGGCTGAGATCCAGGCCGATGGAACCCATGTTGCGGATAATCTGGCTGGGTGATTCCTCAAAGGCAAAATACAGGCAGCGCTCTCCCCTCATGCATGCGGCATTGGCAAAGGTGGCCGACAAACTGGACTTGCCTGTGCCTGCTGTACCCGATACAAGGATGGTGCTGCCCCGATAGAATCCTTTTCCATCCAGCATGGCATCCAGCTTGGGGACACCTGTTGAGATGCGTTCCGTGGAAACAATGTAGTCGAGCCCCAGGGACGTGATGGGCAGGATGGAGATACCGTACTCATCTATCAGAAAAGGATATTCATCCGCACCGTGAGATGAGCCGCGGTACTTGATAATACGCAGGCGCCGGGTGGAAATTTGCTCCTGAATGCGGAAATCAAGAAAAATGACGCAATCGGCCACATATTCTTCAAGCCCGTAGCGTGTCAGGAGTCCGACACCGCTTTCACCTGTAATAATGGCCGTCATGCCCCGGTCTTTCAACCAGCGAAAAAGCCTGCGAAGTTCTGCCCGAAGAATCGTGATGTTGGACAGCCCGGAGAAAAGGGCTTCTATGGTATCCAGGACAACCCGCTTTGCGCCGATGGAATCGATGGCATTGCCCAGGCGGATGAACAATCCCTCCAGATCGTACGCACCCGTTTCCTCGATCTCGCTTCGCTCGACAAGAACGTAGTCTGTCGCAATGAGACCTCGTGATATCATGTCATGAAGATCAAAACCAAGGGATTGGAAGTTCTTTGCAAGGTCCTCCGTTGTTTCCTCAAAGGTCATGAAGACCCCGGGTTCTTTGAAATCCATGGCCCCCCGCATGAGAAATTCCATGGCAAAAAGGGTTTTGCCACACCCCGCACTGCCACAGATCAGCGTCGGCCTGCCTCTTGGCAGCCCTCCTTTTGTGATCTCATCGAGACCCTTGATGCCTGTTGGACATTTTTCAAGAACATCAGGATCTTGTTTTGCTGTAACCATCATTGTCTCCCTGCACATTTACGCGAATGGATAAATTTGAAACCATATTTTTTCATCTTCTGCAACGGTATGTCTGCAGCCCGTTTTTCAATAGAACGTGAGGGGCGGATAGGTAGAGACGCAATGCATTGCGTCTCTACAGGGCGGTACGATTTCACGCTCTCACGATTTCACGCGTTCACGCCCTATGACAACTGAGGGGTGGAGGACACGCAAATATTGGAGTATATATTCAATTTTTGTTCCAGGTTTACAAGGTTCACCGTCATATCACCCATCATATTGATTTTATGTTCATATTTTGCCATGAAAGCATTTTCGGGGCGATAATTGACAGCCTCAATAAAAGGTCATATTTAACCATTGGCCATATATGACCTTTTTTGGGGGAGATATATCGGGTGTTGTGGGAAACAACTGGAAGGGTTGATTGATTCAGAATATTTTCACGTTGAGTGAGCCGCCTTTTTCATGCGGGTTGTGCTGGATACAACTCCTGGCCCAGCGCCTCGTGTACCTTGACGCCAAGGTCTTTCATGGAAAACGGTTTTTGAATGAACCATACGCCCTTGTTCAGCACACCCCTGTGGGCGATCACATCAGCCGTATAGCCGGACATGAAAAGGATCTTGATATCCGGATATCGGGAGTGCAATTGATTGGCCAAAATACGGCCATTCATTTCGGGCATAACGACATCGCTGATGAGCAGACGAATCCCGCCTGGATGTGCATCGGCCAGTCGAATGGCCTCAGCCGGCGTGCTGGCGCTCAGTACGGTATAACCCAGCTTTTCGAGCATGATTCGGGCCAAATTCAAAATCGTCACGTCATCTTCCACGATCAGGATGATCTCGCCATGTCCATACAGGATGTTTCCGGCCGAATCTTTTTTGGAATCGACAGCAACCCCTTCATGACGTGGCAGATATATCTTGAAAGTCGTGCCATTGCCCGGCTCACTGTAGACGTTGATGAACCCGTCATTCTGTTTGACGATGCCATAAACCGTGGACAGCCCGAGACCGGTGCCCCGGCCCACTTCCTTGGTGGTGAAAAATGGCTCAAAAAGTCTGTCCCGGGTTTCCCGGTCCATGCCGCAACCGTTATCACTGACGGTCAGCAGAACAAAATCACCGGGAACAAACCCCAAATGGTCATCGCAGTAGGCGTTGTCAAAGCTCACCCGGTCTGTTTCGATACTGATTCTGCCGACGTCCGCGATAGCGTCCCGGGCGTTGACACACAGATTGGCCAATATCTGGTCAAGTTGGGAGGGATCCATCCGGATTGGCCAAATGTTGTATCCAGGAAACCAGGCCAGGTCGATATCCTCGCCGATCAGCGGCCGCAGCATCTTGAGCATTCCCTCAACCGTATCGTTCAAATCAATAACGCGGGGCTCGATGATCTGCTTGCGGGCAAAGGCCAACAGTTGTCGGACAGTCTCCCTGGACCGACTGGCGGCATCGAGGATTTCCTGAAGATCATCATACAGGGAATCAGAGGGATTAACCTTGTTCAGGCCCAGTTCCGCATACCCGAGAATTACGGTAAGGATGTTGTTGAAATCATGCGCCACACCGCCTGCCAGCCGTCCAACCGCTTCCATCTTCTGAGCCTGAAAGAATTGGGACTCCATGGACAGTTTCTCCGTGATGTCCTCGAACAGCCCGATCACGGCCATCACCTCGCCCGACGCCTTGAGGATCGGAGACGAAACAATGCGGTAGTTGCGGATTTTTCCTGCCCGCGGCGTTTGCGTGGTGGCTTCGTGAACCATGCCGTCCGCAAGCGTCCTGAAGGTCGGGCATGCGTCACAGACCGCATCACGTGGCGGGTCGTTGAACGCGCAGTAACAGATGGGGTGTTGATCCGGGTCGATATCCGGGAACCACTTGTGCATCTGGTGGTTCAGTTCAAGAATTTCCATTTTCGGACTGATGAGCGCCACGCCGATGCCGATATTATCCAGGATGCTGCGCGTTTTGGCCTCGGATTCAAGCAGGGCCTTCTCTGCCCGTCTGCGTGCCGTGATGTCGCGAATGTTGCACTGGATGACCTTGGTGTGGTCCACCAGATACGTATTCGAGACAAATTCAACATCCACGACCCGCCCATCACGGGTTTCCAGCGGCAAATGTTCGTAACGGATATATTCGTTGTCCTGCAGGGTCCTGAAAGCGTCCTTGGATGCGGCAATATCCTTGAACAAGCCGATTTCCCAGATATGTTGCCCGTAAAGTTCATCGTAAGAATAACCGAGCAACTTCAGCAGAAACGGATTGACATCAACGATCTGACCCGTACCGGCATCCAGGATCAGGATACCGTCTTTTGCCGATTCAAACAGCCGCCGGTACCGTTTCTCGGAATCCTGCAGTGCCGCCACGACGGTCTCCTTCTCATGCAGTTGTTCTTCCATAAGCCCGGTTTGCCTGTTCAGTTCCTGGTTTTTGAGATGAAACTGGTTTTTGAAATTCATGTCTGACATTGTCACTACCTCAAAAGAAAAGGATGAAGGATGAAATGACAAGGCAGAAAGTTTCATCCTTCATCTTTCATCCTTTCATCTTTATGGCGCCGGCCAGCGCATGATCGGCACGGTGCTGATGCTGTTCTTCGGGCTGCCCTCGATAACCCGGTCGCTATATGCCACATAAACCAGGACATTGCGCTCGCGGTCAAAAAATCGCACAACCTGAAGACTCTTGAAAACCAGGCTGCGACGCTCGTCAAAGACACGTTCGCCGTCCTCGAGTTCGCCGGTGATCTTGATCGGGCCGATCTGGCGACAGGCGATGCTGGCGTCGCTTGTGTCCTCCGCCACGCCCAATTCCCCTTTTACGCCCCCGGTCTGCGCGCGGCAGATGTGGCAGGCCACGCCCTGGACTTTGGGATCATCAAAACCATCGATCACGATCTTGTCGTTGGGCCCAAGCCAGCGAAATTTTGTACTGACTGTCCCGGTCGTGCCGCGTTCGGGACGGCTGATGACCCACCACCCAAAGATCAGAATCGCCAGAAGAATCACACTTCCGATAATTATACCAATGCGTTTCATGACACGTACCCCTTCTCGTTCCAGTTTGTTCATTAGAGTTTGTTGGGTGTAATTCAACCCCGTTGTAGAGAATCTGCTTAAAATCCAAGGTTCCGTCATTCAAGCTCCGTAGGAGCGGCCTGTTTGTAGAATGAGGCATAAAA
>DFZE01000241.1:15426-28438 GCA_002382065.1 Desulfobacteraceae bacterium UBA4064
GCTTTTTCGGAAGATATCATTTTCATGCCTGGGGGGTGAACCATCATGCATGATTCATGATCGTTCACTGTGAATACCCAAAGTCCCGCTGCATGGACCATGAGCCACTACCTGAGCATACATTCGTCCCTGTACCGCTGGCGGAATTGCATTGAACCGTTCCGGTATAGGTAAAAGACGCACAACAGTCCGGGGTCGGAGCCGGATTGGTTATGGTCATGTTGATAATTTGGGCGTTGCGCTTGCCGGTGACGGTTAAGATACCACACGGGCCTGTGTTGACGGTCCCCGTAATCAATCCGATTTTTTCTTCTGGATCAAAGACCCATGCATAGCCATAATTGTCCGTCCATTGACCATCCATCTTTGCGCAATTGGGCCCAAATAAATATCCATCCGCAGCAGCCAACCACTCATCACGACATACCCCGAAATTTTCTCCTGTTGCACCGGCACATAAATCATGATTCAGACATTCCTGTGTGTAATTTTGTTTTCCGCTGCAGAGTGACCCACAACGGCCAAGGCATTCTCCGGTAAAACAAGGTCCTACAACAACCTGTTCTTCGATGATTTGTTCAACGCCATTTACCCTTATGGTGTATGCCCCGGTTTCTGTCTGCCCGAGGTTGAAACAGAAGGATGTGTACTTTTCCATGCCGACTGGGTCATTCTGTGATTTATCCCTTAATTTCAGTTCCTCCCTGATTTTTGAACTTGAAAAATCAATATTCTCGCCATCCGGGTCCGTCGCAAGCAACAGATCAAGTGTCCGTTCCATAAAACTGTGGGCGGGGGATGATGCCTGACCGATAATGTCTTTCAATACCATCAGATCGCTCAGTTCTTCGGCACTCAGGCTGACCGGCTTTCCTGTTTTCATGTTTACAGCTTTTAATTCAAAGGTCGGTTCAGTTGGGTTGCTCAGGTCAATCCGGTTGGTGATTTGCTTCTTGTATTTCAACTGGATATCAACGATGACCGTCATTCCGTCATCCATCTCGTGAGACGAAAAACGTGTTTTCAAATCCGCGTCGTAGCCCGTGATCGAAGTCTCGGTGTTCCGGGTGAAAGATTCGTCAGACAGCGGGCCTCCGGCAGCGGGATTGGAGAACAGCGCCATGAGGCAAAGAAACAGAATCGAAGCCGGTTTGTTTTTCCCGATCTGTTTCAATAAAATCATTGTTTTTCCAGTTATCCAGGATTGTTTCATTTCACGATCTCCTTCTCATAAGTGTTTTCAGGTATGTTGACATCACTTTTTGGGTGGATCACCCCCTCCCGGAAGCTCAATTGATGTCCAGCTTCGGTTCCATCTCCATTTCATCAAATATATCCTCGATGCTGTACAGAAGCTTATCGACTTCGGCGAGTTTCCAGTCGGCCATTTTTTCCTGGATCAGTTTATGCGTGTTCCGGAGGTTTTCTGCATGGCGGAGAAGCGCCTCACGTAACGGCGTACCCTCAAGTCGATAAAGGAGCTGATCCAACTGTCCCACCAGTTCGTAGAGAGAGCGATTCCTATCCGCCAGACCCGAATCGAAATATCTTACGTAATGCGCCAGTTTGGGGTAAGTGGCTGCCAGATCTTTTTGATAATAGGGGCGTACAGTAACCGTGAGTTGCATGTATTTGCTCATGGCCGGTCTCCTTTTCTGGAATACAGAATTCAGAATGTTGAGTTTTGAATTTTGAATGGCGGTTGCGCTTCGCGCGTTTATTAAAAAATGATTCATTTCCTTAATTCAACATTCAAAATTCAAAACTCAAAACTTTCTTTCCATTTTCACAGTCAGGTAGGCCAAACCACCGGCCAACCTGACCTACCGGCTTCTGAATTCTGTCTTCTGTTTTGCACGGGTTTCCAGTTTGGAGCCTGGAAACCCGTGCGTTATACTCTGAACAGGCATCATAAGCGTTTTCTGTTGCGTCCTCTTCCAGGAGGAGGGTCGGGATGAGGGTGATAGACGCGATGACTGGTGCTGTTCACAGTATAAGCCGGCAGGAAAATCCGTCTGGCAACATCTAATGGATTTTCCTGAAATCGATATACCCTTTTTCCACATCGGTATGGATGAGCTGCACCCTGAGCCGGTTGCCCACATCGACGCCGTTTTGTCCTTTGATCAATCGGCCTTCAATGGGCGGATGAAAGATGCGTACCCATGTCCCTTTATCGGCAGCACCCGTGCACAGGGCATCAAACTCTTCTCCGATTCTCGAAGAGAGCAGCATGGCCGCGGCTGACTTGGCAACAAGCCGTTCCACCTTGTTGGCGTCATTTTCCTTTCGGGTGCAGTGTTGCGCCAATTCCTCCAGTTCGTCCCGGCTGTAGGGCATCGGCGAATCGTCCAGGGCCGCCTTCAGAATACGCTGGGTGATCAGGTCCGGAAATCGCCGATTGGGAGCCGTTGCGTGTGTGTAGTCCTTGACAGCCAGGCCGAAATGGCCGGCCCCTGTCTCACCCGGAAATTCGACGACATATTCACCCGGGCCGAGCAGTTTGATGACGGATAGAGACAGATCGGGAAAACGGAGCGGATCGGCCGCTTTCCGCGCATCCAGAAAACCCGCAAGCGCCGCTGGGTCCGGCTGTGGAGAAAGCTTAAAATTGTGGTCGGCTGCAATTTCCACGTTTTGCATAGCCGCTGAAAAATCGACCAGAAACCCGCGATCGGTCATCGCGCCGCGTGCAATACGCTCCAGGATATTTTTTCCTCTTTCATTCCGGTTCGCTGACTGAGATATATGTCTGCCTTTCTGTAGGTTTCCAGATATAATTTCATTTTCAGAATTCAGGAGTCAGAATTCAGAATAAATAGGGAATGGTTGCTGTTTATAAAAATGATATTTTCCTTATTTATTCTGGCTTCTGACTCCTGAATTCTGAATACCTGAGTAGTTACCTCAGATAATTATTTGATCCGGCGCTTCGTGCAACAATGCGATGAAAAGCGCTGATCGATGAATCCGCCATGACAGGAGGGGCTGCCGACAACATCTTTCTCAGTTCATCACCCTGGACACTTTCCTTCTGCGAAAGTAGATGGGCCAAATCATCAAGGATCGTTCGTCGCCCGGACAAGATGTTACGGACGCGCTGATGGGCTTCCTCGATAAACCGCGTGACCTCTTCGTCAATTTCGGCGGCTTTTGTCTCACTGTAATTTTTACCGGGAGAAAAACTTTCCGGAAGAAACATCGGCTGTCGTTGTCGTTCATAGCTTACCAGTCCCAGGCGGTCACTCATGCCATATTCCGTGACCATGGCCCGGGCAATGTCTGTGGCCCGCTGCAAATCGTTCTGTGCGCCGGTTGAAATTTCATTAAAAGCCAGCTCCTCCGCCACCCGACCACCCAATAGAACCGCCAGTCGATCGATCAGCTCCGAGCGTGTCATTAAATAACGGTCCTCAGTGGGTTGCTGTTGGGTATAACCGAGGGCCGCAATCCCTCGGGGAATAATGGATATTTTATGCACCGGATCGGCATGCTCGACAGACTCGGCCACAATCGCATGTCCGGACTCATGGAAAGCGACAATTTCTTTCTCCCTGGCATTCATCACCCGGTTCTTTTTCTGAAGACCCGCAACCACCCGGTCGATGGCTTCATCAAAGTCCGACAGCTCGATCATTTCCTTGTTATTTCTGGCGGCCAGCAGCGCGGCTTCATTGATGATGTTGGCCAGGTCAGCGCCCACAAAACCCGGGGTTCGACCGGCGATACTGCGAAGATCGACTTCCGGACCCAACACCACAGTTCTGGAGTGAATTTTCAGGATGGCTTCCCTTCCATTGATATCCGGCCGGTCCACCAGAACCTGCCGATCGAACCGACCCGGCCGCAACAAAGCAGGGTCCAGAATTTCCGGCCGGTTAGTGGCTGCCATGATGATGACACCCTTGTTTGTTTCAAACCCGTCCATCTCCACCAGGAGCTGGTTCAGTGTTTGCTCCCGTTCGTCATGCCCACCCATCACATTCATCCCCCGGGCCTTGCCCAGCGCATCCAGTTCATCGATAAAGATGATACAGGGCGCCTGATTGGTTGCCTGAGAGAAAAGGTCTCGCACGCGGGCCGCTCCCACGCCGACAAACATCTCTACAAACTCGGACCCGCTGATGCTGAAGAAAGGCGCTTTGGCCTCCCCGGCCACAGCCCTGGCCAAAAGAGTCTTTCCGGTTCCCGGCGGACCCACCAGAAGAACCCCTTTGGGTATTCTTCCGCCCAGTTTTTGGGATTTTTCCGGCGAGCTTAAAAATTCAACCACTTCCCGAAGCTCTTCCACAGCCTCATCGATGCCTGCGACATCGCCAAAAGAGACCTTTGTTTCACTTTCGGCAAAAATTTTGGCCTTGCTTTTGCTGAAAGACATCACGCCCATCCCTGGGCCCATCTTGTTCATGGCAAACCGCCAGATCAGAAAAAAAATGCCTATTGGAAGAATCCAGGAAAGAAGGCCGCTCAAAAATTTATTTTCATACCGTCCGGAATAACCGATCTTGCGTTCATCCAGTTCCTTCACCAGATTGGGATCATTCACGCGAACAGTCGTAAACGACTGACCCGGCTTTTCTGACAGAGCGCCGCTGATGGTTTCAGGACCAATGACTATCGGCCCGACAACCCCTTCGGCGATGTATTGTTTGAATTGGCTATAGGGAATCGTCTCCACTCTTGAAGAAAAGAAGACATTCTGGAGATAGGAAAAAACGAAAATGGCCAACAGGAAATACCAGATGCTGAAACGGGTCTTCGGTGGCAACGCAACCTTGTTTTTCTGATGATCATCACCGGCGCCGAAGAAGGGCCGAACCATATCCATCAGTTTGCTTATCGGATCTTTATTTTCATTGGAAGGCATTTTCGTTTCCTGATTTTTGCCAAAACAGCATGTTTTTATACTGCTGTCGGTCAATAATTGTGGAAAAACAGAATTCAGAAGACAGAATTCAGAATAAATAAGGAANNTTCTGTATTCTGACTTCTGTTTATGGAACCCGCAGATTGTGACCGTTCAAAGTATATATAATATTTACGGCATTCTGATGGCAAGGATAATCAAAAAAGATAGTTTTTCAAGGCAGTCATGGCCTTCACCATCTCATCAATTGCCGCGTGCATGCCTTGGGCGCCGGAGCCTATTTCCGATGTTTCCTTGCTATCGATCTTGTCCTGAACCTCGGTTTTGATCTTTTTCAGATGCAGTGTGTGTTTTTCAAGCTCCAGACGACGCTCTTCTTTCATCTCTTTGATGAAATCAGAATTGATCTTTCGAATGAGTTCATCTGCCTCTACCATTAATTGTTCGATATTTTTGGGTTCCAGCTTCTTTTTCATGCTGTTTCCCTCCCGTTTCTGTAATGGCTGAATTTTGGATGGTGGTTGGATGCAATCATGTGAGCCAGATTGGCCACCTCAACACATTGGTGAATGACCGCATTCTGTATTTGGGGCTGTAACGACCTCATGGCCATGAGCAATTTCGAACGAAGTGCAATCACCTGTTCATCCAGATCGTCCAGAATTCCCAGGGCGATCTCTGTTTCCCAGGCAGACATGGTTTCGTCAAAATCCAGGAGTTCCGTTTCCATTTTTGCTGAAAACCATGTCAGACTTTCCCTGATCGGGATGGTCTGACGTTTATTCGTATTTATGAATGGAATCAGAACAACGGCTGCTTTTTTATCAGCATCCATTTTTTGAACCATGTAGTTGATATCTCTTTTAATCGCTTTCATGTTGCCTCCTTGATTCACACAGATAATGCATCCGTTTACCCGAACATTCAATTCACGTTCGCAATCGGGCTGATACCTTTTTCAGCTTCGCAGCGTTTCGACGTACTCACGTACAGTCCATCGCCGCCTGTCGTCTTTTTCGGTCTCAGCCTGATGGTCTTCCAATAAATCATCTTGAAGGCAACCTGGTATAAACCGGAATCACGATGAAAAAATCCACTTTTTCGAAAAATATCGTCTGGCCTACAGAATATATAATTCACATATTTTCCGGTAGTGATGGCCATATATGGACAGGGTGACAGCCAACGGAAGTTGCCTGGGCCTGCGAGTCAGGGTCCACAGCATCAGTTGCCAGTAGCGAAAACGTTCCTTTCCCAAAACCCCAAGCCGAAAAGCGGCTCGAAAGAATGAAAGGAAACGCTGAATATTGATGGGTTGGTTGATTTCAGGCGACTTGAGTTCCTTCAGTAACGTTCTGACACGACGGTAATAGTTTTTTGGCGAATAAATCTGTTTCATGATCAGTTGATATCCGTCCAGAAGCCTGTCCAGTCCCATCCGGGGAATGATATTGGTTGTGCCATCGACATTATCTCCGGTAAAGGTATTGATTACCCGGCTCTCCCGTTGAAGACGGTCAAAAAGACGAGTTCCCGGCGGGGCCTGGAGCATGCCAACCATTGCTGTGACAATTCCGCTTTTCTGAATGAAGTCTATCTGCCGCTGAAAAATGGAAGGGCAGTCGCTGTCAAAGCCCACAATAAAACCGCCCATCACCTGTAATCCGGAGCGGTGGATTATCGCAACACTTTCAAGGAGATCCCGATTCTTGTTCTGGGTTTTGTGACACTCGGTCAGACTGACCTCATCCGGCGACTCGATACCGATAAAAACCGAATCGAATCCGGCCTTTACCATCATGCCCAGCAGTTCCGGATCATCCGCCAGATTGATGGAGGCTTCCGTGAAAAAGACGCAACCTTTTTTATCCTTGCGCCATTCGATCAGAACGGGCAGCAAATGCGTTTTAAGATAGCCCTTGTTTCCAATAAAGTTGTCATCAACAAAAAAGATACTGCCGCGCCAGCCGGAGACATACAGACAATCCAGTTCCGTGATGATCTGCTGAGGTGTTTTCAATCGCGGCCGGTGGCCGAATAATGTCGTGACATTGCAGAATTCACAATTGAACGGGCATCCTCTTGAAAACTGAATGTTCATGGATGCATATCGTTTCATTTTCACCAGATCCCACGAGGGAGTCGGTGTATCGCAAAGATCGCAGAAACCCGAAGCCCTGTACATCTTTTTGGGTTGTCCGTTTTGCAGGTCCGCCAAAAAAACGGGCAATGTCAGTTCCGCTTCGTCAAGAACAAGGTGGTCAACCGCCTTGAATTCCCCGGGTTCGGAAGTAAAGAGTGGCCCCCCGGCAACGATCTTTACATTCATGGCCTTGCAACGGGCGATAATCTGTTCTGCCGATTTCCGTTGAATGGCCATGCCGCCGGTAAAGACCATGTCCGCCCATGAAATGTCACCATCTGTCAGGCTGTCCACGTTCATGTCAACGAGACGCCTGGACCATGTTGCCGGTAACAGGGACGCAACGGTGAGCAAACCAAGCGGCGGAAACGCCGCTTTTTTTCCGATAAAACTCAACGCATACGTAAAAGACCAAAACGTATCCGGAAATTTTGGATAAATCAGGAGAACATTCATACAAAAGGCTCCTTTCCGTTTTTGGCGCTATCGCTTTTCATGTTCATAGGTCGGCCCTTTCAATGACGATACTGTCTTCCTCCCGTCATTGCGGCGAAAGCCGCAATCCAGGTTAAATTAACCGGCCTTATTGAAAAACCTGACCGGTGAAGCTAATCAGTTGCCTTTTTTCTTGCTGAATTGACAGCTTCGATTCCTTCAAAATCTGAAACCGTAAAAATATTAATCATAATTGGTTCGCTTAAGAGGCTCTTGATTCCAAGCAAAATGCCAAATTTGTCGGATCTCAAATGATGATCCAATTCCTGGCGGGATGTCCATTCCGAAATCAGACTGAAAACGTTCTCGTCCTCTATGCTCCAGAAGATGCCATAGCTGAGACACCCCCTCTCGATTTCTGGCAGTTCGATCAATGAAAGAAGTGTCTGATAAACCTCTTTCCGCTTTTCCGGAAGGACGCTCATGATGATTCTGACCAGGGTCATTGTTGAATAGCTCCTTTTTTCCATCAGACAATTCGGTTATCCGTATTTCACGAATGATTTTTTCTGCCCACAGTCAGCAGAACAATGCCGCCCAATAGCGCAAGACCGCCAACAATCGGGGGTAATGGAATCGTTCTGCTTTTTTCTGTCGTCACTTGCAATGGGCCGAGATCCACGACATTTTCCCGGGTCGTGTAGGTAATCCCCTGGTACCCGAACGCCATGATCCCGATACCAATCAGTATGATACCGATAAGTGTGATTGTTTTCATATCGACCTGCCTTTTTAACTGTCAATTTGTTTGTGGTATTCCGACTCCTTTTTTGATGAAATGTTTGGCATCTGACATCAAATCACCGGGGTCGGCATTCTGGCTCATTTGAACTTTGAGGCCACATTGTGGTAGGTCGCCTTGACTTCATCCCATGCTTTTTCCGCGCCGGTTTTAACCTCTTCCCAAGCCTCATCTCCGGCGGACTTCAGCTCTTGCAGCCTTGAGCCGGCCTCTTTTTGCTTGTTTTCCAACGCTTCGATGTTTTTGTAGTATTCAATTCTGGCATCGGCCTTGGCCTTGTCCGCTTTGGCCTTTAGCAGCGCGATCTGCGCGTTCCATTCCTCGAACTGGGCCTCGAGCTTCTCTTCATATGCTTTTCGTTTGTCAGTCATTACAAACTCCTTTTGATCTATATATATGTAATTTCTTTTCAGATCGTTTCATTTTTCACCATCCGCAACACGATATTGACCGCATGCACGACACACCTACTTTTCAAGAAGGTATCCTGCAGCCCCACCGACACCCGCGCCGATCAGCGCGCCTGTAGCCGGACTGCCGCCAACAACTGCACCCAGCACACCGCCGCTGACAGCACCAATGCCTGCACCGCTCAGGGTCGATTGTTGTGTTTTGGACATTCCTGTACAACCCAATGAAAAAACAAGCACAAGAATCAGAAATCCAAGTGTTATTCGCTTCATATACTCATTCCTTTCATACTGCTTTTGTGGCGCTTTTTACAAAGCTACCCGAATTTCAACTTTTTTTCAAATTCATCATGGTCTTTTTTTCAGTTGACGACCCGCTATGCCTGTTTTTATGTTTGGCCTGATCATGGTATCCCAGAGTACACTCGTCACCGGTTTATCCATCTCATCCGGATGCGTTTCATAATACCTGTCAACTTCGATAATGACCTCATTCATCGGAATATTATCCATTCCCTCAACAACTTTTGCGACAAAGCTGTCTCGTTTAAGCTCCGGATATTTTTCCATCAGAAAATGTTCAATAGATACCACATGCCCGAAACCCCAGATAAAACCTATCTTTGAATCGTGGGTCATCTGTTGCCAAAGATCGCCTTTCAGAACCGGCATTCCCAGTGAATCGTCCAACCCTTTTTCAATGGCCTTTTGGGTGGCTTTTTGATTAGGACTTTGCTCCGAAGCCAAAACATTGAACACATGCCCCATAAATCCAAGTAAACAGGCAACGGAAAAACAAATCATTACTTTTTTCCATTTTTTATTAAACATACGGCTCTCCTTAAAAGTTTTATTGGGATTGTTTCATTTTTACCCGATTGAGCATCATTTCCGGGCCTCACCTCACCGTGTAATACGCATCCTTGAGATGTCTCCAATGAGTCCGAATACACTCAAAAGCCAGATAATGACGGCAATAATCACGACAGCATTCAAGATAGACTTTATTGTGGACTGCATCGGGATGAAGCTGTTAATAACCCAGAGAATCACACCAACGACAACCAAAATGATTATCAATTGAACTAACGGCATATATTGCCTCCTTTATGTATTTTTATGGCAAATTTTTACAGGAACCGATTGATATCCATTTCCAGTAAATCAAGCCTGCGGGAAATGTCTGCTCTCTCCTCAAAGGTGGTGTATCGGCCGTCTTCCGTCATCCGCAAATATTCACGCCGAATGACGTCCATTCTGGATTGAAATTCGCGCCCCTCTGTAAAAGGCAAACGCCCGCGGACTCTTCCGTCATCAATTCTCCTCTGGAGTGCAACAATCCTTTCGCCATTCCGTGTTTCTTCAATTCTTGGGTGTCTGGCCAATGACCTGTTGATTTCATCATCGAGCACATCCAGTCTTCCGAGAAGACTTTCCCAATCGCTTTGGTAAACCCCCTTGTCTCTCAGTGCCGTATAGTCAGTTCGAATACCCTTCAATGTCGTCAGATACATTTGGGACTGATCCGGGGAAAATATGCCGGTTTTCAGCCCATCACCGATCTTCTCCTGGATGACGACCATCTTGTTCTCTGCATGCCTTTCGTAATCCGGCCATGTTTGCATGGTGGCACAGCCCGAAAGCACGGCTAATCCAACAACCAGTAATATCGACAAATAAATATTCTTTTTCATTTTGGTCCTCCCGTGTTCGGATATCCACTGTACCGCACTTTCTAAAAAGCCGTTGCCCGCCGGCCCGGCACAAACAGGCAGAGTTCCCTTTGCCCCATCTATTCCACAAGGATTTTAAAAATAACTCTTCTGTTTGTCTTTGCCGCCGCTGATTCCGTGCGCGCAGGATCCGGTTCCGGCTTTTCGAGTCTTGTCTCACCATAGCCGATTGTAGAAAGTCTGGCTGGTGCAACGCCGCCTTCTTTGACAAGAAATTCCTGGACTGACATCGATCTTCTTTCACTCAACTTTTGATTGTATTCTTCAGATGCGATAGCAGATGTGTGCCCCTGAATACGGATTTTTGCATTGGGATTATCTTTCAGAATCCGGATATTTTGTTTCAGTATTGCCTGAGCTTCTTTTGTAAGGGTGGACTTATCAAGATCAAAATGGACATCCTCAAGGACAACGACTTTCTCAACTGTCTTTGGCTCCGGTTTTGATGCCGGTTCCGGTTTTGATACCGGTTTTGGGCCGGGCTTCATATCCGCTTTTGGTTTTGCCGGGCAAAGAGCCTTGATTTGGGCGGTCGCTTCGTTAGCCATTGCAATTGCTTCCTGCGTATGACATGCAAAATAGACCTTATATGCCTCGTCAACCTTGTCCTTTAACGCATTAAATTCTGCCGGGCATTCCTTGTCTTTGCCGGCCCTGCGAGCCTCATCCAGAGCCTGGTCAGCCTGGACCAATTCTCTGTGATGGTAAAAAGCACCGCCTCTGTTTGCCGGTTTTTTTTCCATTCCGGCACACCCCACCATCAACAGGGAGAATACGGCAATGACGACTATGAATACTCTTTTTGCTGTTATTTCCTGCATTTTTTACCGCCCTTCGTAAATTTTATTGTTTTCCAACTTTCATCATATGAAAAAGACTATTCTTTCCATATTTGCCGCATTTAAGCCTCTTTTCTGTGACTGCTCATACCGCGCCCTTGCCCGTGAGCGTGCCCGTGCCCGATGGTTTCTGTGGTTTATATGACAAAGACCTGTCACTGCCCGGATTTATTGAGAAGTTACGTTTCAATATGATTCATGAACACATTTACTTGCCTAATATTTTCTTGAATTCGCCTACTTTTTCCTGAATTTTACCGTCCAAATTTTCGATTTTGCCTTCAGCCTCCAGATCGTCATTCCCGACTATTTTCCCTGCGGTTTCCTTTATTTTGCCCTTCACCTGATGCATTGTGCCTTCTGCGTTATCTTTTGTGCTTGATTTCATGGTATTTCTCCTGTTTGATTCTTGTTTGAGTTGCGTCTGTTGTGAAAATACGTTTTAACTGCGAACCACGCGAAAAAAATGATCTTCCTGTAATTCCAGAACACCTGCGTGTGAATTGGTCCGGCTGTATTTTCATACAGGGTGTATGTCCATCATGCGGGTTGTGAGAAATCAGCCCCGTTCTGAATTTGCCGCAAAACGGTGCTGTCGAAGCCCTGTGATTACCTCATCCCATTCGTACTTCGAATCGCCACCGGCATGTCTCGACATGGCCTCCAATTTATCAAAATCAGCATTCCAATCATCAAGCAGAGATTCAAGCTTCTCTCGATATTTATCTCTTTCACCCATTCGCCTTCCAACCCTTTCATGAAGTAGTGTTTCAAAAAGAGGCATTTCAAGGGGGGACTGGCGCCTATCGACATGATTCGTCCTCCCACTAAAATGTTATGCATTCCAAAATCGACCGGCTTCAGCCGCTCATCGCACAATAAGGCTGTTTTTAACGGATTGGACACCCTTCACAGCCTTCGCGACTTCCACAGCTCTGGCAGAGGCGTTTGCCGAATCCACAAAACCGCTCAATTGCACGACGCCCTTGAAGGTTTCAACATTGATCTGGAATACCTTGAGCATCGGATCATTTAATATTTCCGCTTTGACCTTTGAGGTAAGAACAGTATCGTCAATATACTCCCCGGTGCTTTCCTGTTTTTGAGTCCCGGCGCAGCCTGCAAAAAATGCAACCAGAACAAGTCCCATAAAAAAATGTCTGATAAAACGCGTTTTGTTCATAAGTTCTCCTTTCCGTAAATATATTAGGGATATACCACCTGAACAGTCGGCAACACGCCAAGTGTCCGGATTGGTTTTGGGGTTGTGATTCATTGTATAAGGTCATGCTGATGGCACGGGTTGAGTGATGATAGAGTAACGTCGTCTTGACCATGGCTGTACCGATGCGTCTCAATCGATTCGCCGATGGCTGCCACTTTTATTCCCTGTCTATCTGTAATTCAATCTTCGTGCCAGATTTTTCACATTTCGTGTTACCCCATCCATCATACTGATTTTTAATTAGATTTGGTTTGAAACACCTGCTCCGGGCATGTGGTTAAGACCCCGATAAAAAGGTCATATTGCACCGGTGGTTACATACGACCTTTTTATCGGGGTCTGCTGATGTTATGGGCAGGAATGTATCGGAGTGAAGTACTCAGGTTCATAAGGAGACCAAAATCATGCAACTGCGTCCGCACTGTCATTAAAATAAGAATACGTTACAAAGCACGTAACTTCTCAGTAACCTCGGGTGATTGTACGATCCGGAAAATGAGCAGCTATAGACTTCCAGAAAATAATTTCGCTGCGTTATCGGTCGGGGATGGCCTGGTA
>DFZE01000063.1:0-653 GCA_002382065.1 Desulfobacteraceae bacterium UBA4064
GATCAGATTACCGGACCACCCGCTGTTGTCCAGATGCTCGATCACCTGCAGATACAGGGTATTCAGACTTACCATCCAGTCACTCTGGTCGGCAAAGCCGGTTGTGGAACATTGTGTGACGGATGTCATGCACCGGCAGGCAAATGNNCCTTAACGCATAAATCAGACACCTGTCGTTTTCCAGAAACGGGCAGAACAAACCGGATTGGGGCAATTGTTCTTCCGGAATATCCTGATCCGCCTGACACAGTTCGGCCAGCCGGTTGGTGGTCAGAACCGGAATGAACCGCGGTGCATCCATCGCCCCGGAAAGCCTCGAACCAATGAGATCGGGTTGGCTCTTGCAGCCATGAAGAATATAGCAGGCCTCGATGGATGTCAGGATGACGCTGCGGGTGCAGCAGCTCGCACATCCCGCATGGCACGCCAAACCGGTTCGGGGATATGTCTGATCATAATGGCGATAGATGGCGTCCAGGGCTTTCAGCGAACCTGTCCGGTCCGGACTGGCCGGATGATGACCGGACTCACCCGGCATAACTGTTTCGCTGTCTGAACACGCGGCAGTGGAAGAAAATGAAGAACGGGTTTTAAGTGTCATTGGCCTGACTTTTTATAGCTTTTAAGATTAATGATTTTGGGAAGGCAGCAGG
>DFZE01000063.1:797-2066 GCA_002382065.1 Desulfobacteraceae bacterium UBA4064
GGTTTCCGTTCAGGCGCTATGTATCCTGTTTTTGAATATTCAATCAATGGAGTGATCACATGTCATCAAACGTCTATTTTATGGATTTGAGAACTACTTTCAAGGAAAATCTGTTTCAAAAGCTGGGAAGGCTTGTGGAAACCGCAGGCATTGCAGACACGGTGGACAAACGGGATTTGGTCGCCATCAAAATCCATTTTGGCGAAAAAGGGAATGCCGCCTTCATCCGGCCCCTGTTTGTCAGAAAAATGGTTGAAATGATCCGGTCTCTGGAAGGGAATCCCTTTCTGACAGACGCCAACACGCTGTATGCCGGAACCCGAAGTGATGCCCCCAGTCATCTGACAACCGCCATTCAGAATGGATTTGCCTATGCCGTCGTGGACGCACCGCTTGTCATTGCGGACGGTCTCCGCGGAAAAAGTGAATTTGCGATATCGATTGACCAGAAAAATTTTAAAAATGTGTATATTGGCGCTGAAATTGTTCAGGCAGACACCCTGATTTCCATGGCGCACTTCAAAGGACATGAACTTTCCGGATTTGGTGGCGCCATCAAGAATATCGGCATGGGATGCGCCTCCCGAAAGGGAAAACTGGCCCAGCATTCAACCCTGTCGCCGGAAATCAAACGGAAAAAATGTATCGGATGCGGTGAATGCGTGATGCATTGCTCCCAACAGGCCCTGTCTGTGGTTGAAAAAAAAGCGGTCATGGATACCCAAAAATGTATCGGATGTGGCGAATGCATCCTGATCTGCTCCCAGGAAGCCATTCAGGTTCAGTGGAATCAGTCCATTCCGACATTCATGGAAAACATGGTGGAATACACACTCGGGGTTTTGACGGGAAAAGAATCGAAATGCCTGTTTATCAATTTTATTACAGACGTTTCACCGGCATGCGACTGCTATGGGCATAATGATGCCCCGATTGTTCGGGACATCGGTGTTCTGGCTTCCCGTGATCCGGTTGCCATCGATCAGGCCTCCGTGGATCTGGTCAATCAGGAATTGGCCAATCCAGGCTCCTGCCTGACGGCCAACACCAGGCCTGGTGAGGACAAATTCCGGGGCATTTATCCCAAAATAGACTGGATGCATCAACTGGCCTATGCCGAAGAAATCGGCATTGGAACACGAGCCTACGATTTGATAAAAATCTGATCCGCACGGATTACCGGCTCGCTGAAATCCTGTAACATGCAATCTCTCAAAAAAAAAGTTACGAAGTGATCGCAGTTTATGATATACTTTGAACGGTCACAAT
>DFZE01000063.1:2103-19457 GCA_002382065.1 Desulfobacteraceae bacterium UBA4064
GAAAGGGTTTCCGTTCAGGCGCTAAATAGTTATCAGAAAGGAACAAAAATGATAATTAAAGGTATCATGTGTGCAGAATCCCCAATCTATCGGGGCAATGCCAAAAAGACGCTTTTTACCCGCGATGACGACGGCACCCATCGCCTGGTTTCTTTGGCAGGCAGCATCGAGGGAACCGCACAATCGTTGATGGATGCATTCATCGGGCAGTCGAGAAACGGTAAAAATATCGGTTTGTTGAACAAAATGTGGCTGCGGTTGTATGGGAAAGCCATGCCGGAAGGTCTGATTTCCAAAATCAGTTGCAAGCTGCAACCCCAATGCTATACGCAAAGCCATTTTTTTGATTTGCGTATGGGCATGCGATTGAATGAAGACCGCTGGGCCAGTGAAGCCAACGCCAATTACAAGCTGGAAACGGTCATGCGCAAATCGGTATTTGATTTTATCATGACGGTTAACGATAAGCTGCTGGTAGATGCGCAGAATGCGGATCGGCTTTACTATATCCTTCAGGAATTGATTGCCGGTCGATTCTGGTTTGGGGCCGGTAAATCCAAAGGACTGGGAAGGCTTCGCCTGGAAGCCAGTCTGCCGATTCCGCAACCGGCGCATCCCCCCAAGCCGCAGGGTAAAGGCAACCATTTAAATTTTGCCCTGCATTTTTCAGCAGACAATCCGGTTCTGGTCGGATGGAACTGGGGGAAAATAGACGATTCCGGGGTAACGCTCAAGGCTGCGGATGGCCAATTTCTGGTGCAGGCCCTTCGCCAGATTCCGGATTTCATCCGAAAACGACTGGAAGTGACACTGGCCGGTCCCATCATCAAACCCGAGGAATGGAAAACCAGATTCTCCCAATATCTTCCGAGGATAACCGCAGTCTGCCTGCTTGAACAATCCGTCAGACAGGTGGAGCAGTGGCTGTTTACCGATGCCGCAAATAAAAAACTGTCAAAAGGCAAAAATGCCCTGAGTCCCAAAATTCTTGAAGCACTCAAACCATTTGTCAATCAGGCATTTTTTTCCCAGGCAGAAGCCCTGGAGACATTTCAGAAAGCCCTTCAAAAAAAAGCCAACATGGCCAAACGGGTTGTGGAGACCCTGGAACGCCAGCAGAAGGAAGAGCGGCAGATTGACCGTCAGGCATTTGATCAGTTTGCACAGGCCCTCAATCTGCCGGAAACCGCCTGGCAACAGGTCAATGAAACGCCGGCCACCGAACCCGCCCTGACCGATTTATTGGCCAGACTGTGCCAGCCGGCCATACATGATTTTATGAATCAGATCGATCAACATCTGAAACTCCTTCAAAGTGATGCCTGGATCGACATGGAAATTTTAAACCGCCAGGAACATCTTCAGATCAAACAAATGCTGTTGAAGGGGGCTATCAGCGAAACCCAGTGGAATGACCCCCATTCCCCCCCATCCGGCGTACGTGCCCCGATGTGGCGTGAATTTCTGTCAAGCCATGAGCGCGTGGCATACCGGCATATGCTGAATGCCACCAATCTGAATAAAAGCATCACCAATGATCAAAACATGATCGCCTTTATCCAGTGGTATCGGGACCGGGTTCGCCAGGAGCTGACTCAGCCGAATCACATTGATTTTCGTTCCGGCGGCCCCTACCGCCGTGAGGTTTCCCAGGCATATGGAAAACCCTACGACACGCTCTTTATGAGAATGCTGACCTGGTCTCCCTCCAATCAGAAAGAGGGAACCTGGGAAATTTACATCCCGGGCAGCACCATCAAGGGCGCATTTCGTCGCAGGGCCTCCCAGATATTGAAAACCGTTCTGGGTGAAACATCGGAAACAATGGATCTTTTAATCCGCCTGTTCGGTGCACAAGGCAAACCGGGTCTGGTATTTTTTTCCGATGCCTATCTCGGCGATCCAGAAAATGCCGAACGCGCGTTCTGTACCATGGATGGCGTCCGGATGGATCCCCTTACGGCCAAACCCATCGAAACGGCCAAACGGGATTATCTTTTTGCCTATGGGCATAATTTGATATTTTCCTTGCGGTTGGATTTACACGATGTTCTCCCAAAAGACCTGCCCGCGGTGAATCTGTTGCTGCATTTGCTGGAAGATTTCAAGCGGGGGGACATCCCGCTGGGCGGTGAAAAAACCAATGGCATGGGATGGGTTCAGGGAAAACTGGATGCCATGCACTGGCGCACGCTTGAATCGGATACCATCACGGCTGCCCTGTTTGACCCATCCCGGCTTCAACAGTCCGGCATCTGGAAGGAGCTGACGCTGACCGACCTGGATATGCCGTCTGTTCTGAGTCGGTTGACCCCGCTGATGCCGGCATCGGATCAGCCCCGTCCGGTTCCGGTAACGACTCCCGGATACATTTCCCACCGGTCATTTGGCGGATATTGCGGGCAGATCATGGTAGAAGCCCGGGTGCTGACGCCCCTGCATATCCGTGAAAGCGGAAGCCCAAGTTATACAACGCTGCTGCCCGAAGGGCCGGTGCATGGGTTTGACTTTTTCAATCTTGCCCCCCCGGAAAAAGACACTCCGGGAAATGGCGTCTATGCGCTACCGGCCCTGAGCATCAAGGGATTGATCCGTCATATTTATACCATTGCCAGCAACACGGTCGATGCCAGTACCGACATTTCCCGTCTCAATCCGGCAGACGCCTTGTTCGGCTGGGTGGGACAGGGCCCTGATCAGGCCCTCATGGGACGGGTTGTGTTCGATTTTGCCCGTTTCGAGAATCCCCAATTCGGCTGGTTCAAAGCGCCGTATCCCTATGGCCACTGGCAGTTTTCTCAGGGACGCTGGCAGGAAACCGCCGAAAAATCCATGAAAACAGTCCAGATTGCCCAACGCTGGCGGGTTTTCCCCCATTTTCCCTTATGTCCCGGCATCATGCCCATACCGGACTTTCAGCCGGATACGGTAAAGGCCACATACTTCCGGGCCATCATGCCCGGTTCAACTGCCCGGTTTCAGTTGCGTTTCTGGAATCTGCGCGAGGAAGAACTCCAGCGCCTGATCTGGTGCATCCAGCTCGATTCGGATATGGCGCATAAACTGGGTCATCTGCGGTCCCTGGGATGCGGCAGTGTCCGCTTCTCTGTCCTGCCAGACAGCTTCCTGATTGACTGGAACAAGCGCTATGGTCCGGGTGCTCCCGATGTCGGCAAATGGCAAACCATACTCAATCCCGATCAATGGATCAATTTACAGGCTATCCATCACCATCCCCAATTCAAACAGGTACTTGATGCTCACCTCATTTGACTGGATACGCCGGTGTCGCAGTGGCGCTGAACTGCTTGCGACACTGGCGCTTCTGGAAACCAACTCCCTCAATTTTCCATATCCGTCATCCCCCGGGTACAAGTCTTTGGGACCGCCACTGACCCTGTGTGAAAGACCCTGCAGGCGTTGCTGGATATATGCACCGGTCAAACTGGAGCCCCCCTGGCTTTGCCAGACCTGCATGCAGGTTGTGACGGAATCCGGTGAACGTCACTGGCGAAGGGCCAGCACCCAGTCGGTGGTGGTCTGGGGTACGGTAAACCATATCCCGAAAACTATCCTGGCCGGTCAGTCTTCCGGCGTTGAGGTTTTGGGACGCCATGTGTATGATTCAAACCATTTTCTGCTGATACTGTACCGAAAGGATCTGTTGACATGGCTGAAGGAACTGGCCATTTACGACAGTGACCGCTTGGCCGGACTATTGCAGATTTTTCCACCGGCACAGGACAGACATGAAGCCGGTTTCGCCTCTCTTTTCTCCCTGGCGGTGGCATTGAATGACCCGCATCAGATGGATCAGTTCCGGATTCATCTGCATCCCAGGCCGTATTACCTGCTCCAAAGCAAAATGCGGAAACAATTGGACTCCAGAAACCTTTCCCTGACAGAATCCATTCAGTTGCTGGAAATGGTCAAAGCCATTCGAAGCATTTTTGGACCCCGGGAGCAGGAACAACTCCTGGATTTGGCCCGAATGAATGTCGGACAGGAACGTCAGTTTTACTGGGGGCGGTTTGTCGGCAATATCTCACCGGAAGCCAGAAATTTTCTGGAAATCTGGCAACTGCGACACTGGTCGCTGGAGCGGTTTAAATTACTGTATGATCTCAAACCTTACATGGTGGACTTCACATCTTGATTTGTTGCGGTATCTTTTTGTTTGGCGGGTGCATCGGCCGGCTGTACGGTTTCGTACCCCGGCCCCTGCAGATATTGCCTGTACCCTGGGATGTCATATTGCCGACAGGCTGCCATCCGTACAGGCAAAACCATGGATAGAGGCCCTGTCATTCGCCAAAAGTACCATATTTCAATTTGACAGAAAATCCGGCATCAGTCTGATCGAAAACCCATGGCCCCTGTCCGCGGCCATCCTGGTTTATCCGGTAAAACATTTCTATGGTCAGGACGAACTGATTTTCTGGGAGCTCAAGCTGATGGGGCAAAGTGCGGACCACAGCCTGTTTCTGGAGATCATTCTTCCGGCAGTGGAAAGCCTCAGTCAGAAATCTGTTGGTTTGCATTCAAACCGTTTCAGCGTATGGGGCAGTTTTGATATCCAGTCCGTTTATGTGGCAAAGGGTCATCACTGGGTGCCTTTGGTTGATTCGGGCAAACTGGATTTGAGACGTCGGTATTCCACCCGCATGTGGTGCAAGGACCTGCATTTCAATCACCGACTGGGCTTGCCCCTAAAGCGTCTGGAATGGATGACACCGGTCTGTCTCCCGTTGTTACCGGATCGGAAACCCTCCCAAAAAGTAACCGCTCCCCAACTGAAGCATATATTGGATGCCTGGCTGATTCGGGCCAGCCAATTGATACTGGGGCGATGGGGGACACCGGAAAAGCTGATTGCGGGCATGGATGATGACACGCGCCGGGATTGGCTGGAAGCAATCGAACTGGCCCGCCAGATTTCAGTTCTCCGGGCAGAACTGGTTTCTTCTCCCAAATATGGAAAAAACATGCGGGAAGGCGCTCAGTATTTCATGACACCTGTTCCAGAAAAACTCATTCCCTACCTGAATCTGGCCGCAATCTTTCACGTCGGGCAGTTCACCCATTATGGGTGTGGAACATTTGCACTGGATTGACAATCCGGTATAAATCCGTATTCCAGCGTTGCGTCACATGCATCAGATATTTCTGATATTCCGCATGACAATTCTGTTTACCGGATTTTGCCCACCCACATGCCGAGAAAAACCAGTGCCAGGCCGATAATATTGTTGGAAAGAACATTGGCCAAGGCGATCAACGCACTTTCCAGTCGCAGGGAATTGACGGTTTCCAGCCCAAAGGTGGAAAAGGTGGTCAGGGCGCCCAAAAACCCGGTCATAAAAAACAGTCTGGCAGCAGGATTCATGACAAAACTGACCCGGTCTCCCAGAGAAAATGCCAGTCCAATCAGGAAACATCCGGCCAGATTGACTGCCAGCGTGCCCCAGGGAAACCGGGTTCCAAACAGCCGCGCTGCCAGAAGCGTCATGCCATATCGGGAAATTGCTCCCAGGCTTCCACCAATCATGACCAGAAGAATTTTTGTCATGATGCCGTTTCCTGACCTTCCGTTTTTAAGCGGTTGCTGCCAAAGTCTTGTCCCTGAAGAAAAATAGACGGGCCAAAATGAGCAGCACGATAGCGCCGCCCGGAATGATTACCCACCAGAAACAATCCACCGGTGATCAACAGGAGATTCTCCCATTTTTGTGTATTCCGGACAAAGTATCCGATGAATGCCACGGACAGCGCAAAGATTCCCAGAATTCCGCTGACCAGGGCTACGGAAAACTCGGTCCAGGTAAAGTTGATCAACAGGAGGCTGGGTGCATATACAAACATGAACGGAACCAGTCCTTTTCCCATGGAAAGTGTAAACGCGGTCACACCGGTTTTCATCGGATCCGATCCCGCGATACCCGCTCCCGCATAAGCTGCAAGGGCTACAGGAGGTGTAACATCGGCAAGAACCCCATAATAGAATACAAAAAAGTGGGTGGCCAAAAGCGGCGCCCCCATCCGGCCTGATTGATCACGGCCCAAACGCAGTATCGCACCATAAAATATCGGAGTATGTCACCTGGCCGCAAGAAATTAAAAAATCCAGTTCGGGTGGGCAGATTTATATGTCTCGAGGGTGGCGTACAGCCAATCCCCCAGCTTGTCTGCCATATAAAAACGGGGTTTCAGTAAAGTATCCGATGGCGAAATGACACCCTCCTGAAGCGCGGTCCGGGCCAGTTCGGTATAGGGGTAAATTCGTATTCCTGCCGTCACCCGTATGGTATCCAGATTCAGGGACTCGGCAAAGGCCAGACTTTGCAACACGGTCTCGCGGGTCTCTCCCGGACCGCCAAGCAATAAAAATCCCATGCACCGGATGCCATGATCGGCCAGGATTCCGGCAGTATACCGGATATCCTCGATTTTGAAGCGTTTGTTCATCGTGTGCAGCATCCGGTTGTCACCACTTTCAAAACCCAGGCTCACATCCGTACAACCCGCTTCGGCCATTTTTTTGACCAGGGATTCCGGAACATTTCCGGGATAAAGGATGCATCGCCATTTCAGATTGCACCGGGCAAGAATCATTTCCCGGCACAGTGTTTCGGCATATCCAGGGGGCAGGTTAAAGATATTGTCCACGAAAAAGACCTGGTGCGCCCCATTTGCCTTCCATTCAAGCAAATGGGAAACAACTTTCGGGATTGACAGTTTGCGGATGGACCCGCCTTCGATGGCGGCTGTTGAGCAATAGCTGCATTTTAACGGGCATCCCCGCCGCGTTTGAACCGGCAGAAAATAGGCGGGGTTCTCAAGGGCTTTCAGATGAAACAGACGCGGGTCCGGTGGTGGCAGCGTGTCAAGTTCCCGCATATAAGTCCGTGGCGTTCGACATCCCGCGTCAGGTAAAAACAATCCGGGAACATCACGGACATCGCCGCTGCCAGACAGACAGTCGAGAAGGGTCAAAAATGCAGTTTCTCCCTCACCCTGTATCCCCATGTCCGCACCCAGATACACCAGAGCACTTTTTGGAAAAATACTGTACCCGGCGCCACCCAAAACCACTGGCGCAGAACATCGCTCCTTGCAGACGGAAACAATTTGTCGCGCGTTCTCCAGCAGAAATCCGGGATTCCGGGAGGATTGATCGTCGATATTGCGGATGGATATCCCGATTGCTTCCGGCCTGAATTCATCCACGATTGAAGCAAGGGCTTTCAGGGGATCGGATTCGACCATCAGATCGACAAAGCGAACCGTATGGCCCGCGTGTATGGCCGATGCAGCCACCCATCCCAGTCCGACAGGCAGTGTCGGCATATTGATACTTTCGGTATTGGCCGAGACCATTAATGTCCTCATCCGGTAAACTCCCTGAGTGATGTCAAGAACAGCTTTATGTTTTTTTCGGCCATGATCATCGATCCGGCCATGTTCAGAACACAGAATGTTGAGTTTTGAATGTTGAATTTTGAATGGCGGTTGCGCTTCGCGCGTTTATTAAAAAATGATTCATTTCCTTAATTCAACATTCAAAACTTTACATTATTTATTCTGGCTACTGACTACTGGCTTTTCTGGCCGAAACGATGACCAAGGCCGTTTTTTCCCCGGAATCCGGATCAGTTCACCAATATCCATGATCAGGGCTTTTGATGTGTCAAAGTCGGTGGCCGTCATGGTTCGCTGAAGATCCAGAAGGGGATAACCGACTGGCTCATCTCCAAGCTGGAAGGTGCCCCAGTGTCCCGGGATAAAAAATCTGGCGCCCATATCCAGAAATGCCTGCAGCGATTCATCGGCATTCATGTGCGCATAATGCATGAACCAGCGGGGATGATAGGCTCCGGTTGAAATCAGCGCATAGTCGATTTCCGGATAATGTCTGGCAAATTCACGGTAACCGATAAAATACCCGCTGTCGCCCCCAAAATAGATCGTGGCATTTGGGGTAATCCGCAGAAAACTGGCCCACAGGGTTGTGTCGCTTGCCTGAAACATCCGTCGGGACCAGTGTTGAGCGAGCAGACAGACCAGTGTCATCCCGTTGCCACAGTCAATCTTTTGCCACCAGTCCATTTCCGTCACATGTTTTTTTCCTGTATCGGCCACAGCCGCTTGCAGCCCCAGATGGACAAAGACGCGCGCATCGTTACTCAGAGCCGCAAGGCTTGCCTCATCGAAATGATCATAATGGTTATGTGAAATGACGATGTTCAATTTTCCCGGAATGGCATTCATTTCATCCAGGGAAAGGGCAGGGGGGGTGACCCATTTTGGAATCAGTGCCCGCTCGGAAAACATGGGATCAAAGAGCCATAATTCCCCAATGGCACGGATCAGATACGTCATGTGACCAATCCAGGCAATGAAGTCGTCCTCAGGCAGTTCATCAATCCGGGTTTTGAGCCCGGGCCTGAATCCTGGCATGGCATTTTTTTCTTCTTCTGTGTATGCTTCCCGGGACGACAGTTTCCATCTCAGAAATCGACCCAGGCTGCCGTGAGCGGCCGGCATCCATGGGTTAAAAAATTTTCCGTTCCCATAATGGGGCGCATAAAGAAGGGCCGGGTCTATCCCATTGATATCACGTTGCCATGTTGCATCATTGAACATTGGCTGGTTTAACCGGCATGATGTCAGACTGAGAGAAAAAACGAAACACATAATGATTCTGAAAAGATGGTTTGAATTGGATAACATTTCTGATTTTTGCTGACTTTTTTCCATAAATCCGCGATGCCATCAAACTTTGCATGAAAAGAGGTTTTCATTCAGGCTTTAAATAGTGCATAATCAAAAAAAAGATCAATCTTTAAATTGTCTGATCATGAATAACCGCTTTTTTCTATAGCTTTCAAGATAATGATTTTGGGAAGGCGGCAGGGAGGGGATAGGCCTTTTTTGGCCATCCCCGAGCGATAACGCACCCAAAATCTTTATCTTGAAAGCTATACCAACAATTCCAGGGAACAGGATGGATCACCTTGGCGCTTTCCGCTATCGATATTTATAAGAAAATATTGCCCAAAACCAATTGCAGGGACTGCGGGTATCTCACCTGTCTGGCATTCGCATCCATGGTGGTTTCTGAAAAACTCCCGCTTGACAAATGTCCGCATATTCCGGCTGATCTGCTGGCCCGATATCAGCCGGAACTGATGGATCAGTATGACGCCAATAAGTGGACCAAACGGGATCCGGCCCAGGACGCCCTGACATGGGCCAGAAAACGGGCCGCGTCCATGGCATTGGCCGCCTTGCCGGAACGGATCGGCGGTATCCTGATGGATATGGGTGATGGCCCGTGTCTGGCGCTGCCATATTTTCAGGATACCATTTTTATTCGGGAAAACAGCATTCAGACCCAAAGCGGACTGGAGCTGAACCGGTGGGAACAGGTTTTCATCTATAACCATCTGGCCCAGGGCGGGCGGGACGTGCCCACGGGCAAATGGAAGGCTCTGGAAGAAATTCCAAATACCGTATCAAAAATCAAATCCATGCGTGAGCATGTGGAATTGGTGCTTCAGGATCGGTTTGCCTGCCGCGTTTCGGAGTTGCAGGCTGCTGCGGACCGTCTGGGAGGCGTGACGCAAAACAATCCGGGAGCGGCGGCAGATGTGGCCAGGGTGTTTCAACCATTGCCACGGATTCCGATTTTTCTGCAGTTCTGGGATGCGGAACCATCCGAAGGGTTTGCGGCCAAAACCAGACTGTTGTTCGATGAAACAATTGTCAGGCATCTGGATATCGAATCCATTCTGTTTTTAAGTGAGGAGCTGACCCGAAGGCTGTGTGAAAAACCGGCAAATTGTTGACAAAGACCGTTTCCAGCGACGTTGTTTTCCCACTTCCCGAGATCATTAAAATCTGAAACTGGATATAAAACAATCCAGAAACTTGATGTCATCGTTCATTTTTGTTACATGAAAAGAACGGACAGGATGTTGAACCCATTAACGATGCAAATAATGAAAGGAGAAAAAAATGCAGTTATCATCCAGATTTTTCCTGGTTGTGTTGGGCGTTGTCATGATGTTGATGTTGTGGGGATGTCAGACTCCGGCAGGTCGTTCGGCCGGTCAGGTGGTGGATGATGCCACCATCACCACGGTTGTCAAAACCAAAATTTTTGATGATAAAATGTTGAGTGGTTTTGCCATTTCTGTTGCCACTTTTCAGGGAGAGGTCACATTGACCGGTGCAGTCAATTCCCAGAAAGAAAAAGATCAGGCGACTGCTGTAGCCAAAAGTGTCAACGGTGTCAAAAGCGTCAATAACCTGATAAATCTCAAATAACGGACGCGTTTTTTTGTGTTTTAAATGAAACGTCCTGGAGCAGATCACAACCCCAAGGTAAAACATCCAGAGCCATGAATACCGATGAACTCGATCGCCTGAAAAAGTGGTTTGATGACTATGTTTTGAAATATTATACCGGAGAGCCGGATTTTGACCGGAATATCCGGTTGAAAGAAGATCATACGCATCATGTTTGCCGGAACATGATCGAACTGGTTGATAATCTCAATTTTTCCCAACCTGACAGATCTCTTGCGGAGGCCATTGCATTGTTTCATGATATTGGCCGGTTTGAGCAGTATCGTCGGTATCGGACATTTTTTGACAGGGAGTCAGAAAATCATGCGCGGTTGGGGCTGAGGGTGCTTTCCATAAATCGTATCGCTTCTTCAACTAACGTGTCAGACAGGCGAATTTTTTCCAGAGCCATTGCATTCCACAATGCGGCTGTTCTTCCCCTGCATGAATCATCCCGCACCCTGCTCTTCATGAAACTGATTCGGGATGCAGATAAACTGGATATCTGGCGGGTTGTCACAGCGTATTACCGGGAAAAAAAAGATTCCCCGAATCCGGCAATCGAGCTGGGCCTTCCGGATGTGCCCGAATGCTCACCCGAAGTGATTCAGTCCATCATGAATAACACCTTCGCATCTTTGAAGCATATCAAAACCCTGAATGATTTCAAGCTGCTTCAAATCAGTTGGGTTTTTGACCTGAATTTTAAAAACTCATTTACCCTGTTGAGAGAACGGGGGTATATTGAACAGATTGTTTCAGTACTTCCCCAGAGGCCGGAAGTTCTGCGCGCCGTGGATCATGCCCTTGATTATGTTCGCAGTATGGCATCCGGCTTGCCGTGAAAATGCAGTTTCAGCAGACTGTCCGGATTTATTAAAAAATTACCAATCAACACGATATTGACGAGATTGGGTCGTCACTGGTTTTGATATTAACGGCATTGACGGAGAAATTATAGAATTTGATTTTGGAGAATTATCGGAAAATCTGGTTGCAGGAAACAGGGATATTGTTCGTGATTTGACCCAAAAAGCCCTTTCTTCAGGTGTAACTCCTGGGGATATTCTGGAAAAAGGCCTTCTGGCGGGTATGGATATTGTTGGCAAACGGTTCAAAACCTTCGAAATGTTTATTCCGGAGGTTTTGCGAAGTGCAAAATCCATGCATTCGGCCATGGAAATACTTCGTCCCATGTTGATCGCAACGGGTGTAAAAACCGCCGGAACTCTTGTAATTGGAACGGTTCAGGGCGATCTGCATGATGTTGGAAAAAATCTGGTGGGCATGATATTTGAAGGCGCTGGATTCTCTGTAGTGGATTTGGGCGTGGATGTCAAACCTCAGACCTTTGTTGAGGCAGTTTCCGAGCATCAGGCCAGTATTCTGGGCATGTCTGCCCTGCTGACGACCACCATGCCCAAAATGGCGGAAACCGTTATGGCCATCCAGGCCGCCGGGCTTCGGGATCAGGTTAAAATAATGGTCGGAGGGGTGCCAGCCACACCGGAATTTGCCGAAAGTATCAGGGCGGATGCCTATGCTGCCAATGCCACCAGTGCTGTTGAAAAGGCCAAAGCGATTTTATCGTGATCTGAATAATTATTCCGGCAATGGTGCAAGGAGATATGGATGGAAAAACATCAAAAATTTTCAATTGGATATGTGTTGCTTGCCATATGGGGGGTATTGATCCTGCAGAATTTGATGGTATCCACCATGTCAATCAAGGTTATTCCATACAGTGAGTTCATCTCTCAGTTAAAACTGAACAAAATTACGGAAATCGCCATTACCGCCAATCAGATACAGGGAAAACGGATTACGGGTGAAGGCGAAACCGAGTTGTTCCGGACAGTTCGTGTGGATCCGGATATCTCCGGCATGCTGGAGCAGTATCATGTCAGTTTCAAGGGTGAAATTGAATCGACGCTGCTGAGAGATCTGTTTTCCTGGTTTGCACCGATTCTCATTTTTTTTGGCATCTGGTATTTTGCCCTGAAAAAAATGCAGGGGGCTCAGACCGGATTTATGACCATCGGTAAAAACAAAGCCAAAATCTATATGGAAAATGAGCTGAACATCGGTTTTTCCGATGTGGCGGGGGTGGATGAGGCAAAAGCCGAGCTGGTTGAAATTGTTGAATTTTTAAAAGAGCCTGAGCGATATACACGAATCGGTGGAAAAATGCCAAAGGGAATTCTGCTGGTCGGTCCGCCCGGGACCGGGAAAACATTGCTGGCAAAAGCGGTGGCCGGAGAAAGCAAGGTGCCTTTTTTCAGCCTGAGCGGCTCCGAATTTGTGGAAATGTTTGTGGGTCTGGGGGCAGCCAGGGTAAGGGACCTGTTTGTACAGGCCAAAGAAAAAGCACCCTGCATCATTTTTATCGATGAACTGGACGCCCTGGGAAAGGCCAGAGGGTTCAGCGGGATGGGGGGGCATGATGAACGGGAACAGACCCTGAACCAGTTGCTGGTTGAAATGGACGGGTTTGATCAGCGGGCCGGGGTTATATTGATGGCGGCAACCAACCGTCCGGAAATACTGGACCCGGCCCTGTTGAGACCGGGCCGGTTTGACCGCCAGATATTGGTTGATCGCCCGGACAAGAAGGGGCGGGAGGATATTTTAAAGGTTCATCTGAAAAAAGTGACGACGGAGCCGGATGTGGATGTTGAAAGAATTGCAGCCATGACATCCGGCATGGTCGGTGCGGATCTTGAAAACCTGATCAATGAGGCCACACTCTTGACCGCACGCCGCAATAAAGACCGGGTGGGCATGAGCGAGTTCACGGAAGCAGTTGAACGGATCATCGCGGGTCTTGAGAAAAAGAATCGGCTGATCAATCCGGTAGAAAAGGAAATTGTGGCCTATCATGAACTGGGCCATGCCATTGTTGCCATGACCCTTCCCGGAACCGATCCGGTTCAAAAGGTTACCATCATTCCCAGAGGCATTGCAGCTCTGGGATACACCATGCAGACACCGACTGAAGACCGGTATCTGATGAAAAAAAGCGAGCTGCTCAATAAAATATCGACACTTCTGGGCGGGCGGGCTGCAGAGCAGATCATGTTCAATGAAATATCCACCGGCGCACACAATGATCTGTCACGCGCAACAGATATCGCCCGGAGCATGGTCAAGGAGTATGGCATGAGTCCCCGACTGGGGCAGGTCTATTTTGCCAGTGGGCAACGGTCTCCGTTCATGAATGTCATGCCCGAAAAGCCGAATGAATATAGTGAAGCCACCGCCCAACTGATTGATACGGAAATACAGGAAATCATCTCCAGCCAATACCATCAGGCTCTCGATATTCTGAAATCCCGGCAGACCGTTTTGAAAGAGGCATTCAAGCTGCTTCTGGAAAAGGAAACCATCGAAGGCAGGGAGCTTCGGGAGTTGATGGATTCAAATGCGGCGAAACAGTAGGAAGGGGAAATCATCCGCCGATTCCCTGGCTTTGGTCCGGGAATCGGCAGAGAGTGATACCGTTGATATCTGAAAAAGGCTGTTGCAAGCCGGATTTCAAATCCTGAATTTCAAATCTTAAATTTGAAATACCCTGTCAGGGCCAGACCGCCATCACCACATTGGTTCGCTCATACACATTCCGCTGGGTGGATCTGGCCAACCCGCTGACCATAAACCCATATGACACCCCGGAAACCGGCGCACCTTCATCGAGCGGTGGCGCCTTGATATGATCCCCATTGACGGAATTGATATCCTTGGTGATCTGTCCGGGCCGCAACCATTCCCATGTACCGGCATACCAGACGCCGTCCAGCCTGACAAATATCCAGGGATTGGCGTTCAGCAACACCCCATCAATATAGACGCCGGGCCAGACATTTGTTTTGTCATAATCCAGAGTGATGGTGGTGCTGGTGAACGTGACAGAGGACAGTTTGCTGGTTTGGGCCCATCCGGATACATTGGTGTGCAGCCAGACCACACCTTCAAAATCCTCGGGCACGCCCGTCTGGGTCACCGCCTCATCCGGCGCCGGTTCGGGAACGTATTGCTTCAGCCATTCAATGAGCCAGATGATGGTATTATAAATATTGCTTTTGCCGGTAAGCCCATCCACTTCTGCCACAAAAAGAAGAAATTCCGTTGTCAGCGGTTCCATATCCGGATAATAGATTGAGCCGACAAGGTACCCATTTTGATATGTGGATGAGAGATCAGTCGGGAACTGGACCTTGACCGGACAGTAGTTGTCAAAAAGCGCCTTTGTGTACTGGATCAGGCCCGGATCAGTTCCGGTATAGTAATAATAGGTCAGGGTGAGTTGTTCTGTCGTTGCCGTGGTGGACATGAAATAACCACTGTCTCCGGCTCTGCTGATCGGAACTATTGTCAGCCACATGAAAAAAATCAAAACAGCGATGCTGAATAAATTCTTTTTCTGTTTCATGAATTGGTTTCCTCCTTGACAGGCCTAAAATTTTGAAATGTGACAGAATGTGCGATCTGATACATTTTAATGCCATTCACTCAGAATAATACAAGAAGTATGCCACATATGAACTATAGGCTTTCAGTCGGCTGGACTATGAAGACGACCCGAATTGCCGCATACCGGAAGCTATTTTCGATGGGAAAAGACGACTGCAGTTTGGATCAGGATATAAAGAATCCGGACAATTCAGACAGGAGCGTGTCAGGAATTTGACAGATATTGAATTCATCGGCCTGTTTGAACACGTGTCAGGGCAGTTATGCAGGGGATTGATCAGCTTCTCTCCATAAACTGAATTACGCCATGGCATTTGCAGGCAGTGGACAGCAAAATGGGGCCGGTGGACTGCTCAATTTTTTCCAAAGCTGTCAACAGATCAACCGGTGAATACCCACCGACGCCCGGGCCCAGTTGTCGGCTGCGAATCACCACGGATTGAACACCCGGATATTGGAGCGATTCCAGAAAGTCATGCATGATCAGTGGTCGGGGCAATCCGGTGTGGGTACATCGGGTTGCGGGTTCAGGACAGTTTTCCGGGCACTGGAAATCGGCGATGCTGACATACATTTCACCAATTTTTCCGGGCATGGCATTGGGCAAAATTTTCCGGATTGTAACGGGAACGTCGATGGGATTTACATGGTGTTCAGGCAGGAGTTTGAGCCGGATCCATTCCCAGGCCAGATGAATCGGCACAACCGGAATGATCCATTGGGGATTGTCGATGGATTTAAGATGCTGGTGAACAAACCGGACCGCTTCCATGCAGACGGTTTGAACACCATCACGATGAATCTCTTTCAGGGCATCCGGATTTTGGTCAACAACCGTTATCCCGGAATGGGGATAACGGCGGGTTGCTGCAGCCAAGGCTATTTTTCCAAAATATCCGGCGCCCAGTATCCATATCGAAGAGACAGACCGATTCATATCTGTCCATTTTTGCCATTATGAGTTATCAGGGCCAAGTCAGCATCACCACATTGGTTCGCTCATACACGTTCCGCTGGGAACTGCGCGCCAGGCCACTGACCATGAACCCATATCGTTCACCGGAAACCGGCGACCACGTATCCAGAGGTGGAACCTTGATATGATCCCCGTTAACGGCATACAGGTTTTTGGTGATCTGCCCGACTTTCATCCATTCCCAGGTTGCGGCATACCATGTGCCATCCAGATTGACAAATACCCAAGGATTGGCATTCATGTACGCTCCGTCAATATAGACGCCGGGCCAGACATTGGCTTTGTTATAATCCAGTGTAATGGTCGTGTCGGTCAATGTGACAGAGGACAGTGTGCCGGTCTGTGACCATCCGGATACATTGGCATGAAGCCAGACAACTCCGGCAAAATCGGCAGGAACTTCGGTATCCGTAGGCGGTGGAGCCGGAATAAACTTCTCCAGCCACTGGATCAGCAACAGAATCCAGTCATACACATTACTTTTTCCGATTGATTCGTCAACGCCGGCCATAAACTGGATGAATTCGGATGTCACCGGTTTCAGCGCCCTGTAATCGACACTGGCTACCAGAATGCCGGTGGCATACACGGAATCAATATCTTCGGGCAACTGAACCGGAACCGGAGAATTGGTGGTAAACTGATCCAGAACATATTGAATGTCTGCCGGATCAGTTCCAATATTATAGGTGAACCCAAAAACCATGCGGCTTCCGGGGACATTGCCGATTGTATCAAGTGAAACGGAATTGTCTGCAAAAACAGGGGTTGTCGGAAGAATGATGGTGAAGGCGAGTAGAAAAAACAGGACTGAAAAACGGTCTGTAACTTCTTTTCTTTTCATCAAATCGGATTCCTTTCTGACGCTTGGGGAATGAGATTGGGATCTCCATCCATGATTTATAACATTATGAATTCATGGTGGATTCCAACATTAACGGATATGACGGTCAGAGATAAAACAATATAATGATATCAATGTGTTATTAAGCCGTCACTTCTTTGCGTACATCTATATCAGAAAAAAGAAATTCTGAAAAGGAATAATTCAATGAATCCCCCTTATTCTGTTCATGTCTGCCCGCATTTGACAAATTCAGTCATACTAAAAAGCGACCACCAGTTTCAGCCAGGTGGATGAACCTTCCGGGCGGTTTTCCACATCCGTTTCCCAAAGACTTTTCAGGATAAAGGACATGTTTTTGTATCTGTATCTGATAGCCGGACCAACTGCAATCACCGAACCTCTCATATCATTGACCGAAATGCCTTCAATTTCATCGTCCGTGATCTGTTCATACACATACCCGTTGATTCCGACAGTCCATTCCTGAGTCAGATTGTATCCCAGGGCATAATCAAAATGAAATTCCTGCCCGGGTAGGGACCCGGTCTGGCCGGCGAGTCCCGCATTGCCGATCGACATGGACTCACCCGGTGTAATGATATAATCATCGTTATCGGTACTGATATCATACATGAACTTGGCAGAAATATCCCACGGCCCATTCAGATAGGTGACGGCAAAAACCGGCTCGAACGTAAACACATTGTTGCC
>DFZE01000263.1:0-7790 GCA_002382065.1 Desulfobacteraceae bacterium UBA4064
GCCGGCGGGGTCTTTTTGTTAATTGTCCGGCGGGGTCAGGCTTGGCTGTGCCCCGCTGCAAATCGCTATTCATGCGCAATTGCCGGGTCAATTATTTTTAGCATAAACGGGTCATGTTTCTTTAGCGCTAAGGGAGGAGCCGTGTGCGTTAATAGCGCAAGCACGGTTCTGAGAGGGGCCGGATAAATGATGAAAAAGGAGCGATGCGCCAGGAACACGTAGTAGCCGCGTGCGGCAAGGCGTCTGTGAAGTTCATCTGTCGTATTTCTTCTATTTCAAANNTAGCCGGTCTACTCGACAAGCTATATCAGCCCGCAATGCAGCGGTGTTCCTTTCAGGAGGGCATCAAAACAGATGTTGCAGGAGATACAGGCGGGTTTTTGAAGATCACCGGATTTCCAGCGGTTGACGATATCCGGTTCACGAATCAGGGGTCGACTCAGGGAAATGAAATCCGATTCGCCATTTCGAATCATGTCTTCCATCAAGTCAGGGCTTCTGAGGCCGCCGACCATCATGACCGGGATATTGACCGCAGCCTTGATGTCCCGGCACCAGATTCGAAAATAGCCTTCCTGACCCACATCGCGGATGCCGGTTCGAAATTCGGTCTGACTGTAGCGTTTTCCTCTCAGGCCCTGACTGATTTCAATCGCGTCAAATCCCCAGTCTGCACACTGGACAGCGGCTTTTATTCCCTCAGAAAATTCCAGCCCGTCCGCAAACCCGTCCGCAACTCCCAGTTTGACCATCACCGGATAGTTGTCTCCGACTTCAGTCCGAACGCTCAGATAGACATTTTGCAAAAAAGCGATGCGTTTTTCAAATGTCCCGCCCCAGGCATCGGTTCGCCGATTGGTGAACGGCGACAGAAACTGGCTGAACAGATACGCATGGGCCGCATGGATCTGGACGGCATCAAAACCAGCGGTTTTCGCTCTTCCAGCGGCTTTTCCAAAAGCCTGAATCACCCCGATGATTTCATTTTCCATCATCACCCGGTATCCAAATCGCAATAGGGATCATCCACAATAATCGATGGAGCTATGGCGCAGACATGTTTGGCTTTCTGATAAACCGCGCATTCCCTGCCGCCATGAAACAGTTGAACGGCAATTTTTGCCCCATGTTCATGAGCGGCATCCGCCAGTTTTTTCAGATCCGGAACGGCGTCATTCGCATCAATGACATTCTGAAATGCGGAAATACGACCCGATGGATGAACGCTGGCAATCCCGGTGATAATCAGGCCCACGCCGCCCTGTGCGAGTGCTTTATAAAGAGCGATCTGGTTTTCCGACACTCGGCCGGATTTTCCGCCATGCCGTCATAGGTGGCGGACCGGACCAGGCGGTTTTTAAGAGAAATATTTTGGATGGTGCTTTTTTCAAACAGGGTATTCATGTCCGCATCGCCTGTTTTGGCGTCAGTTCGGTGGACCCGACTTTCTGAGGCTGAGACAACTCGACAGGCTCCGGTCTGGAATCCGGAGATTTCCGGATGTCACTATCCGGAATCAGCCCCATGGATTCCGGCGTGTTTCGAATCAAAAACAGGGCGATCAGCATGATCAGGATGCCGATGACAATGCCGCCAGATGAGACAGGCGGTCCGCCAGCCCAGAGCAACGCACAATCGGCTCACCACAGGCGGCAGCGCACCCAGTCCCACAACGGTTCCGACCGTGACAATCCCGGTCGACATTCAGGCTTTTTTAACAAACCACTTTCTGACAATTGCGGTATTGGGCACAAAATGGGTCATGGAGACCGCTGCCGCCAGCAGAACACCAAACAACAGATAGAATTGCCAGATTGTCTGAACCTGCGACAGCCCGACCAGACCGATCAGCATCAGAAAGCCACCGATAAAAATAATGGTTCTGCCGCCGATGCGGTCCAGCAGCCTGCCCGCAGCCAGTGCAAAAAAAGCGTATACCCAGAAATAGATGGTGAAGGCCAGGCCAATGGTATCCCGTGACCATCCCGGATCCTGCATGATAAACGGAAACAGGGAAGTCAGGATATACCGGCCCATCGGACCGAAGAACGCAACCCCGAACAGACCGGCCACAACCACCCATCCATAAAAGAAGCGGCCCATCATTTTCCCGTGAAGACCGGCTTGCGTTTTTCCAGAAACGCGGCAAAGCCTTCCTGCCGGTCTTGGGTGTCACGAACCGCGGCAGCACCGTCCGCCTCGACATTCAGACCGGGGTTCAGCCCCTCGTAAAGGCCGGCGGTCAGGGAATCCAGAACCCATTTGACCGCAACCGGAGGTCGATCGGCCAGCTCCCGGGCCAGATCCAGGGCGTCTGTCATCAGGCTGGCGGGGTCGGCCAACCGATTTACCAGACCGGCCTGCAAGGCTTCTTTCGCATTCATCCGTTTGCTCAAAAGAATCATCTCCAATGCCCTGGCCCGGCCCACGATCCGGGGCAGTCGCTGGGTTCCGCCCCAGCCCGGAATGATCCCCAGATTGAGCTCGGTCAGCCCGATCATGACCGTTGGGGTATTCACCAGAATCCGAAAATGGCAGGACAGGGCCAGTTCCAGTCCGCCACCCAGTGCATGGCCATTCATCGCCGCAATGACCGGTCTGGAAAAGCGGTCGATCTTCCGCCACAGATTTCGCGCCTTGGGGCTGATGATGGGTGAATTGGCTGCATCGGTCACATCGAATCCGGCGGAAAAGCATTTATCTCCGCCTCCGGTGAGAATCACCACGCGGACATTCGGGTCGGCTTCCACCCGGTTGATCACGTCCTCGAATTCGGTCAGGGTTGCCAGGTTCCAGGTATTGGCCGGAGGATGGTCAATGGTGATGACCGCAATGTGGTTGTCGGTTTCAGAATCCAATTTGATGGTTGACGGCATGTTGTGTCTCCTGCTGAATGACGAGTAAGAGCTGCGGATCTCAAAACTTACAATTTCTCCCAAATCATCGAATATCCCTGCCCCCTGCCCACGCACATGGTGGTCAGTCCGTACCGGGCCGACGGATTTTCCCGGAACAGTCCCCGAAGGAAGGCAATCAGGCGGGGACCGGATGAGGCCAGGGGATGTCCAAAGGCAATGGCACCACCCCAAATATTGACCCGGGGATCATCCGATGCGATGCCCAACCGGTCCAGATCGTAGAGAGCCTGAACCGCAAATGCCTCGTTCACTTCGATGATGTCCATGTCCTGAATGGTCAGCCCGGCTTTTTTCAGAGCGTTCAGCGTGGCCGGAACCGGTGCGGTTCCCATGATTCGCGGATCGACCGCAGCCACTCCGGTCGAAACCCACCGCATGCATGGTTTCACCCCCAGTTGGGCTGCCTTGTCCGCACTCATCAACAATACGGCCGCGGCACCATCATTGAGCCCGGATGCATTTCCGGCTGTCACCCGACCCCCGGTTCCCCGGAACGGGGTTTTCAAAGCGGCCAGTGTTTCCACCGTGGTGGTGGGACGAGGGTGCTGGTCCCTGTCCGCCAGCATATGCGTGCCGTCCGCCAGTTCCACTTCAAGGGGAACGATCATGTTCGCCATTTTTCCGGCCCGAATCGCCTGATCCGCCTTTTTCTGGCAGGCTGCGGCATACCGGTCCGCCATTTCCCGGGTGAACTCCGGAAACCGGTCGTGAATATTTTCGGCGGTCAGGCCCATGTTGAACGCCGATGCATCGCCCATGGCCGCTTCGGCCCGGGGATGATTGTTGCGCATGTATCCCATGGGCAGATGCCCCATGTGTTCGACGCCGCCGGCAATCAGACAGTCCGCCATGCCGGTGGCGATGGTGGCAACCGCAAAACCGGCTGCGGTCAGGCCGCTGGCGCACATGCGGTCGATGGAACATCCGGGAATGTCCCATCCCCAGTCCGCCAGCATGGAAATCATCCGCCCGATCGTTCCGCCCTGTTCCCCGATCTGATTGGTGGCACCCCAGATCACGTCTTCGACATCATCATGCTTGACTTTGGGATTTCGTTCTATCAGGGCCTTCAGGACCGCAACCGACAGGTCTTCGGCCCGTGTTTTCCAGAAAATGCCTTTTTCACCGGCCCGGCCAAAGGCCGTGCGGACGGCATCGATCACGACGACATCGTGTTGGATTTTGTTCATGTTATTCTCCTATCAATCGTAATGAAATTTCCACCTCTCCTGCCTCTCGCCTCAAAACGCATTTTCCGGCATGTCCGCGATTTCCCGGCCATGGCGGCAGCAGGTTTCGATGGTCGCAAGCGTATGGGGCAGGGTCATGTCCACAAACCAGGTGGCCTGCATGACTTTGCCGGTATAAAAATCGCTTTCCTTGCCGCTTTTCCTGGACGCCGGCCAGGCAATGACCGCCATGTCCAGCAGTCGCCAGGCCATGGCGATTTCACCGAATGCGATCAGGGCCGGATAGGTATAGGACGCCCACTGAAGCGGATCCGAGCGCATCCGGTTTTTAAGTTCCCCGGCCAGCTCCCACAGCCGGTTGGCCACACCGGAAAGGGCCCGAATCTTGTCTCCCAGACCGGAATGGCCCCGATTCGCTTCACAAAATCGGTCCACTTCTGATTGGAAGGCCAGAAAAGAAGCGCCGTTATTAATGGTCATCTTCCGTCCCATCAGATCCATGGACTGAATGCCGTTGGTGCCTTCGTACAGGGACATGATCTTGGCATCCCGCAGATACTGTTCCAGAGGATAATCCCGGCAGAACCCATAACCGCCCAGGCACTGAACCGCGGTTTCGCAAACCCGGAAACCCATGTCCGAGCAATACGCCTTGATGATGGGAGTGACAAAATCCACCAGATCCGTGTAATGTTCTTTTTTCGGACCATCCGCCATTTCCAGCGCCAGATCCGACCAGTAGGCCCCGGTGTAGATCAATGACCGCATGCCGTCCACCATGGCCTTCATCCAGATCAGCATCCGTCGGACATCCGGATGGTCGATGATGGGAACGTTGCCGTCTTTTCTGGCCGCGACATCCCGGCCCTGAACCCGGGTTCGTGTGTATTCCAGGGCATTCCGGTAGGCGGTGCTGGCCAGGGTCATACCGCTCACGCCGGTATTGATTCGGGCCGCGTTCATCATCTGGAACATGTGGGCCAGCCCGTTGTTTTCCTTGCCGCACAGATATCCGATGCAGGCGCCGGAACCACCGAAATTCAGCATGGCCGTGGGCGAGGCATGAAGCCCCAACTTTTTCTCAACCGAGCTGCAGACGACATCATTGGACCCATCCAGGCTGCCGTCATCATTGACGCGGATCTTGGGAACGACAAACAGGGAAATGCCTTTCACGCCATCAGGTGCGCCGTCGATTCGTGCCAGAACCAGATGAATGATGTTGTCCGTCAGGTCATGTTCGCCCCAGGAAATGAATATTTTGGTTCCGGATATTTTGAAATGATCGCCTTCCCGAACCGCGGTTGTGGTGATATCGGCCAGGTTGGATCCGCAGTCCGACTCGGTCAGGCACATGGTGCCGGACCAGGTGCCGTTGAACATGTTGGGAACAAACCGCTGTTTCAGTTCCCCGGTTCCAAAACTTTCAATCAGGTGGGCCGCGCCGTGGGTCAGGCTGGGTGCCATGTTGAATGACTGACAGGCCCCGTACATCATGTCGTTGATGATGATCCGCATCATGTGCGGAAATCCCTGGCCACCATATTCCGGATCCCGGGCCGCGGCGGTCCAGCCATCCTCGCCGTACTGACGGAATACCTTTTTAAATTCCGGCGGGCAGGATACCTTTCCGTTTTCAAACCGGACGCCCCATTTTTCCCCGATTTCATTCAGGGGGTCGATGACCCCCCGAGAAAAGCTGATGGCCTCTGACACCATCAGATCCAGCGTCTTTTCGTTCAGATCCCGGTATCGATCCAGAGCACAGAGGCTGCCGTATTTCACCTGTTCCTTCAGAATAAAAAATATATCCTTCTGGCTGACCTTGAATTGTGCCATGTGACGCTCCTTACGATTCTTTCCGGGTTCCGTCCGGGTTATAGTCATACCAGCCCTTGCCGGTTTTTCGACCCAACTGTCCGGCCTTGACCTTCCGCCTCAGAAGAAGCGGCGGATAGAACCGCGGATCGCCGGTTTCGTGGTACATGGACATCATGGCACCGTATGTGACATCCAAGCCCACCATGTCTCCGGTTTCAAAAATGCCCATCTTCCGTCCGGCTGCCAGCCGAAGTCCCTTGTCGATATCCTCGATTGTGGCAACCCCATGCTCCACCAGATCCATGGCCTCGATCGTCGATGGAAAGTTGATCCGGTTGATGACAAAACCGGCCACATCCCGGTTCACCATGATGGGCTCCTTGCCGATTTTTTTCACGAACGCCTTGCCGGTCATAGCGGTGTCATCGGATGTGGACACCCCCTTGATCACCTCCACCGCCTGCATCATGGGAACCGGGCTGAAAAAATGAATTCCCAGCACCTGTTCGGGTCGTTTGGTGACGGCTGCCAGTTCGGTGATGGGAATAGACGAGGTGTTGCTGGCAATCAGGGTTCTGGAATCGCATGTCTGGTCCAGCTTTCGGAATACCTCCTGCTTCAATTCCATATTTTCATAAATCGCTTCGATGGCCAGATCCACATCCCGGCCGGATTCATACCCGCAGGATGTGATGATCCGCGACATAATCACATCTTTGGGTTCCGGCAGTTTTCCTTTTTCCACCAGCTTTCCGATCGACCATTCAATGGTTTTCAGGGCCTTGTCCAGGGCCGGCTGTGACACATCGTTCAGGATCACGGAAATACCGGCCTGGGCACACACCTGGGCGATGCCGCTTCCCATGAGACCCGATCCCACAATCATGACATTTTGAATATCCATATTAATACCGCCTCATTGATCCGAAAAGATTTACCTTCTTTTTTTCCTGATTATAACGGATTTGGGGGTCTTGTGTATTTTCAATAAGTTACAGATTCAAAATGGTTTTTCACGAAATTTTCGTGAAAGAAACAACCCATTGTATTTATTGCTATAGTGATTTGGTGTTAACAAAACATTTTCATGAATATTTCTCGAAAACCTATTGAAAACCCCCAAATCCGTTATAATCAGGATAATTGGATGGATCAATTGTCTCATACAGCAGATGTTCTTTAACCGTCCATGTATTGACGATACCTCCGGAATCTGGTGTCTTGGTGACAACCGCCTCTCCGTTTTCATAAACTTCAACTATGGGAAAACCAATATCCCACGGACGCTCCGATACTTTCCACTCAATCCAAGATCCTTGGCCACCTTTGCTATCTCGCTTGCCGCTTGAACCGGATTTGCACCCCCGCCATCCGAAATCATTTTGATACCCTTGGGCACGGTTATGGGCAGCAATTTTTTCATCCATGGGATGATATCAGGCACATAACCCTTTTGTGGATCTTTCAGCTTCATCCGGTTCAACAAAGCCATAGTGAGCTCAGCAAGGTGATCAAACCCGATATACTGAACATCGCTGCGCTCAGCCATCTCTACTGCCGGCTCAAGCAGATCACCCCAAAAGGCCGATCCTGATCCGATCACTATTTTTCTCATAAATCACTCCTCCTCAATTTGAATTCAAGCGCTCCTGCCCATAATCGTTACGTCCGCCATGTTCTTTCCTCCTGTGATAAAAACAAAAAATCTAAGAATATTTTTTGGATACAATAAAGTATACATTATGAAAAACATGCGTGTCAAGAAATTATTTTGTCTGCCGCGGTGTAAAAATGTATAGTGGTCCCCAAATTCCAGCCAATGGTTTAAGATGGTAACCTGCTAATGAAAGGAGCAGGGAAT
>DFZE01000263.1:7938-23374 GCA_002382065.1 Desulfobacteraceae bacterium UBA4064
AAAAAAAAGCCGGGATCAGCCTATAACTGACCGAAGACACTGGATAGACATCAAAAGCTTGTTGGCGCTGACCAGACAATGCGAACTGGCGGGTGTCACGCGCTCCACGGTTTATAGACAGCACCGGGTTGTCGAACCGGACGAGCAGGAATTGATTCTGTTGAGTGAGATCGACGCAGAATACACACGGCATCCGTTTTACGGGAGCCGAAAGATGACAGTGTACTTGTGCGGCATAGGGCATCAGATCAACCGGAAGCGGATGCAGCGATTGATGGGAATACTGGGGCTGGCGGGCATGGCACCGGGACCGAACACCAGCCGGCCCCATCCGCAACACACGATTTATCCCTATCTGCTCCGGGGTCTGGCGGTGACACGACCGAACCATGTATGGAGTACGGACATCATCTACATCCGCCTGGCACGTGGGTTTGTGCATCTGGCGGCAGTGATGGACTGGTATTCGCGCAAAGTACTGGCATGGCAGTTATCGAACACACTTGACAACAGGTTCTGCGTAGATTGTCTGGAGCAGGCTTTACAGACATACGACATTCCCGTAGATATTCAACACGGATCAAGGCAGCCAGTTTACGGCTGATGCCTTCACGGGAATTCTCAAGACGCACGGTATAAAAATCAGCATGGACTGACGCGATCGTGCCCTGGACAATATATTTGTGGAAAGGCTCTGGCGGAGCGTCAAGCACGAAGATGTATACCTGAAAGGATAACAGTGCCTGAAGTGCAATTGGGGCTGACAGAATATTTTGAATTTTACAACATGGAGAGAACACACCAGGCATTGAGGTACAGGACACCGGATGAGATATATCGCACAGCGAGTGGGGGTGGAGCAAGAATTGTGGATAAGTTCAAAGAAAATAAAGACATATAGTCTCTTCAAAAGGCTATGCGTTGTTGCGTTTGAGGAAACAACAGTCGCCACCGGTGTTGATTGATAATCGGGATTCAGGGGAGACGACAGTCGTTTCCTCAAACGCTTTAGCGGGATGTTCAAGCATGATTTTGAGGACTTTCATAAAAACCAACACCACAAAAAGAATTGAAATTGGGGGCAGCGCCATTCCGCTGTGGGTTGATCGGTTACCCTCTTAAATTCGACCCTTTTTTGTCTTGACAGTGGGGTCCACCTAACAGAATCGACAAGCCTGTGCCACCATAACCCGGTTTCGTATTTCAGTCAAAACCCGTTACAATCAGAAAAACTTGAATATCGAATTTCAGGCTAAAGATCTCTCCAAATGAACGCGAATGTCTTTACCTGATTCGAAGAAGTGTTCCTCAACAGTTTTTCTCAGGCCGTTTGCATTCCCTCTTTTAATTTCTTGAATTATGCATGAATGATAATGAATGGATTTTTTCAAGAAGCCAAAAGAACATGCCAGATACCAATATCTGGTCAATCGCACAAGATTGTTCATTATCATCTCTATCAGCATTAAATTGCCGGAGGCGTTTATGAAAATATTATGGAATTCATTATTTTTTCTGAGCCAAACCCTGTATCTTTCCAACAGTTCTTCTGAATTCATTTCGGAATGTATCGCTTCCATTTGAGATATCATTTCCAGATCGAGATTGGGAAGGGCCAGGTATGCTGCAAATCCCTGAAGGACTCCCATCAGGACGTAACCTTCTTCAACCTGTACAGGTGACAATTTTATGACCGTGGCCCCTTTCTGTGGCGTAGTTATAACTAGTTGCTCTTTTTCAAGTCGTAGGATAGCTGCCCGGATTGGAGTTCTGCTTATGCCGATTTTTTCGGCCAATTCGTTTTCCAAAAGCTTTTCTCCGGGAAACAGATAGCCAGATAAGATAGCCTTTCTCAATGCCAAGAACACAGCCTTTTCAATAGTATTTGTTTTTTTTCGTTCTTCTTCGAATAATTTTCCTATGCTCACATCAGTCACCTTGATTTCAAACAGAAATTTTACGGTTTGGCCGCACAATACTATTCTTCTCAGGAATGTATACATCTTATAAAAGAAGAACGCAACCCCGAACAGACCGGACACAACCACCCATCCATAAAAAAAACGACGCATCATTTCCCCGTGAAAACCGGTTTGCGTTTTTCCAAAAAAGCCAAAAAGCCTTCCTGCCGGTCTTCGGTGTCGCGAACCGCTGCAGCCCCGTCCGCTTCGGTGTTCAATCCGGCATCCAGCCCTTCATACAGGCCTGCCGTCAGGGAATCCAGAACCCATTTGACAGCGACCGGCGGACGTTCCGCCAACTCCCGTGCAAGTGTCAGTGCGTCCGTCATCAAACTGCCTGGTTCGGCCAACTGATTCACCAGACCCGTCTTCAAGGCGTCTTCCGCAGTCATCCGCCTGCTTAAAAGAATCATCTCCAGCGCTTTGGCCCGGCCCACAATCCGCGGCAGTCGCTGGGTTCCGCCCCAGCCCGGAATGATCCCCAGATTGAGCTCGGTCAGCCCGATCATGACCGTTGGGGTATTCACCAGAAGAAGGTGCAGATCACCCGGACGACGACCGCACCGGCGGCGCCCATGGCGATGCCCCAGGTGCGTTGACGCCCATCGAGCTTTTTAACCGCCATGGCGATAACCACCGCATTGTCACCGGCCAACACCAGGTCGATGATCACGATACTGAGCAAAGCCGAAAAAAACTGCGCATTGAGGTGAATTTCACCCAAAAAGCCCAAATCCATATGATACCTCCTATGTTAAGTTTTTGTATTGTTGTATGATCGTTTGGAATATTGGAAAGCAAGGGATGTGCCTGATTTTTCAGTTTCGGGATATTTTTTTAATTAACCATTAAATCAATGCGTTAAAATCCTGTTTGAGCTGTTGCTCAAAATCAATTCGACAAAACTGTAAACGCTCTGGTGACGCTGTTGAAACAGGCAGGTGACAACAGGGTGGAGATTCAAAACAAATTATCTGAAATCCAGCACCGGTTGTGTGCATCCTCGATCGTATTGACAAGTGTTTCCGTGTCACATGGTTTAAGGAGAAGTTCTGTGGCGCCTATTTTCAGTACGTCGTTGACGCGTTCAATATCCATGTGGCCGGACAAGATGATCACGGGAGTTGTAATGCCCTTCTTCCGAATTTCTTTCAGTGTCGCAACACCATCCATCCCCGGCATCTTGATATCAAGGACGATAACATCAAACGTCTCGGTTCTTAGAATCTCGATGGCCTCGGCTCCGCTGTTACACGATTTGATCAGCATCTCTCTTTTTCGCAAGACCTTGGTCAAGGACTCTACAAAAAGCACCTCATCGTCAACAAGAAAAACGCGTATTAAATTTGACATATCATATCTCCTGTCGAAACCAATCCGAGAATGGCTTCCGTTAACGCTGAACCGGATTCGCCACGGTGTTACTGGCGCTCGTCCACTAATCCGGGATGTCCCTAAACTGTTTGATACCCAAATTGACAGAAAATTTGCGACCCATTATTCTCTCCGGGAAAGCTTGGGGTTCTCTTTTTTTTCAAATAACCGTTTTCTCCGGTATGCTTCGCTCACCTTTTCCTGGAGATCGTCGATTCTGACCGGTTTAATCAAAAAATCAAAAGCCCCCAATTGCATACCTTCGATTCCCGATTCGATCGAACCATGGCCAGTAAGAATGACTACCTCCACATGAGGCGTTTTTTGTTTGATCTTTTTCAATGTGGCAATACCATCCATCTCCGGCATCTTCATATCAAGGATGATTACGTCAAACTCGTTTTCTCCGACAATGTTGAGCGCATCAGAACCGCTATATGCGACGATGACATCATATCCTCTTTTGGAGAGAAGCTTTTGAAGATTATTGGCAAAAGCCACTTCATCGTCAATAAGAAGAATACGGGGGTTTTTCATTTTTGGCTCCGCTGTTTCATATGGAAAAGCAGGTTCACGTTGTTACCTCTTCCGGATTTCCATGAGCGTTGTCAGAAGGAGTAAAAGGAAGAAAAATATTGAATTGAGTCCCCTCACCGATGGTACTCTGAACCGTGATGTCTCCGCCCAGCGCTTTTACTGTACTGTAGGTTATGGAAAGCCCCAATCCTGTCCCTTTTCCAACAGCTTTCGTGGTAAAAAATGGGTCAAATATTTTATCCATGTTCTCTGTAGAAATACCCGAACCCGTATCACCAACAGTGACCTCCACCCCATGGCGAAGGCTGTCGACCCGGGTTCCGATATTGATTATCCCATATGGTTTTCCCTCATGAGCATCGGCAGCGTTGTTGATAAGGTTGATGAATACCTGCTGCAGCAGGGAAGGATCCGAAGGAAACGCCGGGATGTCTTTTTGCAGGTCGAGCACAAACTGAATTCCCATCCCCTTTGCTTTTCCATCCATCAGCCGAATCACGTCCTCAAGGAACGCATTCAGATTAACCATCTCTCTTTGGGACTTGTTCCGGCGTGAAAATTTGAGGAGGTTCTGGGTGATGAGACTGCAACGGTGGACTTGGGATTCCGTCTGAGTCAGGGAAGCGAGTAATTCGGTTTTATCGTCGTTGTTCAGGTTCGATATATCCTCGATCGTGTCCCTCATGACCTGGCTTTCAGTCAGAATGATGGCCAACGGATTGTTGATTTCATGTGCAACCCCGGCCGAAAGTTCCCCCAGTGAAGCCAATTTTCTCGTCTGAACGAGTTGCTGGTTCAGAAAATCTGTTTCTTTATCCCGATTCCTTATGATTTTAATCATGTAGCGGGTACTTATTACCGATATAACCGTGATGATCAACAGACTGAAATGAAGAAAAATCAATGCAGCCCGGTTTGCCTGATTTGCGTCTCTAAAGGCCTCATCATAATCCTGTTTTACGACCAGCTTCCAGTGGGGATTTTTTATCCAGGTATAGCCGACCAACTGACGGGGAAAACGCCTGTTCGGATCTTTATTATCTGCCTCATATATTCCGATGCTGCTTTCCTCTTTGAAAAATTCAACCGGCAAGATGGCCTGTCCCATAATTACGCCGCTGAAGCGGGGGGATGTCTGCAGAACCCCTTCCTGATTCGAAAGATAGACTTCACCGGTTGTCCCTATTTTGACGTTTTCAACCAGAGAACGAAAATATTCCGTATCTATGCTCGCCCGTAAAATCCATTTCCTGTTTCCCTCAACACGGGTGACCGCTATAATAAAGTGGGGTGCATTGCGAAATCCGGTAAACATATCACTGATAAATATCCCCTTATTCATCACTTCCTTAAACCAGAAAGTCTGAGAATAATTATTGGCCATCAGAGCATACGGGCCGATATATGCCAAATGATTGCCCATATTATCGATAAGTCCCAGATCCGTAAAAAACGGATTTCCCTGATTCATTACACTGAAAATTATTCTCAGATTATCCTGATTTTGAAGAGAATCGGGAGAATGCGTCAAAATTACCAGTTGGAGGTCTGACGTTCGCTCCCGCAAAAAGAGTTCTATGATATCCCGATGGTGTTCGACCTGATTCTTAAAGTAGTCCATTATCCGAATATTGGAAAATCCGGAATAGTAAGCATATATCCCCCAACCAACCAGAAAAAGTGGCATCAGAGAGCATATCAGTGTCAGAAAAACCAATTTCCGGTAGATTGTGGAATAGCCCTTTTCCCTTTTTTTTTCCGGATAAGGTTGCTTCTTGGATACGCCTGTTGCCTGTTCAGGTTCCATTAATGACCCCATTAGAGGAAGGTGGACATCTGTATCCAGTAAGAAGAATTGATCAATGTACAGCTTTCATTATAAAGGTTTTGTGTGCGTTATCGGTCGGGGATGGCCGACAAAGGCCTATTTCTGTTGCCTTCACAAAATCATTATGAAAAGCTATAGAAAGCAATGAGTGTGCCTGATTGTTCAGGTACCGGATAATTTTTTATTTTTATTATAAATCAATGTGTTGAAACTCTGACTGATCCCTTGATCGGAATCAATCGGCCAAGACTGTAAACTATATGGAGACTCTGTTGAAACAGGCAGGTGACAACAGGTGGGAAATTCAAACGAATAATGACAAGCCGAATATTGAACCGATATCATCAGGCGTGTTGGTTTCGAACAGGTTGTCAGGGATGCTGGTCCATTTGGGCGGCAATAGACCGAAATACCACCAGAGATTCATATTCCATTTCATCTCCGGATTGAAGATAGTCCGCATAGGCCGATGTTTTGACGATCACGACCCGATATCGAGGGTGGACATAGATAAACTGTCCGTATATGCCGATGGCACAGTAATCCCCGTCGGGAGGTTGCGGCACCAACCACTGGTAGCCATATCCAGGAGGGCTTGACAACGCCGGATTGTCAGGGTCCGGCGTGATAAGGGGGCGGTCAGACGTCACGGAATCCCTAATCCATTGAGTGGGGAGAATCTGCTGATCCCTGAAATTTTTACCTCCATTCAGAAATAACAGTCCGAATCTGGCATAATCCCGAAGTGTTGCATTAAGACCGCAGGAAGCCAATTCCACTCCGGAACCGTCAACCATCCAGAAGGCATCCGATTCGGTCCCCAGGCGGGACCATAACTTCTCCTCCATGTATTCAGACAGGCTTCGGCCGGTAGCTTCCCGCAGAACCATTCCCAAGATTTCAATGTCCATGCTGACATAGTGGTTAAAGGTATCCGGCAGGCGGGCGTTTTTATCCGACATCACCCAGTCATTGATGGAAGTGCCCAAAACGAAAGTCCGTCCCAGTCGAATGATATCCATATTGAAATTTGAATAATTCTTATTGAATCCGGTACCCGGTGACATCTGCAACATATCCGTTAAAGTGACCCTGCTATAGATGGATGTCTTCAGCAGGGGCACATAATCGGTAACCGTATCGGACAGGCTGCGGATCAGCCCTTCTTCCAAGGCAAATCCCATCAGTGCCGAAATAAAGGCTTTGCTCACGGACCAGGATATCCAACGGGTTTTTGAATTGTTTCCCCGGTAGTCACGTTCGAAGATGATTTTCCCGTCATGAACGACGATGAATCCGCAAGTGCCGGTCCTCTCGATCCATTGGGTCACATCATGGTTCCTTCCCTGGTAAGAATAAAATTCAGGGAGACGCTTGTTTTCATAAGGAATCCGGTAAACCGGTCCGCTTCGCTGGACCGTTCGATAATCAAAAACCCAGGTCATGTTCCGAAAGTTATTGACAATGCCATGCGGCTCGAAAAGGTTGAGCACAAACTGAAAACGGCTCAGATCCTTTTTAAAAAACTGAGCTATTCCCAACAGAATGAGCAGGAATACCCCAAGTCCAAAACCGATTCTATTCCAGATGGACGTATTGAGAGCGGACAAGGTTTCTCCTTTCATGTGCATTCTCGATCGGTACTGACAAGTGTTTCCATGTCACATGGTTTAACTCGATCATCAAGTTTTTTATTCAATCAAGCTGCAATTTTATATTTCAAAGACGCTGTCGGTTCGAGTCTGCCCAAACACCTTTCCGACGTGTGTTTGGAAGAAAGTGACAAACTATAGTTCGTAGCGTATGAATTGGTACCTATTGTGCAGATGTAGATTCTTTATTATAAAATCATGATGTTATATTTTTTAGTATCAATTCATCTGCTACGAACTATATATGATGCACCAAATTATATAGAATACAAAAAATGAAGCCGGTGGGGGTGTTTCAGCCGGAAGGATGGAATTCTGCAGTCGCTTTATCAGGATGTGTACGCTCTTCCAACTCTTTTGGTGAATGGTTTGGCAATAAGATTGTCGTTCGGTTTAACATTTTCAGGAAAAAACTGATCGGCAATATCCTGCCGCAGCCGATGAGACTCACTCTCAATCGATCCATGCGGCATAGGGCTTTTCGAGATCATCCGTGAGCCCGTATTGACGAATCGTCCCGATCAAGTCCGGCCGTCGTTGCGCGTCCAGTGCTTCGGCTGCCATATCCAGCGACCGGCGGCGGATAACCATGAAGTCCGCGTCAAACTTCATCCGGCCGCTCTTGTACTTCTGCATGCCATAGAGAAAACAGAGGAACAGAAACATCACCAGCATCCAGAAACTGACATTGGGCTTCTCGAACACGGCCGCGCTGATGGTATTTGCAAACGCCAGATCCCGTACCAGGATGAGTTCCTTTGAACAGAATTCGCAGTGGAAGCACCGGCATTTTCACACAAATCAACAATGACCCGAAATATTAAGCCTTCGGGCGATAACAGGATGTATTCTGATGCTTGCGGGCATGCTTGCGGTTCAGCTTTGGCCGGGGAGTACCCGATGACGACATGGCCGACATCAGCTTTTCTCCCAGGCTTCCGAGAGAAGATGACGGTTTTTCCGAAAGATGATTCCGCCAGCCCGAATTTGCCTGATCGTCTGCCGGGCACACAATCAACCGCCGCTTGTCCGGCATGATCTCGACAATTCCCAGGCTGATCACTTTTCCCGGTTTCAGGTTTTCCAGAACAGAAGCCTGATCTGAGCCCGTAGCCACCGATCCGGGCATAAACCCGGAAATGCCCGGCTCCAGCGTAAACACGTAGCCTGCCCGGTCTTTTTTCTCCAGAATGCCATCCACCACGGATCCCACCGCATACCGGGTTTCCGCACCGGCCCAGGGGTCCCCTTCCGCATCTTTCAGGCTGAGGGAAATCCGCTGACGGGCCAAATCGATTTCCTTGACCATCACATGAACGGTTTCACCCGGCTGCACAATATCTTCCGGCTTGGCGACCCGGCGGGTGTGGCTCATTTCAGAGATGTGAATCAATCCTTCAATCCCGCTGGCAATCTCGACAAATGCGCCAAACGGGGCCAAACGGGTGACCCGTCCACTGACCCGGTCACCTTCATGAACCGTCTGATCCAGTGTTTTCCAGGGATTTTCACCAATCTGTTTCATGGACAGCGACAGACGGGGCTGATCCGGCTTGTCCGTTTGCTGGATATCGGAAACCATCACCTGAACCTTCTGCCCAACGGACAGCACATCTTCCGGCCGGGTGAGGGATGACCAGGTAATTTCCGAGACATGGACCATGCCTTCAACACCCGGTATCAATTCAATAAACGCACCATACGGCATGATCCGGACAACGGTTCCGTCATATACCGCATCCTGATTCAGAGTTTTCAAAAATTCTTTCCGATGCTTGGCCTGTTCTTCCAGAATGAGCGCTTTTCTGGAGACCACCACATTTTTTCCGTTTTCCGTATACTGAATAATCAGAAATTCTCCCGATTGTCCGATATAATCCTCCATGTTGGGTATGGATCGGGTATCCATCTGGCTGACCGGACAAAAGGCCCGCTGCTTTAAAATCTGAACGTTGAAGCCGCCCTTGCAAAGGGATTCCACTTTTCCGGTTACCGGAATCCGGTTTTCATATGCATCCCGCAACATCTCCTGACCCGCAACACCCGACAAGGCTCTGGAGAGATAAACGCCATCATCCTTGACAGATACGACATACAGGTCGAGGGTATCGCCGACTGAATATGGCAAATTACCGGATTCATCCAGAAGACCCGCTTTTTCCACCATGCCATCGGTTTTGGTGTGTGTATCGACAAAGACAGTATCCCGGCCGACTGCAATAATTCTGCATGTCAGCCGGTCTCCGACCTGAAGGGTTTTTCCGATATCCCGTTCATCTTTTTGTAACAGTTCCGCAAAGCTGGGCTCATTGGGGTCAACCGGTTCTGTCTCGGCTGGTTCCATTTCCGAAAATTCATCCATCACGATATCTCCTTATATCAAATTTGCATAACCCGGGTTTGTTCTAATACATAATTCACCCCAATAAAGCAAGCCGGACCGCTTTCGGGATTTCCGGTTGTTTTGAAGCCATTCGACTGTCATTGAATTGAATTGACATCCTGAAGATTACCATTTAACCTTTTTGCCGGTATGGAAAAAAATCAAGATAACGTTCATCATCATCCGGAAACAAAAGCCGATGCTCTCCTGTCAATTCTAAAACAACAGGAAAGCGCCGCCATTTGTTTTTCCGGAGGCACTGACAGCACATTTTTGCTGTATGCGGCCAAAACCGCATTGAAAAATCGGGTTATCGCGCTGACAGCCCGATCTGCGACCGTTTCCACAGATGAAATCATGGCTGCAAAAAAAATTTGCCAATTGCTGGATGTCCCCCATGTCATTGTGGAAACATCGGAAATGCAGTCAACCGACTTTACCGCCAATCCATCTGACAGATGCTACCATTGCAAAAAAATCAGACTGGCGCAACTGATTCATGCGGCAACAGCCCGGAATATGCTTTGCCTGATGGATGGCGAAAACCGGGATGATGCCAAAGATTACCGGCCGGGCAGACTGGCCAGCGATGAACAGGGCGTGTTGCACCCGCTTGAGATGGCCGGTCTGACCAAATCCGAAATCCGGGAACTCTCCAGACAGGCCGGGCTCTCTAACTGGAACCAGCCGTCCAATGCCTGCCTGGCATCCCGTATTCCCCATGGCCAGCCCATCACCCTTGAAAAACTGGAGCGGATCGATCGGTGTGAAACCTTTCTTCGAAGCCAGGGGGTTTCATCAATTATCCGGGTGAGGCACGATGGCGGCGTTGCCAGAATCGAAATCGCCCCCCCTGATCTGGAAAAGCTTTCAGATGAATCATTACGGAAGCGGATCATTCTGTTTTTAAAACAAAACGGATTCCATGCCATTGCGGTGGATATGGAAGGCTATCGAACCGGCAGCCTGAATATGCACCCATGACCTATCCCGCAACCGCTTTGGATTTCTTTTTATCGCGAAAATGCAGCATGCAGTCAGGGAGCCGCAAAAAGCTGCGGCACCCTGACCTCTACCGGCTGACCGCTGATGGCTTAATTTGAACCGCACTGATGAAAAAACTTCACCGGGTAATATATGACAACCAACTGGCTTAAACGGCTTCTGGAAGATGTTCAGCAGGGCAAAATGGATATCGACACCGCCTTTCGGGATCTGAAACGCCTCCCTTTTGAGGATATGGGATATGCCAGAATTGATCACCACCGGCATCTCCGGCAGGGGGTATCCGAAGTCATTTACTGCGAGGGAAAAACCATCTCCCAGATTGCAGGAATTGTTCAGAAGCTTGCGATGGTCCATGACAACATCCTGGCAACCCGCGCATCCAGTGATATCGCCAACGCCATTCAACAACTGGACATCCCCTGCAATTATCATGAAGCGGCCCGCATTGTGGTGATTCGACCGACCCGACAGGCATCCGTCGGCAATATCGCCGTGGTGACCGCCGGAACCTCCGATATCCCGGTTGCAGAAGAAGCGGCAGTGACTGCCGAAACCCTGGGAAACCGGGTCAACCGGATATTTGATGTGGGCGTGGCCGGTATTCACCGGCTGCTTTCCGAATGCGAGGCGCTGTTTGAGGCCAACGTCATTGTTGTGGTCGCCGGCATGGAAGGGGCTTTGGCCAGTGTCGTGGGCGGTCTGGTGTCCTGCCCGGTCATTGGGGTTCCAACCAGTATCGGGTATGGGGCCAGTTTTGGCGGCGTGGCGGCGCTGCTCAGCATGCTGAACAGTTGTGCTTCCGGCGTCTCGGTGGTCAATATCGACAATGGATTTGGCGCCGGGTATCAGGCCAGCCTGATCAACCATCTGGCGCAACATCCTGAAAAAGGATCTCCCCAATCATGAAAATCGCGTATTTTGACTGTTTTTCGGGCGCCAGCGGCGACATGATTCTGGGTGCGCTGGTCGATGCGGGACTGGATGTGACACAATTGAAACAGGCCCTTTCCCGCCTGAATCTGACCGGATTTGATCTGACAGCGGAAAAAACCACGCGAGGCGGACTGGCCTGCACTCAAGCATCTGTTCATGTTCAGGAAACAGATGCACCGGCCCGCAATCTGGGTGATATCCTCTCCATTATCGAATCCAGCGACCTGTCTCTGCTCGAAAAATCCGGTTCCAGCGCCATATTCAGGCGCTTGGCAGAAGCCGAAGCCCGTGTCCATCATACATCCGTGGATCACATTCATTTTCACGAAGTGGGCGCAATGGATGCCATTGTGGATATTGTGGGATCGGTTGTCGGGTTGAATCTTCTGGGAATCGGGCAGATCATTTCTTCTCCGATGAATACCGGAAGCGGAACCGTCCACTGCAGACATGGCATTCTTCCGGTACCGGCGCCTGCCACAGCAGAACTCATCCGTGAAAAACCGGCGTATTCCAGCGGAATTCAGGCAGAACTGCTGACACCCACCGGCGCCGCCATACTGACCACCCTCAGTGAGCATTTTGGAAATATGCCCCGGATGTGCGTGGAAAAAATTGGATATGGCGCCGGCACACGGAATCTGGACACACCAAACCTCCTGCGCCTGTTTGTCGGTGAGCCATCCGACCGGACAGGTGACCATGACACGGATCAGGTGGTGGTGATCGAAACCAACATCGATGACATGAATCCCCAGTGTTATGAGTTTGTCATGGAAAAGGCCTTTGCAGCGGGCGCACTGGACGTTTGGCTGACCCCGATCCAGATGAAGAAAAATCGGCCGGCGGTACAGGTCAGTGTCATATCTGCACCGGAATCTTTTCATAAAATGGCCGATCTGCTGTTGAAAGAAACCACCTCCATCGGGCTGAGATGGCGATATGAAAATCGCCTGAAATCCATCCGGCACATGGACAAAATTGAAACAGATTATGGGACCATCCGGGTCAAAATAGCCACGGCCAATGGGCAGATGGTCAATGTCTCTCCGGAGTACGACGATTGTCGGAAGGCTGCGGTCCAGTTCGGTGTGCCGTTAAAAACCGTCATGGATGCGGTTCGATGCAAATTCTGTTTGACTTCTGAGATGCATCCGGTAGAAAGTTAAAAACTTCATGGCAGCAGTGAAAGCTATTGCGCAATATTTTCTAAAAAACATGCAGCAAGCGGTTACAAATGATAAAATGGGATGTTCATGGGAATCCAATATGACATTGCCAGCAAGGTTCTGATTGAAAAATGCCGATATGAACTGTTACGGCATTTTATGGGGCTTGACGTCGAGCAAAGCATATTGCTGGAAGAAATGCCCCAGGAAACGGTATCTCTTCGCAGAAGCGATTTCCCCGTTCGTGTCACGGATACCGAAGGGCATGTGTTTCTGGTGCTGCTGGAAATTCAGACTGCGTGGAAACAGGATGTCCCCATGCGGTCTTTGGAATACCGGATGCGCTATCGGATCAAATATGATCTGCCGGTTCAAACGTGCATTCTGTTGCTGACACCATCAGAATCCGCTGCAGAATGGTATGAGGATGATGAGGTTCGGTTTACCTACCGGTTGATTCCAATTTATCAATGGGACGCCCGGAACATTGTTGCAGACAAGTTGTTATGCCTGGTGCCTTTTGTTCCATTGATGCGCCATGGACATGAGGTGTTTCTCGAAGCCGAAAATCTTCTATACAACAGTTCGATGAGCCCGTCGGACAAGGGTGACATGCTGACAACGATGGCGATACTGTCCGGCCTGATATCAAAAGATCTGGCAGCGGAGTTGATCCGCAGAAGGAGGGATATGATGATTGAATCAGCCGCTTATGACCTGATCAAGCAGGAAGGCAAACAGGAAGGCATTGTCGAGAGTGTCAGAAAATTGCTGACCAAGGGTATGACTGCCGAAAATGTGGCCAACCTGCTCGATATGGATCTGATTCGAGTCATTGAAATTGAGAAATCCATCAACCCGGTTCAATGATTCACCGTTCAATGCAACCCGGAAATACACTCATAACCGATGCAGACACCTGCATCCCGATCGTGCTTGGCCAAACCGGTCAGGCACCCTTTATCTCGACATTGGAGGAAATTTGTAATGTCTGAAACAAGAATTCACAATTTTAATGCCGGACCGGCTGCATTGCCGCTCCCTGTACTCGAAGAAATCCAGGAATCGTTTTTGAATTTCAAGAATTCCGGCATGTCCATCACCGAAATCAGCCATCGGTCCAAATGGTTTGACGATGTCATCAATGATGCGGTGGCCCGAACCAAAAGCCTGCTGAACCTGGGAGACAACTACCACGTTCTGTTTCTTCAGGGTGGCGCCAGCCTTCAGTTTGCCATGATTCCCATGAATCTGCTGCACGGAGACGATTCCGCAGATTATGTCAACACCGGTACCTGGTCAACCAAAGCCATCGATGAGGCCAAAATCCTGGGAAAAACGCATCAGGTGGTTGCCTCTTCCAAGGACCGGAATTTCTGCTATATCCCGACCAATATTCCGTTCAATTCCAATGCAGTCTATGCACATATCACCTCCAACAACACCATCAAGGGCACCCAGTGGGCAGCCTATCCGGATACGGGAAAGGTTCCCCTGATCGCAGACATGTCATCGGATTTTCTCAGCAGACCGTTTGATGCCTCCAAATTTGGCATGATCTATGCCGGCGCCCAAAAAAATATCGGCCCAGCCGGTGTGTGCCTGGTCATTATCCGCGATGACATGCTCAACCGGACCCCGGACAATCTGCCGACCATGCTCAAATACACGACCCATGCATCCAAAAATTCCATGTACAATACACCGCCATGCTTTTCGGTTTACACCATTCAACTGGTTTTGAAGTGGCTGATGGAAACGGTAGGCGGACTGGATAAAATGGCAGCCATCAATCGGCAGAAGGCCGGAATACTGTACATGCTGTTTGACAAAAGCACATTTTACAAGGGAACTGCGGATTCGGACAGCCGATCCATGATGAATGTGACGTTCCGGCTCCCCTCCGAAGAACTGGAAAAGAAATTCATTCAGGAAGCAACCGAAAACCACTTTGGAGGACTCAAGGGGCACCGGTCTGTCGGTGGATGCCGGGCTTCGATTTATAATGCCACATCACTTCAATCGGTTCAGGCCCTTGTTGATTTTATGCTGGATTTTGAGAAGAAAAACGGTTGATTCACACATGACGGACCATTTCGCCTGATCCGCGCTGAACCCGGAACCTGCAAATTCGAATGCCGGGTTCAGCGCGCCTGCTGATACAGACGGTTTTCCGGTGCATGTCGCCCTTCCAGATTCGTGGCGACAGAACGGAAAATTCTGCTCCTGTATCATTGCTATCGTAAATGGATGAAGCTGGCCCAGGGGTGTGTTGATTATAACATAGCCATATATGCCATGGTGACCGGTCATACATCATTTGGCGTTTTGAATGGTGCGGGAAAGCTGGAGCTTGGGAACCCGCCAACGATGATGAATCATTCGGGATGGTTCACTCCCGTAAATGAAAATCAGGCCATGATGATGGTTCAGCCCTGTTCGTAGTGACGCCGTAAGGCGTTTTTAGAAATGCCCTCACGGGCACACTACGAACAGAGGGAAGCATCTACACCATGTGCTATTTTAACGATAAACGATCATGAATGCTTGGCTTCATCCCCAGGCATGAAAATGATATCTTCCGAAAAAGC
>DFZE01000263.1:23427-38239 GCA_002382065.1 Desulfobacteraceae bacterium UBA4064
GTTTATTTTTGTCTGCATTTTCACGATAAAATGGATGAAGCTTGCCTATGGGTATGTTGATTATAACATAGCCCGGTTGTGCCATGATAACCACCGGTCATGTATCATTCCGGTTGCTTGACTGATCACTGATTACTGACCACTTTTTTCACAGTAACATTCGATCAATCCCATATCACCTCAAACCTGAAAGGAGAAGACATATGGACAAGATTCTGAGAATTGATGTTGGCGTCTCGGGTGGGCCATCGTTTCAAACGGATTCACTCGCCAGCTACGCCGGACTGGGTGGAAGAGCCATGACATCCGCCATTGTGGCCAAAGAGGTTCCGCCGCTCTGTCATCCTCTGGGTGAAGACAACAAACTTGTCATCGCCCCCGGCATTCTGAGTGGATCCGTGGCCGCCATGTCCGGCCGGCTTTCGGTTGGATGCAAAAGTCCGCTCACCGGCGGCATCAAGGAAGCCAATGCCGGCGGTCAGGCCGCACAGGTGCTGGCCCGGTTGGGGTATGCCGCGATTGTGCTGGAAGGCAAACCCGCAGACGATACCCTTTACAAGGTATTGATCAACAAGGACGGTGTTAAGATCATTCCGGCAAACGACCTGAAAATGCTTGGGAACTATGATCTCATCGATAAAATGAAAGCGGAATACGGAGACAAGGTTGCCTGCATCTCAATTGGTCCGGCAGGAGAAATGAAGATGGCTGCGGCATCTGTCGCCATCACCGATATGGAAATGCGTCCCACCCGCCATGCCGGCCGGGGTGGTGTCGGAGCCGTTATGGGCTCCAAAAACATCAAGATAATCGTTCTGGATGATGCCGGAATGGCCATGAGAAGCCCGGCCAATGTCGAAAAATTCAAGGAAGCCAACAAAAATTTTGTTCAGGGGTTGAAAAAACACCCGGTCACCGGCCAGGGCCTGCCCACCTATGGCACCAACGTATTGACCAATGTCATCAACGAAGCCGGTGGTTTCCCGACATTCAATTTCAAGCAGGGTCGCTTTGATGGCGCCGCCAAAATCGGTGGCGAAGCCCAGGCAGAACTGGAAATATCCAGAGGCGCCAATCCGACTCATGGCTGTCACAAGGGATGCGTGATCCGTTGCTCCGGCACCTATCATGACAAGGATGGTCATTATCTGACCAAACAGCCCGAATATGAGACGGTATGGGCTCATGGCGCCAACTGCGCCATCGAGGATCTGGACACCATTGCCATGTTAGATCGCCTGGATGATGATTATGGTCTGGATACCATTGAAATGGGTGCGACCATCGGTGTCGCAATGGAAGCCGGGATCGCCAAATTCGGGGATGCCGAAGCAGCCATCAATCTGGTCAAAGAAGTGGGCAAAGGAACCACACTGGGGCGGATTCTGGGCAATGGCGCCGGGATCACCGGCAAGGTTTTTGGCGTGGAACGGGTTCCGGTTGTCAAAAATCAGGCCATGCCGGCCTATGACCCCCGTGCTGTCCAGGGAATGGGCGTTACCTATGCCACCACCACTCAGGGAGCGGATCATACCGCAGGCTATGCGGTAACCGCCAATATTCTGGGCGTCGGCGGCAGTGTGAATGCGTTAAAACCCGAAGGTCAGGTGGATCTGTCCCGAAATCTTCAGATTGCCACAGCAGCCATCGATGCAACCGGCATGTGCCTGTTTATTGCCTTTGCGATACTGGATCAGCCGGATACATTTCAGTCCCTGGTTGACATGGTCGGGGCCTTTACCGGAAAAGAGACGACGGCTGACGACGTGACCGCCCTGGGCAAACAGATTCTGACCTGGGAACGGGATTTCAATGCACGGGCCGGTTTTACCAACAAGGATGACCGCCTGCCCGAGTATTTCAAAAAGGAAAAGCTGGCCCCTCACAATGTCGTTTTTGAAGTCAGCGATGATGAACTGGATCAGGTTTATAACTGGTAGAAGTCATGAACTATCGGATTTTTCGTCCGAAAATGGCGTGAACCCGAATCAGCCGGAGTCGGTATTGATGTGTCCCATACCGTCAATCCCGATTCCGGCTTGAAGCCTTCCCTCCCCAATCGGGGGAGGGTCAGGGTGGGGGTCAAAAAGCACAGATTGTGGCCGTTTGCAATATACCGTTTTTATCTGAAACCTCAATTGTCACGGTAACGATAACATGACCGATTCCAACCCGTTATATCAGCACACTGTCTTTATCCATCCCAATATGTTATCCCGGTTTTCCAGATTGTTTCAGCAGGGCGTTCTGGTCCAGGCAACGGTTGGATGCAGCGTCCATGCGTTTTTGTGCCATCAGATCGGCATCCGGCCCGACTATCTGGAAAACCGGATTCAGACCATTTTTCTGGATGGGAAAGCCATCGATGCACCGGAACAATCCGTCATTGCAAACGGATCGACGCTGGCGCTTTCGGCAGCCATGCCGGGTCTTGTTGGCGCCACATTTCGAAAAGGTGGAAAATACGCGACACTTCGTGCCGGGATAACCGATACATCGTCCAAAATCGGGATGCACGAAGAAACCGGTTGTGTCACTGTTCGTCTTTTCAATTTTATGGCGGCTGAAATTGGCCCTCTAATTTTAAAGCTGGGGATCATTGTCACCGGAAGGGATATCCTGAATGCCATAAGCGATCTGGAATCCACTGAAAATGCATTCCGAATCGATGCGCACCCGGCATCATCAAAAAGCCCTGTCGGGACACTGAATCCCCATGACAACATTCTGCTGATCCTGAGCCCGGAATAGGATGTCGGTCACATGATATATTTCACCAACACAAATCCGCCGATCAGGCATGCTGTAAATCCAACAGCCAGCATATCAAAATACCTGTTGATAAAAGATTGTATGGAAGGTCCGAATGCATGGATCAGACCGGCGACCAGAAAAAAACGGGCAGATCGGGACAGAATGGAGGCAATGGTGAATACCCCGAAATTGATGTCAAATGCACCGGCTGCAATTGTGAATATCTTGTAAGGAAGCGGTGTAAAGCCTGCAATACCAACGGCCCATGCGTCATACTGCTGATACAGTTCACGAATATAATCCACTTTTCCGGTCAATCCATACATCCGGATGATCGGCTCACCAATGACCGACATGAATTGCCACCCGATCAAATACCCCAGCCATCCTCCCAGAACCGATCCAACTGAACAGATCAGCGCAAATTTGAATGCTTTCTGCGGAATGGCAACGGCCAGTGCAATCAGCAGCACATCCGGCGGTATGGGAAAAATGGACGATTCAACAAATGCCACAATAAACAGGGCCCATGCGCCATAAGGGGTCTCTGCCCAGTGAAGGACCCAGTCATACAGTTTTCGAAACATATTCATTTGATTCTTTCCATCCATGCTCGCCAACCAATTTTACAAACCGGCATCCACCCAGGTCGGTTTGGTGAAAACCTTTTTCATCCTTGACAATTTTGATCAGTTCCTGGGAAAAATGATCGCCTACCGGAATGATCATGCGGCCGCCCATCGCCAGTTGCTGAAGCAGCGGCTGCGGAATATAGGGTGATCCTGCTGTGACAATAATGGCGTCAAATGGACTTTCATCCGGCCACCCGGCGGTTCCATCCGAATACCGGGTAACAATATTATGATATTTCAGAAGATCAAACAGCATGCGGGTTTTTTTAAAAATATTGTAAATGCGCTCGATTGTATAAACCCGATGAACAATTTCTGCCAGAATCGCGGCCTGATATCCGGACCCCGTTCCAATCTCCAGCACCCGGTCATTTTTTCCCAGAGCCAGTGCCTGGGTCATTTCCGCCACAATAAACGGCTGTGAAATGGTCTGCTGTTCGCCGATTGGCAGTGGATAATCGCCATATGCCTGATCCGCCAGCGCCTCGCTGACAAAAAAATGCCGGGGGACCTTCCGCATGGCGTCCAGGACCTGCTGATCCGTGATACCGCGGGACTCAATCTGCCTGGTGACCATATCCTGACGAAGACGTTCATATTTTTTGGAGTCATCAAGCATTGTCAATCCGGTAACCATTCGTCAGAAATTTTGGGGTTATTATTTCGTATTGAGAAAATCCGGTCAGGAGTTTCGGCCATGATCATCGATCCGGCCATGTTCAGAATACAGAATACAGAATGTTGAGTTTTGAATGTTGAATTTTGAATGGCGGTTGCGCTTCGCGCGTTTATTAAAAAATGATTCATTTCCTTAATTCAACATTCAAAACTTTACATATTTATTCTGGCTACTGACTACTGGCTTTTCTGGCTGAAACGATGATCAAGGCCGGAGTTTCATCTCTTTACCTGAGTCAGGTGAACACCCGGAGCAAGCGTTCACTGCTTACAACTTTTGATAAAAAATGTAAATCGATACTTTTGATCTATATACTTTGAACGGTCACAATCCGCGATTTCCATCGGTAGAGACAAGGCATTGTCTCTACCATCTGACCCTCCGACCCTGCTTATCCAACCTCCGGGCCCTGTCGTTTTACGGCTCAGCCGTATTCAGTGTTTCCAGATACTCCCAACGCCGGCATGCGGCATCGATTTCCTTTTCCAGCGCCTCCAGTCGGGCAGTGGCCGCCACAATCCCACCACCTGCCTTCTGGTAAAAAGATGGATCTGACATGGCCTGATACAGCGTCTTCTGCTCGGATTCAAGCGTTTCAATCTGTTGCGGCAGGACTTCAAGTTCCCGTTTTTCCAAAAAGCTCAATATCTGTCGGCGGTCACGCACCGGCTTCTTTTTTTCCGGTTTGACATCGGTTTTTTCCATCTGTGTCGCTGAAGACCCAAAGTTCTGTCTCTGACGCACCCAGTCGTCATATCCCCCCACGTATTCATTGACGCTTCCTTCTCCCTCCAGAACCAGGGTGCTGGTCACCACATGGTTCAAAAACGCCCGGTCATGGCTGACCAGAAGAAGAGTCCCGGGGTAGTCAAACAGCAGTTCTTCCAGCAGTTCCAGTGTTTCGGTATCCAGATCATTGGTTGGCTCATCCATGATCAAAAGGTTGGATGGCTTTGTGAAAAGTTGCGCCAACAGGAGCCGGTTCCGTTCTCCTCCGGACAAAATTCTGACCGGTGACCGGGCCCGATCCGGAGAAAACAGAAAATCCTGCAGATACCCCATGATATGACGGCTTTTTCCATTGAATACGATAGTATCATTCCCATCACACACATTTTCGGCAACCGTCCGGTTTTCATCCAGTTGGGTTCGCAGTTGATCAAAAAAGGCGGTTTCCAGGTGGACGCCATGCCGGATATCCCCTGTTTCCGGCACCAGTTGACCCAGAAGCAGACGAAGCAGCGTGGTTTTTCCGGAACCATTGGGGCCAATGATGCCGATTTTGTCGCCACGCATAATTACAGTGGAAAAATCCTGAATCAGGGGCTTACCGTTTTCAAATCCAAACGAAACCGTGTTTGCCTCGATCACCAGTTTTCCCGAACGCCTGGCTTCCTGTGCCCGCAATCGAACCGATCCCGTGCGTTCCCGCCGGTTGCGTCGCTCCTCCCGCATTTTTTCCAGGGCGCGGACCCGTCCTTCATTTCGGGTACGCCTCGCCTTGACGCCCTGCCTGATCCAGCCCTCCTCTTTGGCAAGATTTTTATCAAATTGACGCTGTTGTCCGGCCTCCGCATCCAGGTTGGCCTGTTTGCGCGCCACAAAGGTCGGATAATCACACGACCAGTCTGTCAGATGTCCCCGGTCAAGCTCGATGATACGGGTTGCCAGGCGCTGAAGAAAGAGACGGTCATGGGTGACAAACAACAGGGTTCTGCCATCCTTCAGGAGGAAATCCTCCATCCAGGCAATGGACTCGATATCCAGATGGTTGGTCGGTTCATCCAGAAGCAGAATATCCGGATCCAATGCCAATCCTTTCGCCAGCATGACGCGGCGCTTGAGTCCCGCTGAAAGCGTTTCAAACCCGGCCTGGGGATTGAGATTCATGCGGGAAAGTGTTTTTTCCGCAACCAGGCGTCTGTTCCAGTCGATTTCAATCGGACCCGATCCTGTCATGTCCGGGTTTTCCTGCCCGGCACACACAATATCCGCTGTCAAACCGGTGATTCCCTGTGGAACATCCTGGGAAAGCATGGCAATCCGCAAGTTCTGCTGTTTTTGAATTTCCCCGGCATCCGGTATCAGATCGCCATTGATCAGGCGAATCAGTGTTGATTTTCCGGTGCCGTTTCTGCCCAGAAGACACACACGATCGCCCCGGTCAATCTGAAGATGGACATGGTCCAGAAGCAGGCTGCCGCCAAATCCCATGCAGATATTTTTCAGACTGATGAGTGGCATCCGGTCAATCTTTCATTTTTTGTAACGGTCATGATTTTTTCTGTGATGATTTTGGTAATGTTTTGCTGTCGTATACAATCATATTGATCTTGATCCATCATTGCAATAATAGAGATGCAGTAATATGGAATACATCTGTTCAATGCAAATGTCCGTGATCGCGGGGATCGCCATCAGAAAGGAAAAAGACTGGAGGCTGAAGACTGAAGGCGCCGCAACCAGCATTCCGGCAGAGCAGCCGTCGGATGGCCAGGCGGCTGTGCTGTATCTTGATATTCATTATTCATATTTGAATTCTGAATTTTCACGATAAACGCTCATGAATCATTCCGGATGATTCATCCCCATCTATGAAAATGACATATACTTTTTTATTCTGAATTCTGTCTTCTGAATTCTGTTTTTCTATTTTCACGATAAACTGTAACCCTTTTACCCTATTTTCGTTATATTGTAAAAGGACATGACCTCTTGACATAACTCCATGACAGATATCGAATCCTATTATCGACATAGCCGGGAAAAGCTGTTTGGATATCTTCTTCGACTGAGTGCCAACACCGATCTCGCCGCAGACCTGATGCAGGAAACATTTCTGCGATATGTCGAACATTATGGAAATGACGATATCAAACCGCCGCTTCTGTATCGCATTGCCCGGAACATGGCCATTGATTCGATTCGAAGCAGCCGACGACTGACACAATTGGTGGATGATACCATTGACGATCGGGCAACTCCGGATCAGGAACTGTCCAACCGGGCAGAGTTTCAGGCCATGCTTCAGGCAATGCAGGAACTCAAGGCGGATGAACGGGAAATTCTGGCCCTTGTTTCCGGAGATGATCATCTGACGTATCTGGATATCGGTAAAATCATGGGAATCAGCGAGGGCAATGTCAAAGTAAAAATTCATAGAGCCAGAGTAAAATTAAGAGACCTGACCCAAAGGCAATCCCATGCACGATGAACTCGTCAGCCAATTTATCGATGACGAACTGGATCTGGATGAAAAAGTTCTGTTTGTGGAAACCATCCAGTCTGATCCGGTTTTTACCAAAGACACATTGGGACTTCTGCAACAGGAAAAAATCCTGGTCATGCCAATACCGGTAAGTCGCCCCATGCTGAAATTGTCTTCCACAAAACCACGGATATCCTTTAAATTTTTCCTGAAATCGTTCTCAGCCGGGCTGGCTGCCGCCGTTGTCACACTTTTTCTGTTATGGCCGGATGTCACCATTCAACCGGTTTCCCATCGGTTTGTCATTTTTGCACCTGAGGTCAATCATGCGGAAATAGCCGGAAGTTTTTCAAACTGGAAACCGCTGTCGATGAAACCGGCCGGCCAGAATGGGTATTGGGAGCTATCGGTCGCCCTTCAGCCCGGAGAGTACCGCTACAGTTACCTGCTGGATGGCAATGAAAAACGTCCGGACCCGACCTCTCTGCTTCAGGAAGAAGATGATTTCGGGAGTGTCAATTCCATTATCCGGATTGGAATATGAAAATGGTTATCCGGTTATTTCTGCTGGGGATGGTAGTGATGACTGTTTCGGGATGTCCTTATCGGGCCGTTTCGACCGGGTCAAATGATGGCATTCGATTGACGATCCATGCACCCGATGCCCATCATGTGACATTATTATCATCTCTCAACCGGTATGAAAGCGTCAGTATGAAACCGAATCAATCCGGAAGCTGGGAAATTCAGTTGGTGTCTGATCACGAATTCACCTATTTTTTCGAGGTGGATGGGAAAACAATGTTGAATGACTGCCGGTTTACCGAGATCGATGAATGGGGTAACCGGATTTGTGTTTTTATCCCTGAGGAGGTGCCATGATGAAATCGGGGAGTGATGGTAAACCATTTGGCGGTTTGGCAGTCCCGATATTCTGTTTCATATGCCTGATCCTTATCTTCTGCAAAAATAATGGATTTGCGCAGCCACTGGAATCGATTCCCGAAAACCTGAGACCAGAAGCCAATAAACTGGTTGAAAACCGGATTTCATCCGGGGACGTGACCATGCTGACGGGTCAACTCATGAATGCCGGAAGTGATCAGGGCACGATTCTGAAAATTTATGCGCTGATGCAATCCGCCATTGATCAGGAGCTTCCGGTGGAACCGATTCTGAACAAGGCATTTGAGGGACTGGCCAAACAGATTCCACCACCACAAATTGCAGCCGCTCTGGAAAAAGTGCTGGCCAGATATGGCCATGCTTACAGAGAAACGGAAAGGGCGATTCCGGTTCCAAAAGCCGATCGTGTAAAACTGGGAAATCTGGCTGCGGAAAGCATGGCTGCGGGTCTGTTGTCCGAGTCCCTTCAGGAGATACTGAATACGCTCAAATCAGAAAGCAGTGGCAGGAAAGGCTCTGGCATGAATGAATTGGCACATACCACGCTGATGTCGGCACGGGATATGGCCAGACTGGGAACGCCCTCTCAATCCATAAACAGTGTTTTGACACGTGCATTGCAATGCGGGGCTACAGCGGATGATATGCGGCAGTTGCGTGAACACTTCATGCTGAAGAGCCGGACAAACCGACCCGATAAACTGGCTGCCAACCTGATGAAAGAATTCCAGAATCACCGCAGGGGCGACCCCATGAATATCCCGGGCATGATGCAGGGAGACCGGATGAAAGGTGTAACAAAATCGGAATCCGAAAAGGGATTCGGCCAGGGACACGGCAATACATCCGGCGAAGAAGGCGGTGGGGGTTCTGGTGACGGTAGTGGTAACTCTGGCGGCGATTCCGGAGGCAGCGGCGGTTCGGGAGGCGGTTCATCAGGAGGCGGTGATTCCGGAGGCAGTGGTGGTTCGGGTGGTGGCCGAAAATAGTTGAATATCAAATAATCAAATAAATTCTGTAACGATTTGAAGCCCGGGGCGTTATATAACCAAAAGCAAGCGCGATTGCTGAAAAAACCGGTTTTTTAAATCAACAGTTGTTCAATCAATCATTTATCATCAAAAACAGGAGAAATTTCATGACAAAAATTCACAGAGCAGGTCTTTTCGTATTGGCTGTTATGGCCTGCGCATGTATTCTGATTTCACAGGCATCCGCATCCATATCATCTTCCATGAATGACGTCGTGATTTCAAAAGGCGGCGGCAATGGCAACGGCCCCGGAGATGGAACCGGCAACGGTGGCAGTGGCCCAAAAGATGGCACCGGCAATGGGTCGACAAATGGTGACTGCGACATCCAGTCTTCCCTTCCAGACAGCGGATGGATGTTTGCCGGTAAAGGAAATGGCAAGGGATATGGACCCGGAGATGGAACCGGTAACGGCGGAAACGGGCCGAAAGATGGATCGGGATATGGTCCGGGCACTGGTACCTGTCCCAATTCATGATTTGAATTCATTCACCTCATAATTTCAGAGCGCCATGTTTCTGTGTTATATTGAAAAAGCATGGCACTCTGAAATTTTTGCACGGGGTTTAAAGCGTTTCATGAAAACATGTCACATCCAGGGCAAAACCGGCAAATCCACCATTTTGGTGGGAGAAAGCCTGCATCAACTTGAATACCATATCCGTGGCCGTCGGGCTGTTATCATCACGGATGATCACCTGATGGATCTGTACCGGCAGGATTTCCCCGGGCACCCGGTTATTGTCATCGGCTGCGGGGAAGCCATCAAGACCTTGGATACGGTCAACCGGATATATCAGCAACTGGTGAAACTGGAAGCGGACCGATCTACCTTGATCGTGGGGATTGGCGGCGGAATTGTGTGTGATATCACCGGATTTGTGGCATCCACATATATGCGCGGGATGCCGTTCGGCTTTGTGGCATCAACCCTGCTGGCACAGGTGGATGCCAGTGTGGGCGGAAAAAACGGTGTCAATTTCGGCGGATTCAAGAACATGGTGGGGGTCTTCAACCAGCCGGAGTTTGTCATCTGTGACATGAACCTGCTGCGCACCCTTTCAAAACCGGATCTGTCATGCGGTTTTGCCGAAATTGTCAAACACGCCATCATTGCGGATGCCGATCTCTTTGCTTATCTGGAAGAACACTGGCCCGAAGCCCTTGCACTGGAACCGGATGTGATTGAAAAGCTGGTATATGATTCCGTTGTCATCAAGGCCGGGGTTGTCGGCCGGGATGAAACGGAAAAAGGTGAGCGCCGGATTCTCAATTTTGGACACACCATTGGCCATGCCATTGAAAAAACAACCGGTATCCCTCATGGTGAGGCGGTCAGCATCGGTATGGTTGCCGCAAGCCGTATCGCGGTGCAACAGGGCCTTTTACCTGCACGGGATGCCGACCGGATCAACACCCTTCTGACCAATCTGCATCTTCCCACCCGTATCACCGGCCATCGCAACGCCATTTTGTCGGCCATGCGCAAGGATAAAAAACGGGAGGGCAACACCATCCATGTTGTTCTGCCGGCAGGCATCGGCAGGGCTGTCATTCAGCCCGTTTCTCTGACGGATGTCGAAATGATCACACAGGGACTGTTTTAACGCCTGATAACCGCATTCAGATTTTCCGTGTCAACTGTCCATCCCAGAGCAGCCTGGTAAACTCCTGATACGGAACAATATCAATTCCATCACCGGTTCTTCGCATCCTGTTTTCCAGGCACACAATCATCAACGTCCTGACCTGCGGGAAATCTTTACGGAAATTGATCAATCCCTGCATATCCCCCGGGTTGATTCTGGATTTGCCCTTAGCTTCAATGGCGACCGTGCCCGGTCCCAAAATAAAATCGACTTCAATGCCGCTGGAAAGCCGCCAGTAGGAGAGATCGTAAAACAGTTGGCTGTATTTTGCGTGAACAGACAGTTCATGGAACAGCCAGTTTTCAAACGCCTTGCCGAAAAGTTCCGATCCGGGGCTGATTTCACCCCGACGGGCGAGATGATTGACAACGCCCACATCCCGAAAATAAAATTTGGGAGACTGAATGGTGCGCCGTTTGGGGCGCAACGTAAATGCTGGAAGGAAGGCGCCCATCAGGGTATCGGTCAGGATGCCGTAATGGTCCCGGACTGTGGAAACGGCAATTCCGGTTTCACGGGCGATGTTTGACAGATTTACAATTTCCGTGTCTCCGATGGCTGCCACCCGAAGAAAATCGGAAAAAACCGGGAGCCGCCGGGTCAGCCCCTCTTCCAGAATTTCTTCACGCAGGTAATCATCCACATATGCGCGAATGGCCAGACCCGGATTTTGTTCACCATAATGACTGGGCAAGGGGCCTGTTTTGACAAAACGTTCGATGGAAAAAACATCCCCCAACTCCTGAGCCACCAGACCCAGCAGTTCATATCGAATCGCCCGCCCTCCCAGGAGATTGGCATGCCCCCGCCTGACTTTTCGCGCGCTGGAACCGCACAGCACAAAAACGCGTTGCCATTCCTGAATCATGTAGTGGATCTCATCCAGCAGTACCGGCGCCTTCTGAATTTCATCAACGACAACCAACCGGTCATGTGGCAGCGCTGCAACCTCTTCACGAAAACGGGACGGCGACCGGATATATCGCATGAGCTCATCGGTTTTGAGCAGATCGATTCGAAAGGCATCCGGATAGCAGTGTTTCAGCAGGGTTGTTTTACCGGTCTGTCGCGGCCCCCAAAGAAAAAAACTTTGACCGGGCCTTTCAGGCAAATGAAGGCATCTTGTGTACATCTGCATAATTCCTGTTAATATAGTGTCTGAACGAAAATCCCTGTTCAGACAAAATTCGAATACCGAAATCCGAAAATCGAAACAAATTCAAAATCCAAATTTTGGAATGACCAAAAGGATATATCCGTCAATACACTGTTTTGAACATTTTTCTTTTGGTCATTGTTTCGGATTTCGTGCTTCGAATTTCGATTTTTTTGATACAGAAAAACGTTTTCCGTTCAGGCACTAATATACATGCATATTGGCGGTTGATACACAAAATGACATGATTTCCCGTTTTCGTCAAGCCCTGGCCCAAAGGCGTACGTTAAACGGTCAAATACGAAACGTTGAATGCCCCGCTTCACCCGGATAAAATTCTCCTGTTTCCGAACAGGGAAGGCTGGCACAGCATTCACGACAGCCGGTTCCGGTAATCCGGATAATCGAAGCGTCTCACCAGATGGAACTGGTTGGTTGTATCGATAATTCCGATGGACGGCAAACGAATCCCGTTAAAGGTGTTATTCTTGACCATGGAATAATGCGCCATATCCAGAAATATCAGCCGGTCGCCGATATGAAGGGGGTCCTGGAATGAATAATCTCCGATCACATCCCCGGCCAGACAGGTCATTCCGGCAAGTCGGTAGGTATGGGCATGCTCTCCGGATTGGCCTGCACCAACAATTTCCGGCCGGTATGGCATTTCCAGAACATCGGGCATGTGCGCGGCCGCCGAGGTATCCAGAATGGCAATATCCATCCGGTTATGAATGATATCCAGCACCGTTGCTACCATGACCCCGGTGTTCAGGGCAATGGCCTCTCCAGGCTCCATATAGACTGTCAGGCCACGTCGGTTTTTGAAATCCGTGATGATCCGGCACAGCCGGTCCACATCGTAATCGCTTCGGGTGATATGATGTCCCCCACCAAAATTGACCCATCCCATGCGATCCATAAAAGCCCCGAATTTTTCTTCAACAGCCAGGAGCGTCCGCTCCAGGGAATCCGCATTCAGTTCACAGAGCGTATGAAAATGAAGGCCTGTAATGCCCCCCAAATTGCTGTCATCAAACCGGTCCCGTGTGACGCCCAGCCGGGAACAGGGTCCGCATGGATCGTAGATGGGGGTTTTGACCTCGGAATGCTCGGGATTGACCCGGATGCCGCATCGAACCGGTTTGAGATGCATCTGAACCTGCGGCCGAAAATGATCCCACTGGGTGAAGGAGTTGAAGGTAATATGATCGCTGTAGGTCAAAAGCCCTTCAAAATCCGCGTCCGGGTATGCCGGGGCGCATGTATGGACTTCCTTTTGGAATTCCTCATAACCCAGTCGGGCTTCATCGATAGAACTGGCTGCTATGCCATGCAGAACCGCCCGTATCCGCGGGAACAGGCTGAACATGGCAAAGCCCTTCAGCGCCAGAAGGATTTTGGCGCCGGTCCGTTTCTGAACCGAATCCAGAATCTTCAGATTGGCGTCAATCGCGGACTCGTAAACGATATAACACGGCGACGGAACCGCTGGATTCAATAAAATGTTTCGATCCATGGCAGGCCATATACTCCCAGTTTCTGCATAAACGGATCCGGATCAAATTGTTCCACATTGTACACCCCGGTTTTTTTCCAGGCCCCGGTCAATATCATCATGGCCCCGATCATGGCTGGAACGCCTGTGGTATAGGAAATGGCCTGGGCCTTTATTTCCCGATAACATGCCACATGATCGCAGATGTTATAGACATAGTACCGGACCGGTTTTCCATCTTTCAGGCCTTCGATCATGCAGCCGATATTTGTTTTTCCATGATAGTTTTCACCCAGGCTGGATGGTTCAGGCAGCAGTGCCTTCAAAAACTGCAGGGGGATGATATCCACACCCTGAAACCGGACCGGATCGATCCGGGTCATGCCCACATTCTGCAGAACGCGCAGATGGGTCAGATATTCCTGACCGAATGTCATCCAGAACCGCATCCGGCGAATGCCCGGAATATGTTTCACCAAAGATTCCATTTCCTCATGATACATCAGATACATTTCTTTGGGGCCGATGCCGGCAAAATCAAAGGTCTTGTGGACGCTCAACGGATCGGTCTCCACCCACTGGCCGTTTTCATAGTATTTCCCCTTTGCCGTCACTTCCCGGATGTTGATTTCCGGATTGAAATTGGTGGCAAACGGATGGCCATGATCGCCTGCGTTGCAGTCCATGATATCCACGGTGTGAATCTCGTCAAAATGATGCTTTTTGGCATAGGCGCAAAATACATTGGTGACACCCGGATCGAATCCGCTGCCCAGCAGCGCCATGATGCCCCTGTCCACAAATCGCTGATGATAGTCCCACTGCCATTTGTAACAGAACTTTGCCTCATCCCGGGGTTCATAATTGGCGGTATCCAGATAATCGACTCCGGTTTCCAGACAGGCATCCATGATGGTCAAATCCTGATAGGGCAGCGCCACATTGATCACCAGATCGGGTTTGAAGCCCTGGATGAGCCGGACCAGCTCCGGCGTGTTGTCCGCATCCACCCGGGCAATGTCAATCGGCCGGTCAATCTGATTCTGGATGACCTGACATTTTTCAATTGTCCTACTGGCCAGCATGATGTCGGTAAACACCTCCTGAACTTGGGCGCATTTATGGGTTACAACCCCGCCGACCCCCCCTGCTCCGATAATCAGTACTCTGCTCATGGTCATCTCCCCTTTTTGGTCGTGACCGGTTGTCTGGTCAACCGGTCTTTTATATTGACACTTGGAATAAAATATGGTTGTCAGACGGATGAAATCTGCTATAGCTTTCAAGATAAAGATTTT
>DFZE01000009.1:0-12869 GCA_002382065.1 Desulfobacteraceae bacterium UBA4064
AAATCATTATCTTAAAAGCTATAAATAACCCGGGGTGCCCGCCCCGAGCTCCTGCCCGTTAGCTTTCCCATGCCCGAAAGTTTCTATCTTTTCAAATAATGATTTTGGGTCGGAATGGTTTGCATGATGTGTTTCCGGATCGCTGACCAGTACCGGTCGGCGCCTCTGAGCATCAGGTCATTGTGTCCGGCGCCATCAATTTCCACCAGGCATCTCATCTTGTCTGTGCAGGCGTCGTACAGGGCTCTGGCATCGGAAATGGGAATGATCCGGTCAACCGTTCCATGAACGATCAGGGTTGGAAGGCTGACTGTGCGCATGAGATCGATATTGTCCATGAACCCCGGCGAATTCTGCCTGTTGATGGCAATACCGCTCAGCCGGTAAATCAGCTCGAGTCCATTGGCATACGGGCTGTCCAGGATCAGGCCGCTCAATTTGGAGGCATGACGGGACGCCAGATAAATGGCAGACGCACTCCCAAGCGAACGGCCCATTACCACAATGTACCGGAATGTCCTGGCAACGGCCCGGGCCATTCGGGGGATATCATCGATCAGGGCGGTGGCATCCTCAAACATGAGGCTGTATGCCGGAAGACCGGAGCTTCTGCCATACCCGCGGTAATCGACAATCCAGAATGAAACATCTGAATCGATGAAAAAGGATGCGATATCGTCATAGTCCGCGGCAAGTTCGCCATTGCCATGAAAAAACAGCAGTAGCGTTTCACTTGTCGGATGAAGATGGAGATATCCGCCGATCTTGGCACTGCCGGATATGGTGATGGTCCGGATTCCCCCGGGCACAAAGCCCGCATATTCCGGCCTGGGGTGAAACAGGATACTGGAGATGGTCGTATCGTCTGGTTTCATGAGCAACTCCGATGACATTTTAGAATGATTTCATGGGCGCAAGTTATACGATAAGTGTGTATAATATGGAAGCATTTTCATTATCCATCCCCTGTCAGACATCTTTTTTCAAAACAGAAACGCCATTATGGTAAAAACCCAGAATATCGATACAGCTACTGCCGCCATAGCAATCTCTTTCAATATCTCAACCATACCGCCCCCCTGTCTTCATGCATCTTCCGGCTTGAAACCGGGCCGGAATACGGTTTATCCTGTGATGGCCGAAAAAAAATCCGCCGGGCACACGTTTTTTATTTCAATTCCAAATATCATGGTTTATTATTTAACCAATAGTTAATTATGAGTCAATAAAAATTATTTAAATTGGTTTAATGTCAAAAATTTAACCTGGAGTTAATTTTAAATGACAACGGAGTCGCCCGAATATCTTTATAATTGTTTCATCAAGGCGCTGGAATTTGAAGCATCCCGAAAAGGATATGGCTTTAAATCCTTTTTGGCCACGGCAACAGCCACGTCAAATGCATACATCACACAAATTTTTAAACGGGAAAAGACGGCATCATTCCGGAAACAGATTCAGATTTCCCAATCGCTGGCCCATACATTTGAAGAATTTTTGCGTTTGGGCCGTTCCCTAATGGAAACCGGCCGCCCTCCCGCGCCGTTACCATCTCCGGAACAGCCCCTGGTTGTGCAGATCAATTCCCGGACCGATACAAAATGCAGCCGTGACATCACTGAAAATTATCGGGGTATCCCGCTCTATGAATCCGGAAAACTGGCAGCCGGCGTCAATGGCGTCGAATTTGATCCGCATGAAGAGCCCGCCTCAACCGTTGTGGTATATGAGCCGGAACTCCGGGGATGTTCCAGACACAACCTTGCCGCCCTCAGGGCTGGCGGCTATTCGATGGAACCGACCATTTCCAAAGGCTCAATCGTGGTGGTGGATCTCGATGACCGAAATTTTTTAAACCGGAAGGTGTTCTGTGTGAATTACGCTCAGGGCGGAGACAATATCGCGGCAATCAAGCGGGTCCAGCAGTGGAAAAGCGGATTTATCCTGGTGAGTGACAACCCGACCGATTTCCCACCGGAAGTCACAGATCTGGACTGGGACAGCCTTTGCGTGGGACGGGTTGTCTGGATGTGGCGGGATATCCGGAATATTTGATATACATACAGACTGGCCTATTTTTTCAAATATTCCTCCTGTACGACATGAATGATCGCATTCGCTTTTTCAGAAAGGATTTCCCACTCCGTCTTCAGGGATATGAGCAGTTTGTCCCATGGATCAAATGTATCCTTTTTCATCGATTCGTTCTGCGCGTTCTCCTCCAGCAGGGATTGATACATCCCGATCAGCTTTTCAACCGATGCATCCCGGGAAAATTCATGGGCAGTACAAGCGGCTGCTTTTCGCCAGGAATGGGCATTGTCCCTGTTTGCAAAAAAATTGATGATGGTTTCCGCAAATACCTGCGACGATGTATTTTCCGGTAAAAGTCTTCCATTCCGGTTGTCCGCCACCACCTCCCGGGTTCCGGAGGCGTCCAGGGCAATCACCGGAATACCCGCCGCCATGGCCTCCACCAGAACCATTCCCTGGGTTTCGGATTTCGATGAAAAAACAAAAAGATCCATGGCATTATAGGCATTGGACAGATCCAGGCCACTCTGTTTTCCGGGCATCACCAGCCGGTCCTGGAGGTGTTCATCGGTGAACATTTCCAGTATGCGGCTCTCGCTCGGGCCGGCGCCCACCAGCAGAAAACGGGTTTTAGCGGATATTTTCTTCAAGGCGTCAATGACCGCTTCAGTCAAATATTCCAGGTTTTTTTCCGGAGCCAGACGTCCGAGATGACCGATAACCGGAACATCCAGGGGGATACCATGAAGGCGTCGAAAATCAGCGCCATTTCCGGATTGAAAAAAATCAACATCGACCCCGGTCGGAATCACCACGATGGGCGGTTTTACCCCGCGTTCGGCAATCAGATCGGCAATGCTCCTGCTGGGCGCCACAACCCGGGTACACAGATTGGCATACGCGGTGGTGAGATGGACAGCCAGCCGTTTCATGATATCCGAATCCAGGGAGACATAATGCGTGTATTTTTCATAGAGGGTATGGTGCGTGAATACCAGTGGCAGATTGCGACGATAGGCTGTCCTGACAGCCGTATCCCCCAATAAAAACGGATGGTGACTATGAATCACATCCGGCATGAGGCTGTCTATCTTTTGATCGACGATGAAGGGAAGCGGGATACGAACGGAAAAATCGCTTCCATTGAAATTCTGGATCGCCGGCACCCGAAGCACACCCGTCTCTTCGCCCGGTAACGCATCGTCCTGCGGAAATGTGGGCGCCACCACCAGAACCCGGTGGTCCCGTTTCCGCAAATCTTCGGCAAAGCTGGACACGGACCGGGCCACACCGCCGACATGGGGCAGGTAGGTATTGGTAAACATGCAGATGTTCATGTTGATAACTCCTTCAGTACAAACCGGTGTTGATTCGTATCCGCAACCAGTATCTTTTCATAGCCGGGAACATCGATGATGATATCGGCCGGCCGGGTTACGGCCCTGGAGAAATCGGCCATAATTTCAAAAATGGCCTCATCGGTCTTTTTTGAGAAACGGACGCTGATGGCGCCGAAAGGGGTTTTTGTAGGTCCAAAACCGGCGGAGGCGCCGTTTGCCGTCCATTCCGGCATCATTCCCGAACCCAATACCAGGGTCTCTCCTTCCTCCCGAACAAACAGATTCCGGATCATCATGATCCACTCCGCCGCTGCCCACCCGTGCTGACCATCCCCCATGCATCCCCCATGGGTGATGGGATGGATCGCCTCGGGCCACTGCCCGGTGGGCGTCGCCAGATCCGCCACTGTCCGGATCAGTTTCCGATACCGGTCATCCCCGTTTCGCAGCAGTGTCTGTGCGATATCAAGCGTCAGATAAATGTTGATTCCGGAATGAATCATATCCTGAAAAAAAGCACCCTTGTGAAAACAATAGGTCATCAGGAATTCAGTGGTCTTCACAATGCGATCGTCACCGCGCGGGGTAATTTGAAGCGGGTAGTCGGCCACCATGGATCCGATAGCGCCGGCATCCATCCGCCGGTAGGGTGAAGCGGGAATTCCTCCCCAGAAACGACGCTCCGGAATGGTGTCGATGCTTCTGAAGATGCTCTTTTCAAAATCCAGCGCTTCCGATGCATACGTTTGCTGTTGATCGGGATAATCGAAAAGCCCGGCCAGTCGGGCGGCGCCGCGAAGCCCGGCCACCCCCCAAAAATCATCCCAATAATAATAATCGTTGGGTCCCAGATGTTCGGCGCTGAAGCCCGGCGGAAAAAGACCGGCGTGAGGGCTCGCCGATGGTTTCATGATCCGTTTCCGGATGATCCATTCAGCGCCTTTGTTCACGGCTCTCATCCATGTGCGGTTGAACGAATGACCGGTAATCTGCTGAAACCGGTCCATGATCCAGAGAACCTGGCCGTTGGAATCCCACTCGCCCTCCTGTGAGTGAAAATATCCTGTCCGTTTCTGGCGGTCCGGAAAGGTGTCCAGGCGCCGGAATACCCGGTCGGTCATGCCGATGGCAATGAGCGCGTTGATCATCAGACATGCATCCCGAAACCAGAACCGCCGATATGTGTATGGACCCGATAACACATCATCGGCCGAAAGCAGGATCAGGGTTCTGATGGCGGCATCATAGAGAAACTGTATTTTTTCATCGGGAACGGTCAGGGACGCCACGGAAGACAGGGCCTTTTCCCATGATTCATGGATCGGTCCGGGAACCGGTCGTGTGGAAAAAAGATTCTTTTTCGGTATATCCCGACCCAGGGGGATCTGCACATGAACCGATCCGTCTTGTCCCCCCAAAAGCGGAAACAGGGCCGCCGCGGTCGCCATTCCCACATTGCAGGAGATATCCCGGTCGCTTCCCGCCCGGTTCAGTTGATAAATGACATCGCCTTCCGTATAATTCGAAAAAACCACCTTTTCCGGCGTCTGGTCAAATTCCACAAGGGTGTGCCAATTGACCAGCCATCCCGGGTTGCTTTCCGAATACCGGATATTTTCGATGAATTGAATGCCTTCGGGATTGTACGGACGCAAGGCCACGACCAGCCATCCCCCCTGCGGGCACATCCCGGCAATCGCGATATCCAGAACCGGCATGTCATCGCGAATATCGAGCGTTACGTCAGATTTCAGTGTCATCCCGTTTTGACGGGAAATTGTTTTCACCAGAAGATTGGGCGATAAAATCAGGCGTTGTTCCGTCTTCCGAATTTTTGACGGCAGGAGCATGTCCCCATCCCGGGACACCAGCCACAGATCGATGGACCAGCCATCATGGAGAGGCGTCACCAACCCCATGGGATCGACAATGGGATACAGCGGCAGGTCCGGATGGCCCACTGCCGTCCAGTTCCGATGGGTCAGATTGATGTGGCTGAACGAAAACGCCCGTGGGATAAACGAGGCATCATCGGGATTGAACTGCCGTCCCACCCAATACGGCCAGATCCAGTCCAGATTGTGCTGGATGGCTTTGGCGTTGATGAGTCCACGGGCATGGAAAACGATTCCCGCCCGTAACAGTTCGATCGGTTCCTGAACCTCGGACGGTTGGGAAAACTGCCGCAACCGTGCCAGAAAGGTCAGTGGGTCGATGATCCCGTATGCCCTGGCCGCGTGTTTGATCAAAAATTTCCACGGCATCCAATATCTTAACATAATCATGAATCCGTCACATCATCGTGGGGAAAGGCGCATCACCCGTTAACCGTTCAACACCGGCAACCATAAATTCAGGACCGGAATCTGCTTGTCCAGAGTCCTGTAAAAAAGTGACGGACATTGATGCCAATAACCCGGGTCCGGTATCCCCCCTCCTGGACCACCAAGGTTGGCGGCTAGAGCCGGCCAATGGTCTTTCCCAATGGGAACTGCTCTTTCAAAATCTCCTGAACCTGCCTCAGAACCTCCCGGTTGGCGCGCGTGGTATCGTCAGGTATTCTTCGGATTCTCAACATTGCGACACCATCTTCAGTTTAGGCTGTCGGAAATAAATAAATCCAATGGATTGCAGGCTGGCCAAAAGACAAACAAGATGTGGATTTATTTGTTTCCGACAGCCTTATGCATACAGAGGGGACCCTGCCATGCGTGTATTTTGGAGGCATATTTTAACATATTTGGCAGGTTCCAGACAAATTGTCAAACAGGCCCTGAATCATTGTTCCAGAAGATTATCAATAAAAAACAGCACATCATCCTGCTTTTTGAAATTGTATTTTGCACTGGATGTCATGGCGCCGACCTTGATGGTAACGGCATCCGGCGGCAGGGCTTTGAACAGGTCCTCATCCGTTCGATCATCACCGACGGCAAGAAAAAAATCCAGACCGGGTTTCTGCTGAACGAGATGCGTCGCGGCCACACCTTTGTCATAGCCTTTCTTTTTTACCTCAATGACCTTGTGTCCCTCCATTATCTGCAGAAATGGCTCGCTCACCATCATTTCCAGGAGTTCTTCTTTCAGCTCCTGCAGGCGGACAAACGCAAAATCAGCATCGGTGTTTCGAAAGTGCCACGCCAGAGAAGCCGCTTTTTCTTCCACAAACGATCCGTTGCAGCGCTCGACATACCGCTGCATCAGCGGATAAACGGTTTGTTTCCATTCCTGTTCCAGTTCGATTTCAACCGTCCAGCCCTGTCCGGGCCTTTTCATGAACGCCCCATGTTCAGCGACAAGACAGAGATTCAGGTGACCAAACCAGTGGTCCAAAAAATCTTTTGGGCGGCCGCTGCTGATCACCACCGTGTTTTTGGAATCATCTGACAATCGATGCAACTGCTCAATCAGCCGGGATGTCGGCATGGCCAGTTCCGGCAGGTTGGTAATGGAGACGAGCGTACCGTCATAATCCAGAAAAATGGCTCTGCACAGAGCCTGTTGATATTGATGAATAATGATTTTTTCGATATCTGTATTGATAAATCGGACTTCCATTTGTCTCTGCTCGTTTTTTATGAGTTCCAACTGATTTAAAAAATCATTCGTCCAGGCAAATACATTATAGGCTTTCAGTCGTATCTGCATTTGGCGGATACGCTGTGTCCGCTCCTCCTCGTCCATTTCCAGCGCTTTGCAGATCGCATCACCCATTTCCCTGCGATCGCTGGGATTGATGATGATGGCCTCTCCCAGTTCGGCAACCGCACCAGCCATTTCACTCAAAATCAATACGCCATCCGCATCGTTTTTGCTGGCCACATACTCTTTGGCCACCAGATTCATGCCGTCCCGAATCGGGGTAATCAGGCCAACGTGGCTGTAACTGTATAGCGCCACAAGTTTGTCAAAAGACAACGACCGGTATTGATAGATAATGGGTCTCCAGTTGATGGAGCTGTATTTGCCATTGATCCGGCCGACCGTTGCCTCAATTTCCTTTTTCATCTTCCTGTATTGGGGAATGGTGTCGCGTGAGGGAACGACCACCATGTTGAAGATGACGCAATTGTGCCAATAGGGATATTTTTCAAGAAAATATTCAAATCCCAGAAGCCGGTTCAGAATGCCCTTGGTATAATCCAGTCGGTCAACCGAAAATATGAACTTTTTTGTTCCGACTTCCGACCGGATAGTGGCAATGTTCTTTTGGACCGCCGGCGACTGGGCTGCCTGATTGAATTTATCATAATCAATCCCGAGGGGGAATGCATCCACCTTGATGATGCGGTTTTCGGTTGAAATTTTTCTGAGGTTGGTTTCAAATCCCAATATTCTGCGGACGTTTTTTAAAAAATGCTGCATATAATCGTTGGTATGGAACCCGATCAGATCAGCCCCCAAAATGCCTCGCAGAATTTTCTCCCGCCATTCGGGTTGCATCATCCTGAAAATTTCATATGAGGGAAACGGAATATGCAGAAAAAAACCGATATTGGCTTTCGGGAAACGCTCGCGTATCAGACCCGGCAGCAAAAAGAGCTGATAATCATGAATCCAGATCAAATCGTCCGGATGGATGGCCTTCTCAACCGCATCTAAAAAAAGCTGATTGGCCTTGATATAACTGTCAAAATAATCATCATCAAAAACCGAAAGGGACGAGAAATAGTGGAAAAGGGGCCAGAGCGTATCGTTGCAAAAGCCATTGTAGTAGTTTCTGTGGGTTTTGGGATCAATATTGACAGGATAAATTTCAATATTTTTCATCTTCGGGGTCAGTTCGGCAAAATCCTCAGCGGAATGGTCTGAACATCCGATCCATGCAATTTTTTTTGCAAAATTGGCTTTGAAATAGACATCCATCCGTTGAGACAGGGTCAGCATGGCGGATACCAGCCCGCCGGAATTCTGAACCGGTTCTGTCCTGTGATGCCGCTTGACCAGGCTGAAGGGAACCCGGTAGGCGGCGATGACCAGTCTGTTAAAGGTATAGTTGTCCTGTTTTATCAATGTGACAGCCTCCTTTTTTAACAATGGTTGATGATGAATCAAAATAACACAATTTTCTCCAAAAAGCTTTATGGTATTCGATCGATAAAACATGATGCCCGGTAAAGCCGGGACTGGAAGGATATCCGGAGTATCACGAGGCCGCACCGTCACTGGCGGACGGCCAATGGCGAGGAAGTCGATTGGGCGCGCTCACGGGCAATGGCCCGGTACGGACATCCCGGGTTATTGAGCCGTTACGTTTTTTCGATGATCCGTGATGACCCATTTTTATCTTGAAAGCGACATCATTTTCAGTTGATAATCCATAACGATCAACCAATCCGGGTTATTGTCAATGTTCAGCTATGATATCGGGTGGTTCACTCCCATGGATGAAAATGGTATCCGAGTATGAAGTTTCCCATATGAGCAATTCCACCATTTTGATTGTTGAAGATGAAGCCCTCGTTTCCGCGGACATTGCCGCAGTGCGGCCAAGATGCATGCCACAGACGAAGCGGCGTATCTGCAGGAGGTCTGCAGGAATATCGTGATGTCCGGATTCCTTTTGTGGGGTCGCGTCCGTGAGGACTTACGGCGATTTTCACTGATCCCCTGGCTTTGCAGCAGATTCTGGTGAACCTTTTGATCAATGCAGCACAGGCAGCCGATAAGGTGGATTCCTGGGTAAAACTGCTGATAACCTGGCAAACAGAGCCAGCGTGCGAAATGATGATGGAAGTGAGTGATAACGGTTGCGGTATGGATTCTGAAACTCAAAAAAAGATATTTGATCCCTTTTTCACCACCAAGGAATCCGGTGTTGGCGCCGGCCTGGGACTGTCCATCAGCCATCGGTTGTTGGTGACTGAGTTGGGCAGGCGAATCGAGGCACAAAGTCAGTTGGGCAAAGGGAGAATTTTTCGGGTGCAACTGGGAGATACAAAGGGCAAGTCACTTATCACGCATAAAAACAAGGAAAAATTGACATGCTGACCCGTATTTTATCGGTGGAAAACAGGAAAACACCAAAATCGGAGATCATGGCCTTTTTGATCATTTAATTCATAAATCCATTCCGGGTCAAAATCACTATCCATCGGTGACCGGGTTACATTTGATGTGGCGCACCATGCCGCAGTCCCGGTCGCAACCAATATTACCCGTTACAAAATCGCCTTCCTGGGCATTCATCATGGCTCCGGAATAAAGGGTTGAGGTTCATGTCCGCCGGGAAGACATGAAAAATAATGCACTGTTGTCTGAACGGCACACCAGGAGGCTTCCATCCACCGGATTTTGGTTCGTCTGCAAGGCTCATCCCAATGGTGTATATCGGTAGATGTACCGGTGGATGTAACGCTGCAGACGGATCAAAAGACAAGCAAGATGCGGATTTATTGGGTTCCGACAGACGTAATGGCCGGCGGGGCTTTTTGACCCATTTGGCGTTCATCCCCCAATCTGGCGGGAATGCGCCAATGTGCCTATGAAATTGATGATTAGCTGTGCGGCTGTCGATGCCGTCAAACCGTTGATGTCCCGCTCCGGACGAACCTCAAACATGCTGATGCCGGCGATCCGTCCTTTTGATGCAATGCGTTGCACCAGATCAGTGGTTTCATCAAACGTCAGTCCTCCGGGGCTGGGATAGAGTACGCCCGGCGCTTTGGCCATATCCAGCGCATCGGCATCGATGGTGATCAGGTAGTGATCCGCCACCGGAATTTTGTCAATATACGCATCGATTCCTTTCTTGTGAACGTCGCGCGCACGGATGAAAACGCTTCCGAATAACCGCGCATCCGTGACCTCCTGCGGCCCGGCGCTGCCGATACCCCGCAATCCGATCGTGGGCCATGGACTTGACCCAGGGCATTTCGGAAGCCCGGCGCATGCCGCTGCTGTAGCCTTCCCGAACCCCATCCCGTTCATTCCGCCAGTCAATGTGGGCGTCAACATGAATGATGCAAAGATCATCAAAGCCTTCGAAGGCGCGGACATAGGGAATAAATCCACACTCATCCGTTCCAAAAGCAATGGGCACAACGCCCCGGTCCAGGATGGTGCGGATCGCGGCGCGGATATGTTCCGGATTTTGCCGATCACCGCCCGTTTTTCTGTCGACATCGCCGCAATCAACCAACCGAATCCGCTGATCGGGCAAAAGGATATCATTGAAGTCAAAATCATAATGATCAAAATGGTCGATGAATCTGGATGATTGAAGCCGGATGGCATCAGGGGCTGTTTCCCGAGCCGCCCCGGTGGCTGGTAATGCCGGATTTTGCGGATACGGACTTACATAATAAAGCCCGACAATGGCGATATCCGCTTCCAGATCATCGAGCTGCAGGCAGATCGGCAGGCCTGCGAAACTGTGAATTGGCGGAGTAAGAAAATTTGAATTCATGGGCTTGGCTTTAACCTGGTCCGGTTGTATCGGGATCATTTTTATGTTGAAAAAAATTTGACACCACGCCACGTCCCCCACAACCTCAGAGATGGGGCGGGTGGGAATGGCAATTATGACTCATGCCCAATCAAAACAGTCTGTTTGAACGGGGTTAATTGAAAAAGCCGTTTGCGGCTGACCGGAAATTGGTGTCCCGGCCAGCCGTCCCATTTCATGGAAGTTGCGTTGGCGTTCGAATCTCGCAAAAATCATCCGGACAGAACAAGTCCATCCAGTTTTTTGATTTTTTTTTCATTTTCGGTATTCCGGGAAGTTGATTGTGAAAAACGATCTTCCTCCGGGCAATCCACGCCGGAGCAGACCACTGTATCCGATGTGTCATGTCTGTTGTCAGTCATTTTGGACCTCCTTCGGATCATTCTGGCCGGAGAATTGAGTTTCGGGCCCGGACGCAGAATCTGGAAATGACTTGCCAAAAGGGGTATGTGTGATTCATCCAATTTTGAAATTCATGACGTATCTGATCCTCCCGGTGTTGGTTCCGGCGGAGCCCCTGAGGGCTCAGCCGGATGAAATTCTGCTGAATCACAGCAAGGTATTCGGCCATTCACGCCAGCAGCCCGTTCGATTCTCACATGGAAACCACATGAACAGCTTCGATTGTCTGGACTGCCATCACCGGTACGAGAACAAAAAAAACGTATTGGATCCATCCGAGCTTGAGGACGGGTCGCCGGCAGCCCAATGCACCACCTGCCACAACCCCGGGTCCAATTGCCAGTTGCAGACGGTTTTTCACGAGATGTGCCTGGGCTGCCACACACAAATCCGGAAAACCAAACGCGAGAGTGGCCCCCGTCTGTGCATCGACTGCCACCCCAAAGAACCGTTTGCCGTTATAGGCATGGCCGAAAAAGCGATTCAGACCGATGTCATCGCAAAAGAATTCATTTCTGAAGATATCAACAGGGCCGCCATATGGGCTCTTCTTGAAAAGCACAAATTTGCCATGCGGATGGCGCTCCGGGTGTGCGCCCATTGCGGGCTGTGTGCCGAGAGCTGCTTCCTGTACGTGACCAGGAACAGAAGACCCGAATATATGCCGTCCCACAAATTCATCCATACCCTCGGGATATTATATCTAAAGAAAGGGCGTGTCAGGCGGGAGGAACTTGAAACCATGTGCCATATCGCCTGGCGGCGTTGCGTGCTGTGCACCCGGTGCTACTGCCCCCTGGGGATCAACATTCCGGAAATGATCACACTGGTGCGACGCATCTGCCGGTCTCAGAATGTGCTCCCGGATTTTGAAAACACTTCGGGATGGAGCCATCGAACTCATGGTCAAAGCGACACGAAAACCGCTGAATGAAATACTGGAATGCGTTCGACACCATCGGAGAATTCTCAATGTCGGTTGTGGCGGGTGTGTATCCGTCTGCCTGGTCGGCGGACACAAGGAGGTTCAAATTCTGTGTACCGAACTGAATTTGAATCTCGGACTTGAGAAGAACCCGGCACGCATCGCGGGATATACGGTTGAGCGTCAGTGCAACCCGCTCCTTCTGGCGGAGCTCGATGATGTGTCCGCGGATTATGATGCGTTTCTCTCCATGGCCTGCGGAGCCGGAGCCCAGTTGCTCGCCGAACGGTATCCGGATAAACCGGTATATCCGGCAGTCAATACCGTCGCCATCGGCATTGATCGGGATGTCGGACTGTATGAGGAACGATGCAGGGCCTGCGGGGAGTGTGTGCTGGGGTATACGGGCGGGATTTGCCCGGTTACCCGCTGTGCCAAAAGCCTCTTTAACGGACCCTGCGGCGGCACCCATGACGGGTTGTGCGAAATCAGTGAAGCCGATGAAATTCCATGCGCCTGGCATCAGATTTATCACCGGCTGCAGGCCCAGGGTCGGCTTGACCGGATTTTGAACATTCAGGCAGTCATGTCCTGGCAGACCACCCCATGCCGGCCGATCATCCAGGAACCTTACCGGGAGCGTTACTACAGACATTCAGAAAAATAATTTCGCTGCGTTATCGGTTGGGGATGGCCTAATTAGTGTTTGAACGAAAACTCC